>CAIWTJ010000011.1 GCA_903915535.1 Enhydrobacter aerosaccus
CACGGGCAGCGTTTGCCCATTTTCCAGCCGAAAATCGTGCGTCGTGAAGAGTTTGCTCTCGATTCCAGTCAGTTCGGCCACGGGATTGCCCCTTTCGGCGGGTAGCGATGTTGCGCCCGACAGGCTATTTAGCACGTCAAAGGATCGGCGCCTGCTGGCGGCGCGTCCATCTGGAAAAGACACTGCAGAGCGAGATGGGAATGACGCGCGAGGCGATGGAATACGACGTGGTGATCGTTGGGGGCGGGCCGGCCGGGCTGTCGGCCGCGATCCGGTTGAAGCAGCTCGCGGCCGAGCGCAATCACGAGGTGTCGGTCTGCCTGATCGAGAAGGGCTCCGAAATCGGCGCCCACATCCTGTCGGGCGCCGTGATCGATCCGATCGGTCTCAACGAACTCATTCCCGACTGGAAGGAAAAAGGCGCCCCGGTCGAGACCGAGGTCAGCGACGATCAGTTCCTGTTCCTCACCAAGACCGGCTCGTACCGCTTCCCCAACTTCGCCATGCCGCGGCTGATGAACAATCACGGCAACTACATCGTGAGCCTGGGTGAAGTCTGCCGCTGGCTTGGCCAGCAGGCCGAGGCGCTGGGGGTCGAGATCTATCCGGGCTTCGCCGCCGCCGAGATTCTCTACACCGAAGACGGTGCCGTGAAAGGCGTCGCCACCGGCGACATGGGCATCGCCAAGGACGGCACGCACAAGGACACCTACACGCCGGGCATGGAATTGCATGCCAAGTACACGCTGATCGCCGAAGGCGCGCGCGGCTCGCTGTCGAAGATGCTGTTCGCCAAGTTCGACCTGCGCGCCGGGGTCGACCCCCAGAAGTTCGGCATCGGCATCAAGGAGCTGTGGCAGGTCGATCCTGCCGCCTTCAAGAAAGGCCTGGTCGTGCATTCGCAGGGCTGGCCGCTGTCGGAGACCGGCAGCTCGGGCGGCTCGTTCATGTATCACTTCGGCGACAACCTGGTCGCCATCGGCCTCGTCGTGCATTTGTCGTACGAGAACCCGTACCTGTCGCCGTTCGACGAGTTCCAGCGCTTCAAGACGCATCCCGAGGTCGCCAAGTACCTGAAGGGCGGCAAGCGGCTGGCCTACGGCTCGCGCGCCATCAACGAAGGCGGCGTGCAGTCGGTGCCGAAGCTCACCTTCCCGGGCGGTGCGCTGCTCGGCTGCTCGGCCGGGTTCGTGAACGTGCCGCGCATCAAGGGCAGCCACAACGCGATCAAGAGCGGCATGCTGGGCGCGGAGGCGGCGTTCGAGGCGCTGGTCGCCGGCAAGACCGGCGGCGACGAGCTCACGTCCTATCCGGCGGCGCTAAAGGCGTCGTGGATCTGGAAGGACCTCGACAAGGTACGCAATGTGAAGCCCGCTCTGAAGTGGGGCACTTTCCTGGGCACGCTTTATGGCGGCTTCGACATGTGGTGCCACGATCTCGGTATCCGTTTGCCCTGGACGCTGCGTCACACCAAGGCCGATCACGAGACCCTGCGGCCGGCGTCCGAATTCCAGCCGATCCAGTATCCGCGGCCCGACGGCGTGCTCTCGTTCGACAAGCCCTCGTCGGTGTTCCTTTCGGCCACCAATCACGAGGAGGACCAACCGGTTCACCTCAAGCTGCGCGATCCGTCGATTCCGATCGCCGTCAACCTGCCGATGTATGCCGAGCCGGCGCAGCGCTACTGCCCGGCCGGCGTCTACGAAGTCGTGACGGCCGACAACGGCCAGCCGCGCTTCCAGATCAACGCGCAGAACTGCGTCCACTGCAAGACGTGCGACATCAAGGATCCCGCGCAGAATATCGACTGGTCGGTGCCCGAGGGCGGCGGCGGTCCCAACTATCCCAACATGTGAGTTGCATGCGAGTAAAACGCCTTTCGTTGCTGTCGGCAGTATCCCTGCTGGTCCTTCCGCTTGTCGCGACCGCCCAGACGAATCGGGCGCCTGCCCCTCCGTCGACCGCGGCGATCACGCTCAGCGGACGCTATCTCGCCGCGCGCGTGGCCGAGCAGGATCACGACTACGAAAATGGCGCAGCCCAGCTCGATCCCGCTCTGGTGCAGAACCCCAACGACCCGGAACTCATCTACGCGGCCTTCCGGTTGCGTCTCTACGCAGGCCGCTTCGATGCGGCCGTGCTACTGGCGCCATCGGTGCTGCAAGGCAAGCCGGGTGACGGCTTTGCCAATCTCGTCTTGGCGGTTCAGCAGATCAAGAAGGGCGACTATCGCGGGGCCGAGACGCAGCTGGGCCGCATCGGCTCGGAGAACCAGCTCGGTCCCCTCAAGGACTATGTGCTGGCTTGGCTCAAGGCGGGTGAGAAGGACTATTCGGGGGCACGCCAGCTACTGTCGAAGCTGAAACCCGCCGAAGGCGAACGCTCGCAGTCACCGGCACTCGTGATCGACGCCCAGATCGACGAGATGGCCGGCGATCGTGCGGCCGCCGAAACGAAGTACCGCCGTGCCCTCGAACTCGATCCCAGCGGACTGCGCGTTGTCGTGGCGGTGACCGACGGCCTGCGCCGGCTGGGCAAGAGCGCCGATGCCCAGGCCTTGCTCAAGACCTACGCGGACAAGTACGGCGACAGCGTCGTCCTCGACGGATTGCTGGCGCCGAACCAGCCGGCGCCCAAGCCGCCGAGCCCGGCGCTGGGCATTGCCGACATCATGTTCGACATCGGCGGCATCCTGAGCGCCGATCCCCGCAACCAGCGCACGGACCTGGCGCTGATCTTCGGCCAGCTCGCGGTCGAGCTGAACCCGGCGCACGATTTCGCGTGGCTGATGATCTCCGGCATCTACGAGCAGTTCCAGGTTCTGCCCTCGGAGATGAAGGCGCTGGGCAAGATCGGCCCGGCCTCGCCGCTGTACTGGCAGGCGCGCCTGCGCATTGCGACTCTCGACGCGCAGGACGATCGCTTCGACAAGGCGGTGACGCAGCTCAAGGCGCTGATCGCCGAGAAGGGCGACCGCATCGACGCTGCCCTGACGCTGGCCGACCTGATGCGCGGCAAGGAGCGCTTCGCCGACGCCGTCAGCGCCTACGACATCGCCGTGTCGCGCCTGAAGAAGGCCGACGAGCGCTACTGGCCGATCTATTTCGGCCGCGGCATCTCGCAGGAGCGGGTCAAGCAGTGGCCCAAGGCCGAGGCCGACATGAAGAAGGCGCTCGAGCTCTCGCCCGACCAGCCTTATGTACTGAACTATCTCGGCTACAGCTGGATCGACCAGGGCATCAACCTCGACGAAGGCATGAAGATGCTGAAGCGCGCGACCGAGCTTCGGCCGGACGACGGCGCCATCACCGACTCCGTCGGCTGGGCCTACTACCGGCTCGGCCAGTTCAACGACGCGGTCGAGTGGCTGGAGCGGGCCAGCGAGCAGAAGGGTGACGATGCCACCGTCGTCGAGCATCTGGGCGACGCCTACTGGCACGTCGGGCGCAAGCGCGAGGCACGCTTCGAGTGGGAGCGCGCGCTGAACCAGAAGCCGGAGAAGGACCGCATCTCCGTCATCAAGGACAAGCTGGCCAACGGGCTGAGTGCGGCCAACGACAAGCCGACCGTCTACGAGAAGGGCGGCATCGATCCCAAGAACGAGCCCAAGAAGCAGGGCGGCTGATCTGCGAGCGGCGCGCGCCAAGGTCAATCTCTGGCTGAACGTCGTCGGCCGCCGGGACGATGGCTATCATCTCCTCGAGTCGCTGGTGGCCTTCGCCGATCTGGCCGACACCATCGAGGCGTCGGCGTCGGAGAGTCTGTCGCTCGCTTTCGCTGGCACGGCGACCGCGCCGGGCGGGGCGGCATTGTCCGCAGAGCCCGACAATCTCGTGCTGAAGGCCGCACGCCTGCTGGCGGAGTGCGCCGGCGTGACACCGCGGGCAGCCCTTCGCCTCACCAAGAACATTCCCGTGGCGGCGGGCCTCGGCGGCGGCTCGGCCGACGCGGCGGCAGCCTTGCGGGCCCTCGTCGACCTGTGGCGGCTTCGACTTTCCGAGCGGGAGCTGTTCGATCTTGCCGGGCGCCTGGGCGCGGACGTGCCGATGTGCCTCGCGGGCCGGACGTCGCTCGTCTCGGGCACAGGCGAACGGCTCGACGCGGCACCTCCATTGCCCTCCTGTGCCGTCCTTCTGGTCAATCCCGGCGTGTCCCTGTCGACGGCCGACGTTTTTGCGGCACGGCATGGCGACTTCTCGCCCAGGCGCCCGCTCGCGCGTCCCTGGTCGGGCATGGCGGAGTTCGTCGAGACACTCGCTGAACGCGGCAACGACCTCACGCCGGCGGCGGTATCGTTGCGGCCGGTCATCGGCGAGGTGTTGTCGTTCCTTCGGGTGACCGATGGCGCGCGCTACGCCGCGATGAGCGGCAGCGGCGCCACGTGCTTTGCGCTCTACACGACCTTTGCCGAAGCTCGGCATGCCGCGGCGCGACTGCCCGAGGCCTGGTGGCGCCACGCAGGAACGTTCGCCCAGGCCTAATTCCGCGTGGGCGCCATCAGCTTGCGCATTTCCTTCAGCGAGTCGAACAGCGCCTTGTTGGCCTCGCCGGTTTCCTTGAGCCCGGACATGCGCTGGTATTCGCGGATCGCGGTCTGCGTTCCGCCGTTCGCCTGGCCGTCGATCGCCTTGGTGTAGAAGCGCAGGTCGCGCAACAGTGTCTGGATCGCCTTCACCTGATCGACGCGGCTTGCGGGCCAGGCGGTCGGATCGGCCTTGGCTGTTTCGACCTTGGCAGGCTCAGGCGTCGGCGGGCCTGCCTTGGCGATGTCGGCGGAGGTCGGTGGCGGCGGTGCCGGTGCCGGGGCCGGTGTGACGTCGGCAGGCGGGCGCGATGGCTTCATCGTCTCGATCTTCGCGGGCGGCGGCTTCGACGTATCGACGACAACGGGGGGCGGCTTCGGCGGATCTGCCTTTTGCGGTGGCGGTGCCGGTCCTGTCGTCGCGGCGATCTCGGCCGAACTCGGTGGCGGGGGCGGCGGCTCCACCTGGGCGGGAGTGAACTTCGAATCGTCGACCTTCGGCGCAGGCGGGGAGGCGGGAGCCACCACCGGTGGCGGGGGCGCGGGCTGAGGTTTGGCCAGCTCGGCCTTGGGCGACTCCGATGGAGTGGCGGTGACCTGTGGTGGCGGCGGCATCGGCAGCGGCGAGTCGCGCAGCGCGTCATGTCGCGCCGACACGAGGGCCAGATAGAGGTCTCGTGACGGCTCGCCGGTTTGCCGCATGCCGATGCTCTTCTGGAAATCGCGAATGGCCGTGCGCGTGTTCGGTCCGAGATTGCCGTCGGGCTTGTCGCGCAGCCGCTTCAATTCGAGCAGGGCCTGCTGCGTGACGCGGATCTGCTCGGCCGTGCCCTTGGGCCAGTCGGGCGTCGCCGCTTCGACGGGGGCAGGCGCGGGCGGCGGCGTGCTGGCGGCGGCCGGGGCAGGAGGAGGTGGTGGCGGTGGCGGCGTGAGCTCCGCGATGATTCGCTTGAACTCGCCTTGCGCCAGCTCCTGCGCGCGCTCGAGTTCCGTTGTCGTCAGCGTCCGCTTCAACACCTGGGCGCGCTGGGCCGCGGTCTTCGCCAGTACCGATTCCCCATCTTGGTTTGCCTGGCGCTCGAATTCGCCGGTGATTGCGAACCAAGCAAGCGCCGCGGCCGGGTCCTTGGTGCCGCCGTCGCCCACCTCGTAGATGTCGCCCAGCATGAACATCGACGCGGCCATGCCCTGGTGTGCGGCCGAGAGGAGCCACTGGGTTGCGGCTTTCACGTCACGCGCCGTGCCTTTTCCTTCGCGCAGCATCAACGCAAGATTGTGCTTGGCTGTCGGCAGTCCGGCGTTGGCGGCCTTGCGATACCATTCCGCTGCCTTGGACGAATCGCGCTCGACGACGAAGCCGCGTTCGTACATCACGCCGACGTTGAAGGCGGACTGCGCCGAACCCTGCGCGGCGGCGCGCAGCAGCCAGCCGGCGCCGGCCTGCGGGTCTTTCGGCATGTCGAGTCCCTGGAGCAGCCGCCGGCCGAGCTCCTCCATCGCGGGGAGCTCGTTCCTGTTGGCGCGGGAGCGCAATTCGTCCAGGGGAATCGTTTGCCACCCGGTCGGCTTGTCCGTCGACGCGGGCGCCGGGACTCTTGCCGGTGCCCTCTCCGGTGCCGGTGCCGGTGTCGGTGTCGGTGTCGGTGTCGGTGTCGGTGTCGGTGTCGGCGCCCGTGCCGTTGGCGGGAGCGGCGCGGGACCGGTGGCGACAGGCGCGTCGGCAACGGCCGGAATCGGCGCGGCTACGACCTGGGTCTTCTTCTGCTTCACCGGCAGCGGCGGCGGATCGATGGTGACAAACGCCAGCAGCACGGACGCCGTCATTGCGACGACCGTCACGCTTGCCAGGGCTCCGACGCTCCTGCGGCTGCTCATCCTCTGACCATAGCCGAGGCGGGCCGGGCGGGAGAAGGCACGGAGCGAGGCAAGAGGGCGCGATGGCGCACGACGATCAAGGTGGTCAGGAGAAGAACCGCGCCAGCCTGGTGCATGGCGGCGAGGGTAATGTCGACGCCGGTCAAAATCGTGGCGATCCCGAGGCTCATTTGCACCAGGGCCATCGCGGCGGCGACATAGGTCTCGGGCCGGCGCGCGCGGATCAGCAGCGCGAGCACGCCCAGCACCAGGAGCTTGGCCAGCCAGCGATGGATGAACTGGATGGTCGTGCCGTTCTCGAAGAAATTGGTCCACCACGGCGAGAGATCGAACATGCCGGGCGGGATCCAGTAGCCCGACATGGTGGGGAAGGTGTTGTGCGACCAGCCTGCGCGAAGCCCAGCCATGAAGGCGCCGAAGGTCATGACGATCAGCACGAGGCCGATCAGCGCGCCGGCCTTGCGCGCCGTTTTGGGGTCGTCACGCCGGACACCGGGATCGCCGAGTTCGAGGATCAGCCAGACCGAGTAGGCATACAGCACGACCGCGAGGATGAGATGCGCCGCCAGCCGGTACTGGCTGACAGAGGGGCGGTCGACCAGGCCCGACGCCACCATTGCCCAGCCGAGCACGCCCTGCAGGCCGCCCAGCACCAGCATGATCAGGAGCCGCGGCTTCAACGGCGCCGGGACTTGCCCCCGCAGCCAAAACCAGGCGAGCGGTACCGCGAAGACGACGCCGATCATTCGCCCCCACAGGCGGTGCAGGAACTCGAGCCAAAAGATTTGCTGGAATTCCGGCACCGTGAAAGTGCGATTCACCAATCTTCCCTGGGGCGAGGAAAGATATTTCTGCAGCTCGGCCTGCCACGCCGCGTCCGACATCGGCGGCAGCACGCCGGTCACCGGCTTCCACTCGACCATCGACAGGCCCGATTCGGTGAGCCGCGTCAGTGCGCCCAGCACGATCATGAAAAAAATCATGCCGGCCACGACAATCAGCCAGTTGCGCAGCGAGGGGGAGGCGGTATGCATGGCGGCCGGAACATGCGTGAAGCCCCCATCCCCGTCATCAGGCATTTATGTCGCGAATCGGTTTGCGCCCACCCAGTTGCGCCCATCGTGCGGGTTGGCTAATCGGTTCGTGTACGAACGAAAAACCCCTCAGCCCCTCCGGATATAACTGAAATGACCGCCCCCACGCTCGCCCATGGGCTGAGCTTCGACGATCTCTACGGCCGCGAGGGCCTCAGCCGCCTCGACGCCGCGTTCGTCGCCTGGCTGCAGGATGCCAATGTCGAGGCGCATGCGCGCCTGATGGCGGCCCGCGCGGCGCCGGGTTCCCTGGCGGCGAAGGACGAGTCCAATCTGCTGATCGATGTGGCCCGCCCGCTGGAGGATTTCATCGGCGCGCTGTTCGGCATCGCTTCCGAGACGGCGGCGCTGCGCCAGCGCGACGCCCGGTTTGCGCCTCTCTACGACTGCAAGCGGCTGTTCGTGCAGCGCTACGCCACGCGCGCGATCAAGGCCGACGCGGCGGCCGCGCTCGACAGCGCGGCGGTGACGGCGGCGGTCGCTTTGCCGGCGGCACTCACCGATCTCGAAGAGTGGGAACTCGCCTTCGCTCTCGCCGTGCGCGACGCGCTGGGCGCGGAATTCAAGGTCGACAAGCCGACGCCGCGCATCGAGGCGCTGACGAACTATGCCGCTTGGGCGCTGCACAGTGCGGAAGGCAAGGCGCGCCATCGCGAGGGGCCGCTGTTCAAGGTGCCGCACAAGCTCGACTTCGAGCATCTGGTGCCGATCGAGACGGAAGTCGTGGATGGCGTCACGAAGATGAAGCTGCCGCGCGCGCTGCTGCGCCACCGCGAGGGCTTCGGGCTCACCGATGCGGGTTTCGATCCGGTGCGCGCGCTCGACCAGGCCAACTACTGCATCTGGTGCCACAACCAGGGCAAGGACAGCTGCTCGAAGGGCCTGAAGGATCGCAAGACGGGGCTGTACCAGAAGTCGCCGTTCGGCGTGACGCTCGCGGGCTGCCCGCTCGAGGAAAAGATCTCGGAGATGAATCTCCTGAAGAGCGAGGGCTTCTCCATCGGCGCGGTGGCGATGGCCGCCGTCGACAATCCGCTGATGGCGGCGACCGGCCACCGCATCTGCAACGACTGCATGAAGGCCTGCGTCTTCCAGAAGCAGGAACCCGTCGACATCCCGCAGATCGAGACGCGCGCCCTGAAGGATGTGCTGTCGCTGCCGTGGGGCTTCGAGATCTATTCGCTGCTGACGCGCTGGAACCCGCTCAACTTGAACCGCCCGATCCCGCGGCCCGCGACCGGCCGCAGCGTGCTGGTGGTCGGCCTCGGCCCCGCCGGATTCAATCTTGCGCATCACCTGATGAACGACGGCCATACGGTGGTCGGCATCGACGGGCTGAAGATCGAGCCGCTTCCGGTCGCGCAGTCCGGCGTCGAGGCAAGCGGCGCGCGCGCGCCCTTCGAGGCGGTGAAGGACATCGACGTGCTGCGCGAGGATCTCGGTGACCGCGCGATGGCGGGTTTCGGCGGCGTCGCCGAATACGGCATCACCGTGCGCTGGGACAAGAATTACCTGAAGCTGGTGCGGCTGCTGCTCGAGCGCCGCGATCAATTCTCGATGTTCGGCGGCGTGCGCTTCGGCGGCACGGTCACGGTCGAGAACGCCTTCGAGATGGGCTTCGACCACATCGCGCTCTGTGCCGGCGCGGGCAAGCCCACCGTGCTCGACATGCCGAACGGCCTGGCGCGCGGCGTGCGCGCGGCGTCGGATTTCCTGATGGCGCTGCAGCTCACGGGCGCGGCGAAGAAGGACTCGATCGCCAACCTGCAGATCCGCCTGCCGGTTGTCGTGATCGGCGGCGGCCTCACGGCGATCGATACAGCGACCGAGTCGCTCGCCTATTACCCGCTGCAGGTCGAGAAGTTCCTGGCGCGCCACGAGATCCTGATCGCCGAGCGCGGCGAGAAGGCGGTGATGGCCGCCATGAACGAGGAGGAACGCGAGGTCGCGGTCGAGTTCCTGGCGCATGCCAGGGCGATCCGCGCCGAGCGCGAGGTGGCGGCGCGCGAGAAGCGCTTGCCCGACATCGCCCGACTGGTGAACGGCTGGGGCGGTGTCACCGTCGCCTATCGGCGCCGGCTGATCGATTCGCCCTCGTACACCTTGAACCACGAAGAGGTGTTCAAGGCGCTGGAGGAGGACATCCGCTTCGCCGAGGGCCTGTCGCCGGTCGCCGTCGAGATCGACGCCAACGGTGCGGCCAAGGGACTGAAGGTCGAAGGCGAGCAGAACGGCCAGAAGATTGCGGCCGTGCTGCCGGCGCGCACTATCCTGGTGGCCGCGGGCACGCAGCCCAACACCGTGCTCGCGCGCGAAGACGCGACGCACGCCTTCATCGACGGCAAGTACTTCCGCGCCCTGGACGAGTCGGGCGAACCCGCCACGCCCGAGCGCGTGTGCAAGCCGCAAGACGTGCGCGTGCTGATGTACAAGCACACCGACGGCCGCTTCATGTCGTTCTTCGGCGACCTGCATCCGTCGTTCGCCGGCAATGTCGTGAAAGCAATGGGCGGCGCGAAGCAGGGCTATCCGGTGCTGACGCGGACCATGGAGACTCTGGCGCCCGCGCGGAAGAAGCCCGCAGATATCCTGGCCGAAGCCAACAGCAACTGGCGCGCCAGGGTGGTTCGCGTCGATCGTCTCACGCCCACGATCGTCGAGGTCGTGGTCGAGGCGCCGGCCGCCGCGCGCAACTTCGAGCCCGGCCAGTTCTATCGCCTGCAGAATTACGAGGCGCGCTCGCAGAAGGTCGACGGCACGCTGCTCACCATGGAGGGCCTCGCGCTGACCGGCGCCTGGGTCGACAAGGACAAGGGCCTGCTGTCGCTGATCACGCTCGAGATGGGCGGCTCGTCCGACCTCTGCGCGCTGCTGAAGCCCGGCGAGCCCGTGATCGTCATGGGCCCGACCGGCACGCCGACGGAGATCGAGCCCGGCGAGACAGTCGTGCTCGCGGGCGGCGGCCTCGGCAACGCTGTGCTGTTCTCGATCGGCCAGGCCTTCCGCAAGGCCGGCAGCAAGGTGCTCTACTTCGCGGGCTACAAGAAGGTGAGCGACCGCTACAAGGTCGAGGAGATCGAAGCCGCGGCCGACGTGGTCGTATGGTGCTGCGACGAGGCGCCCGGCTTCGAGCCGGGCCGTCCGCAGGACAAGACCACCGTCGACAATATCGTCGAGACGATGCGCAAGTACGCCTCGGGCGAACTCGGCGACCAGCCGATCGCGTTCAATACCGCCGACCGCATCGTGGCGATCGGTTCGGACGGAATGATGAACGCGGTGCGCCTCGCGCGTCATGGCGTGCTGAAGCCCTACATGAAGGCCGGCCATCGCGCGCTGGGATCGATCAACTCGCCCATGCAATGCATGATGAAAGAGATCTGCGCTCAGTGCCTTCAGCTGCACAAGGATCCGGTGACGGGCAAGGAAACGGTCGTCTTCTCCTGCTTCAACCAGGACCAGGAGCTCGACCAGGTCGACTTCGGCAACCTGCGCCAGCGCCTGCGCCAGAACGGCGTGCAGGAAAAGATCGGCGCACAGTGGATCGACAGGTCGCTCAGGAAGCTTGGCGCACGAACCTGAACAGCACCTTGTCGGTGTTGTAGTACCGCAGCTGGTCGGTGATCTTCGGAAAGTACGGGCTGCCGACCGTCACCGGCATGAAGGCGTCGAGCGCCAGCGGACGCACGCCGACGGTGAAGCCCGCGGCCGAGAAGACCTTCGCCACTTCTTCCAGCGAGTGATCGTAGATCGGGATCGACGAGGTCTCGGAGATCAACTTGCGCCAGTGCGCCCAGGTGGCCGAGTCGGTATGGCATCCCATCGCGGCGACATAGGCGCCGCCGGGGCGAAGGGCGGCCTTCATGTCGTTGGCGTGCCTCGCCAGGTCGGGCAGCAGGTAGAGCACCTCGTGGCTGAAGGCGAAGTCGAACGTCCGGCCGAGCGCGGCGGCCGAATTGGCAACCTTGTAGTCGATCGGCCGGTGGCCCTTCAGCATCTCGGCGCGGCCGACCGACTCGCGGGCGATGTCGATGCCGATCGCCAATTTGAACGGATGCGTATCGTACAATAGGCGCAGGAAGCCGCCCTGGTTGCAGCCGTAGTCGAGCACTGTCGAGGCGCTGAGATCGTGCGGCACCGAGACATCCACCATGCGCCGCCAGATCGGGGCATGGGCGGCGCCCATCGCCTCTTCGTCGGCGGGATTGCGGTTCCAGGTGGCGATCGTCGAGGGGCGCGGCATTGCTTCCTCCAAGTGCGACGCTGCTAGTGCGACGGAAAGCTTACCTGACAAGTGTGTCTTGCCGCATTAGCCTGCAAGCATGAACGACAAAGACCGGCCTTTGGCCAAACCCTCCGTGCAGATCGACAACGACAGCGTGCTCGTGACGGAGTGGAAGTTCCCGCCCGGCGGCCACACCGGCTGGCACAAGCACATGCACGACTACGTGGTCGTGCCCGTGACGACGGGTGAATTGCACATTTTCGACGGCAAGCAGACCGTGCCGGCGCCGCTCCGGGCCGGCGTCTCCTATGCCCGCCAGATCGGCGTCGAGCACGACGTGATCAACCCGAACGACTTCGAATTCACCTTCGTTGAAGTCGAGCTAAAGGCCAAGAAATAGGCCACAAAAGCGCGACCCTGCCGCGCAGGGCGGCTGCATTGACTTGGACCCGACCAAGCCTCATATGAAGCCTCGCCAGCGGTCGGCCCAATCCTTGGGCCTCTAGGACCGCCCCCGGGAGCCCATCGGATGTGGGCTAAGTTACGGAAATTAAATGAGTTTTGAGGAATTGG
>CAIWTJ010000012.1 GCA_903915535.1 Enhydrobacter aerosaccus
AACACCGCCTCGATCGCGGGCCTCGTGGGCTCGCAGCTCGATCCGCTCTATTCGCTGACCAAGGGCGGCGTCACGACCTTCACCAAGTCGACGGCGCTCGAGTTCGGCCGCAAGGGCTACGGCGTGCGCGTGAACTCGATCCATCCCGGCGTGATCGACACCGACATGGGGCAGCAGACGTTTGCGATGCGCGCGAAGCAGATCGGCACCAACGACACAGAGGCCACGAAGCGCGTCTCGACGTCGATGCATCCGATCGGACGGCTGGGCGTGGCCAACGACGTCGCCAAGGGGATTCTGTTCCTGGCCTCCGACGATGCCTCGTTCATGACCGGCGCGGGCCTCGTGGTGGACGGAGGGTATACGGCCCAATAGGACTTAGAAGATGCCGGCGGCGAGTCCGGCGGCCATTGCCGCGCCGAGTTCTTCGCACTGCTCGACAAACGCTGGTTGCCACGGGCCCTTGCAGAGCAGCGGCTCCTGCACGGCGCGCCAGCGCAGGCCGTTCAGGATGGTCTCGACGCCGCGGCGCGTGCCGGTGCCGTCGCTGCCGGCGCGGATGTAGAGGGCGCAGGGCAGGCCCTGGGTTTTGTCGAGCAGTGTATTGTACGAGCGGTCGAAGAAATCCTTCAGCGCGCCGCTCATGTAGCCCAGGTTCTCGGTGGTGCCGAGGATCACGGCCTGGGCCGCGAGCACATCGTCGGGCCCGGCCTGCAGCGGCGCGATCACCCGGACGTCGATGCCGCTTTCGCTCGACGCACCACGTTGCACCGCAGCACGTAACGCAACTGTGTTGTCGGAAGGAGCGTGGGCCACGATCAAAAGGCGTTTCGGCATGGAACGGAAGGGGCTAGTCTTTCAGGCAATAAAGAAGTCGTAACAGAGGGAGAGAGACATGAAGCGTATCATTGCTGCCATTACGGGCGTAGCGTTGTTGGGAGCTGGCGCGGTTGCGGTCGCGCAAGACCCCAAGTGGACGACCATCGTCGACGGCAAGAGCATGGGTGACTTCACCCGCGTCGGCGCCGCCAACTGGCGGGTGGAGGGCGGCTCGATCGTGGCCGACAAGCTCGACGGCAAGGATCCCGCCTATCTCGTCACCAAGAACAAGTACAAGGACTTCCAGATCTACGCCGAGTTTTGGGCCGACGAGGACGTGAACAGCGGCATCTTCATCCGCTGCAAGGACCCCGCGAAGATCGACGCGGCGCTGTGCTACGAGGTCAACATCTTCGACAAGCGTCCCGACCCGAGCTACGGCACCGGCGCGATCGTCGACGTGGCCAAGGTGATCCCGATGCCGAAGGCCGCCGGCAAGTGGAACACCTACGAGATCACCGCGCAGGGCAACCACTTCGTGGTCGTCCTCAACGGCCAGAAGACCGTCGACGTCACAAACGACCGCCTGCCGGCCGCCGGCAACGTCGCGCTACAATACGGATCGGGCAACCTGAAGTTCCGCAAGGTGCAGATCAGGTCGCTCTAACAAGGGAGATGCAATGAAAGACCTGGCCGGGCGGATCGCCGTCGTCACCGGCGGCGGTTCGGGCATGGGCCGCGAGCTGGTGCGCCAGCTCGTGGCCGAAGGCGTCAGCATCGCCATGTGCGACGTCTCGGCCAGCGGTCTTGCCGAAACCGAACGGCTCTGCCGGCAGGAGCGCCTGCCGCAGGGCTTGAAGATCACCACGCACATCCTCGACGTGTCGGACAGGGCATCCGTCGAGCGCTTCCAGGGCGAGATCGCCCGGCAGCACGAGACCGACAAGGTCCACCTGCTGTTCAACAACGCGGGCATCGGCGGCGGCTCGAGCTTCGTCGTGGCCGAGCGCGACGAGTGGGAACGCACCTTCAACATCTGCTGGGGCGGCGTATACCTGTGCACGCGCGCGTTCCTGCCGATGATGCTGAAGGCCGACAAGGGCCACATCGTGAACACCTCGAGCGTCAACGGCTTCTGGGCCGTGATCGGCGCGTCGATGCCGCAGACCGCCTATGGCGCGGCCAAGTTCGCCGTGAAGGGCTTCTCCGAGGCGCTGCAGGTCGATCTGCGGCTGAACGCGCCACACATCAAATGCTCGGTGGTGATGCCGGGCCACATCGGCACCGGCATCGCGGGCAACACGGGCAAGGTGCTGGCGGGCAACGACGGCGACGCGCTGACCCCGGCGCAGATAAAGCAGGCACGCTCGCGCATCGCCGCCGCCGGCATCGACTCCTCGAAGATGTCCGACGCCGACGTCGAGAAGATCGTGCGCGAGCGCATCCGGCGCTTTCTCGAGGAGGCGCCGATGACCGCGGCCGAGGCCGCGACCGTCATCCTCGACGGGGTGAAGGCCGAGCGCTGGCGCATCCTGGTCGGCAAGGATGCCGAAATCCTCGACCGCCGCGTCCGGGCCGAGCCCGAACGCGCCTACGACGTCGACTTCTTCAAGAGCGTGGCCGAAGAGACCGGCTGGAAAGTCGGTCGTTAATCAGCAGCTGAGACAGGGAGCTTTGGGCTGCTGGAGCGCGGCCGCAGCGAGGCGGGCATGGCCCAACGTGTTGAACTCGGTGCCGTCGATCTTCTCGAACGGCTGCCCGAGCGCGTGAAAGCGGAAGGCCTTGCCTTCCTTGAGGACAAACCCGGCGGGCTTGCCCCACACTTCGACAACGAGTGGTTCGGACATCTCGGTCTCCTTCCGATCCTTCAACGCCTCCTATTTGGGGGTGTGATTGTGTCGGGACAATGGAAGGCGTTGCTGAATTCGCCGCGTGTCACGATAACTTATTCTCACGCGGCCTCCTGGCCACCGAGATACGCGTCGCGGATGCGCGGATCGGCGCGCAGCTGGCTGGCCGGACCGTCGAGCACGATGCGGCCGGTCTGAAGCACGTAGGCATGGTGGGCGATCTCGAGTGCCAGGCTCGCGTTCTGCTCGACCATGAAGACCGTCGTGCCGTCCTTGTTGATCGCCGCGATCAGTTCGAGCACGCGGTCGACCCACAGCGGCGAGAGACCCATCGTCGGCTCGTCCATGCAGATCAGCTTCGGCCGGCCCATCAGCGCGCGCGCCATCGCCACCATCTGCTGCTCGCCGCCCGACAGCGTACCGGCGCGCTGGTTGAGGCGCTCGGCGAGCTTGGGGAACTGGGTCAGCACCTTGTCGAGGTCCTGCGCGACGGCGGGGCGATCCTTGCGGGCGAAGGCGCCCATCAGCAGGTTCTCGCGCACGCTCATGTCGCCGAACAGGCGGCGCGCTTCGGGCACCGAGCCCACGCCGCGGCGCACGATCTGCGGCGTGGTGAGGCCGTTCAGCGGCTGGCCGTCGAAGCGCACGATGCCCGATGCGGGCTTCACCAGGCCCAGGATGATCTTCATGGTCGTCGACTTGCCCGAGGCATTGCCGCCCAGCAGGCTCACGATCTGGCCGCGTCCGACCGTGAGGTTCAGGTCGAAATGCGCCTGCACCGGCCCGTAGAAGGTGTTCACGCCCTCGAGCGCCAGCAGCACGTCGCTCATTGCGCGGCCTCCCCGGCAGGACGGCGATGGCCGAGATAGGCCTCGATCACCTTGGGGTCGTTGCGCACGTCGAGCGGCTTGCCCGACGCGATCACCGAGCCCTCGTCCATCACGATCACGCGGTCGGAGAGCTGCATCACCATGTCGAGCTTGTGCTCGATCAGCAGGATGGTGAGGCCACTCTTCTTCAGCTCACCCACCAGCGCCTGCATCTCGGCGGTCTCGGTCTGGTTCATGCCGGCGGTCGGCTCGTCGAGCAGCAGCAGCTTGGGCCCGAGCGCCAGGGCGCGCGCAATCTCGACCCGGCGGCGGTTCGCGTAGCTCAGGCTGTAGGCCGGGTGGTCGATGCGCGGCGTAAGCCGCTCGCCGAAGCGGGCGATGATCCTGAGCGCGTCGGCGCGAAGGGCGGCCTCCTCGGCCTTCACCGCACCGGGCCGCACCAGGGCCAGCACGAGCTCGGCCAGCGGCTCGAGCAGGGACAACGGCCCCGGCCAGGCAGGACGCACCTTCCGGAAGCGGACATGGGCGCCGACCAGCACGTTGTCGAGGACGGTCAAGTTGGCAAACACGCGGCCGTGCTGGAAGGTGCGCGCAAGGCCCAGTGCCGCCAGCCTGTCGGCGGAGAGCTCGGTCACGTTCTGGCCGGCGAAGGTCACGGTGCCCGCGTCGGCGTCGTCGAGGTCGGTCACCAGGTTGAACAGCGTCGTCTTGCCGGCGCCGTTGGGGCCGATGATCGAAACCAGCTCGCCCTCGTTCACGTCGAGGTCGACCGAGTTCACGGCGGTGAGGCCGCCGAAGCGGCGCGTCAGCCCGCGGATTTCCAGGAGCGCGCTCATACCGTGCCGAACAATCCCTGCGGCCGGAAGCGCACCAGCAGCAGCAGTACGATGCCGTAGATCAGGACGCGATACTCGGCGGCGACGCGGAACACCTCGGGCAGGCCGATCAGCAGGACCGAGCCCACGACCGCGCCCGTGACGTTGCCCATGCCGCCCAGGATCACGATGGTCAGCGCCAGGATCGAGAGCTGGGCGTTGAAGGTCTCGTGGTTGATGTACGAATAGAGATGCGCGGTGATGCCGCCGGAGATGCCGGCGGCGAAGCTGCCGAACGCAAACGCCAGGGCCTTGTAGCGGTCGAGACGGATGCCGTAGGACCGCGCGGCCACGTCGTCGTCGCGTACCGCGCGCATGACGCGGCCGAGATGCGAGCCCAGCAGCCGGAATTGCAGCAGCACCAGCACGACCAGCACGGCGAAGGTGAACCAGTAGACCGATTGCGCCGACTCGAGTTCGATGCCGAACAGCGACAGCGGCGGAATGGCGGAGACGCCAATGGGGCCGCGCGTCAGACTTTCCCAGTTCAGGATCACCAGCGAGACGATCTCTCCCACGGCCAGTGTCGCGATCGAGAAGTAATGGCCGCGCAGGCGGAACGACGGGAAGACGAGCAGGGTGCCCAGCGCCGCCGTGATCACGCCCGCGCACAGGATGGCAAAGCCCACCGGGATGCCGAAGTTGAGCGCGAGCAGCGCCGAGGCATAGCCGCCGATCGCCAGAAGGGCTGCGTGGCCGAGCGAGATCATGCCCACCGTGCCCGCGATCAGCGTCAGGCTGAGGCCCAGCATGCCGTACAGCCAGGCATTGGTGAACGTCTGCATGATGTAGGGATCGGGATAGACCGCGGGCAGGATCGCCAGCGCCACGGCGATGCCCAGCAGAACGCGCGGCTGGAGCACGAAGGGCTTGCTGGGCGCGATGAACGTGCCGGTCATCGGCTCGGGCGGAGTCTGGCGGGCGCTGGCGAAAAGTCCGTTGGGCCGCAGCACCAGCACGACGACCAGCAGGACGAAAGCGAAGAGGTTGCGATAGCTCGTGCCGAACAGGGCAATGCCGTAGCTCTCGACGATGCCCAGCAGCAGGCTGCCGGCGATCGCGCCCGGCACGTTGCCGACGCCGCCCACGACCTGCGCCACGACGCCCTTCAGGGTCGCCTGGAAGCTCATCGCCGGATCGATGTAGTTGTAATACATGCCGACCAGCAGGCCCGCGACGGCGCCCAGGCCCGAGGCGATGGCAAACACCGTGCGGTTCACGGCATTGACGTCGACACCCATCTGCTGCGCGGCGTCGCGATCCTGCGCCGTCGCGCGCACCGCCCAGCCGAGCTGGGTGAAGCGCAGGAAGAAATAGAGTAGGGCCGCGCTCGTGAGGCCCACGGCCGCGATCACGATATCGAGCGCGCCGATCGTGCCCGAGCCCAGCTGGAAGCGCTTGTCGAGCAGCTCGCTCGGCAAGGCGCGCGGCGTGGCGGTGAAGGTGAGCTGGACCAGCTGGTCGAGCACGAAGCTGATGCCGATGGTGGCGAGCAGCGGCGCGATATGCGCGTAGCCCTGCAGCGGCCTGAGCCCGAAGCGTTCGATGAGCAGGCCGAGCAGGGCGCCGACCACGATCACGAGCACGAAGGTGACCGGCAGCGGCAGGTGAAGCATCGTGGTCGCCACGAAGCCCGTATAGGCGCCCACGAGATAGACCGATCCGTGGGCGAAGTTGATGAGCCGGCTGACGCCGAAGATCAGCGCGAGCCCGACCGCCAGCAACGCGTAGATGTTGCCGATGATCAGGCCGTTGATCGTGTAGTCGATCCAGGACGCCACAGTTCAGTCCGCCGCCATTCTCGCCAAACGTTCTAGCGCGTGGGGATGCTGCCTTCGTGCAACTGGAACTTGCCGTCCTTGACCACCAGCTCGACGTTCATCGCGCCGTTGACGCGCCGCGTGGCGGTGTCGAACGTGGCCTTGCCGAAGATCACGCTGGGCACGTCCTTCACCTTGGCGAGGCCCTGGTGGATCTGCTCGCGCTCGAAGCCGAACTGGTTCATGACCTGCGCCATCAGGATGACGGTGTCGTAGGCATAGGCGTTGAAGGCGTCGGGCTCCTTGCCGTACTTCGCCTTGAAAGCCGCGACGAACTTTCGGACCAGCGGCCGCGGATCGTCGGGGAAGTAGCGCGAGGCGGTGAACATGCCCTCGACGGAGTCGCCGCCCAGTTCGATCAGCTTGGGCGAATAGACCGAACTCGCCGCGACCATCGGCAACTTGAGGCCGGCCTGCTTGGCCTGGCGGGCGATCAAGGCCGCGTCGGAATAGTAGGAGATCAGCGCGAGACCGTCCGGCTTGGCATCGCGCACGCGCACCAGGGTCGAGCGGAAGTCCTTCTCGTCGGGAATGTAGGCCTCGATCGCGACGATTTCCGCGCCGTACTCCTTGGCGGCTTTGACATAGAGGTCCTTGCTGGTGCGCCCCCAGTCGGTGTTGAGGTGCAGCACCGCGATCTTCTTGAGGCCGAGCGATTTGACGGCATAGGCGGCACTGAGCGGCTGCTCGTCGGCCTGGCTGACCGAGTTGCTCCACATGTAGTCGCCGCCCTTGGTGAAGTCCGGGTGCGAGTTGGTGAAGCCGAACTGCACCAGCTTGGCCTTCTGGTAGATCGGCGATGCGGCCATGGAGGCGGGGCTCGCGAAGTCGCCCAACTCGACCACGATCTTCTTGTCGGCAACGAACTTCTGCGCGACGGCAACCGATTGGCGCGGATCGCTCTGGCTGTCCTCGAAGACATACGCCAGCGGACGGCCCTTCACGCCGCCCGCCGCATTGACCTCGTCGAGCGCCAGGTCGAAGCCCTGCTTCCACTGCGTGCCGTACTGCGCGTTCTGGCCGGTGAGGGGGCCGCTCACGCCCATCATGACGGGCTCGCCCTTGGCGGGATCAGCCCACGCGGGAAAGGAGCCGGGCAGCGACGCGGCAGCGAGGAGGGCGGTGGAGCCGCCGACGAAATGGCGACGATTAAAGGCTGACATAGAAAACCTCATTCATCTGGAGAGCGGCAAGCGCCACAGGGCGCAGAACCTCGCAGGCTCGTTGTCCCCGGCAAAGAGAATGTTCGCGTCGATTAAACACCAAACGAAACCAGATCCTCCCGTCGTGCAATGACTTCACGATAGGATGTATGCACGGAACGTACCAGCCGCTTCGCCCTCTTGGTCGGATGAGGGTTTGTAGGGGCGAACACCTGCCGCGCCCCTTGCGCAAAACCGCGCTTCGCGCGAGGTTCGGGGCATGATGACGACGTCGATCAAGCGCCTGGGCTTCTTTACACGCCTCCTCGATGAGACCGATGCCGCCGAGCGCTATCGGCTCGCCACCGCTCAGATCGTGCAGGCCGAGAAGTCGGGCTTCGATTCCGCATGGATCGCCCAGCATCATTTCCACGAGGCCGAAGGCGGGTTGCCCGCGCCGTTCGTGTTCCTGGCGCATGTCGCCGCCGCGACGAGCCGGATCCGCCTCGGCACCGGCATCGTGACCCTGCCGCTCGAGCTGCCGGTGCGCGTCGCCGAGGACGCCGCGGTGCTCGATCTCATGAGCAACAAGCGGCTCGAGGTCGGCATCGGCCCGGGCGGCAATCTCACGGCCTTCACCGCCTTCGGCCGCGACGCCAAGGACCGTCACGCCCTGATGAACGGCAACCTCGACCTGATGCGCACGGCCTGGTCGGGCGGCACGTTGCCCGGCGGCGACAAGCTCTATCCGAACAGCCCAACGCTGCTCCAGCGTATCTGGCAGGCGACGTTCACCGTCGAGGGCGCACGGCGTGCCGGTCTCGCGGGCGACGGGCTGATGCTGTCGCGTACCCAGCCACGCAACCCGGCGCAGCCGAACGCGACCCTGGCCGATATCCAGAATCCGATGGTCGATGCCTATCTCGAGGCGCTGCCCAAGGGCGTCGAGCCGCGCATCCTCGCGTCGCGCACCGTCTACATCGCCGACGATCCCAAGGATGCGATGCGCTTTGCTCGCATCGGCCTGCCGCGGATGGTCGAGAAACGCATCCTCAAGGGGCAGGCGCCGACCTCCAGTCGCATCGAGGACATGGTCCGGGAATTCGACGTCCACATGGGCACCGCCGACGAGGTGATCGAGTCGCTGTCGCAGGACAGCACGCTCGTGCGCTCGACCGATCTCACCATGCAGGTCCATTCGATCGACCCGCCGCATCCCTATATCCTGCGCTCGATCGAGCTGATGGCGGAGAAGGTGGCGCCGGCCTTCGGCTGGCAGCGCGACACGGCGCCGGTACGCAAAGTCGCCTGAAGACAAAGACAAGCGGGGGAAGACACCGAGATGGTTGCTGACGTCATAGACACGCTGGCCGGCATAGCGCCGGGCTCGAAGCTCGACACGGCGCGCAACCGGCGCACCGTGGCGCGCCAGCAGGCGCAGGCGAGCTACCTGTCGCTGTTCAGACCCAAGTCGATGGGCGGGGTGAGCGCGCAGGAGCGCTGCGCCGTGGCCTGCTTCGTGACGGGCCTGCATGGTCAACCGCAAGCCGAGGCCTTCTACGGCCAGGGCCTGACCGAAGCCGGCGGCTCGGCCGCACTCAAGGCCGCGATTTCACTCGCGGTCGCCGCGGGCAAGACGCAGGGGCCGTATGGTGCCTATCCGAAGGGCCCGCTCAGCGTCGAGGACACGACCGGGCTCGTCTACAAGGTCGCTCCCGACGTAGCGCTCGCGCTCGGCCGCCGCCTCGTGGCGGCATTCGAGCACACGCACATGCTGGTGTTCCATCCGCGCGACGCGGCGGCGCCGTCGCTGCAGTCGCTCCTCGATGCGGGCTGGACGACGGACGACATCGTGACCCTGTCGCAGCTCGTCGCCTTCCTTGCGTTCCAGATCCGTGTCGTGGCCGGCCTGCGGGTCCTCGCGACCAAGATGTGAGGCAGACATGACCGACAAGATCGTTCCGCAATCGGGCCACACCGTTCCCACCGTCTTCACGCGCGACATGCTCGACTGGCTGCCGTGGCTCGAGCCGATGGACGCCGAGAAGATGAGCCAGCATCACCTCGACAGCCTGATCGACGCCTCGCGCGTGAAGTCGCCGTACTTCCGCCTGCTGGCGCGCGATCCCGACGTGCTCGCGGCGCGTACCCGCACCGACAAGGACATCTTCTACAATCCCGAGGCGGGCCTGCCGCGCGCCGAGCGCGAACTGGCCGCCGCGGCCACGTCGCGGCTCAACGGCTGCATCTATTGCGCGTCGGTGCATGCGCGCTTCGCCGCCACCTATTCGAAGCGCGTGCCCGAGGTCGAGAAGCTTTTGGCCGAGGGCACAGGCGCCGATCTCGACAAACGCTGGAACGCGATCGTCGCCGCCTCGGTGGCGCTGACTTCGACGCCGATCACCTTCGGACCGGCGCATGTCGATGCATTGCGCGCGGAAGGCCTCGACGATGAGGCCATCATCGACGTGATCAGCGCCGCCTCGTTCTTCAACTGGGCCAACCGGCTGATGCTGTCGCTGGGCGAGCCGACCCCGGCGGCGGCCTAGACCCTTTCTTGTTCCTCTCCCCCGCTAGGGGGAGAGGTTATGAGAGGGGGCGTCGACGGATGTGCGTAACACCCTCTCCCCGCCTCTCCCTCTAGCGAGGGACAGGAGCATGAAAAGAGAAGAGGGCGATCAGCTTGCGAACCAGAAGGTGTCGGGCTTGTAGAGGCCGATGTAGCCGCCCGGATCGAAGCCGTAGTAGCCTTCCTTGGGCACGTTGCGGATCTTCGGGCCGACCACGATCGGTTGAAGGATGCCGTTCACGGTGCCGATCGAGAAGACCTGCTCCATGTTGACCTCGAGCATGCGGTCCCACACCTTTTTGCGCGTGGCTTGGTCGGCCGACGTTTCCCACTCTTCGAGATAATCGAGGAGCTGGCTCGCCTCCTTCATGTCGCACTTGTCGCCCTGCTTGCCCTTGGTCTCGATGAACATGCCCCAGCGCGGCCACTGCAGGCCTCCCTGCGTGGTCGGCGCGAACTCCTTGGGACTGGTGTCGACGCTCGGCACGACGGTGATGCAACCCGCGTAAGCCGTCATGACGGCTTCGCCCGAGAAGGCGCGCAGGCGGAAATTGTTCAGCGACTGCGGCTTGAAAAGCATCTTGATGCCGACCTTCTTCCAGTGGTCGGCGATCAGCGACATCGCGTCGGTGTCGCTGGACTCCTCGCTCTGGTGCTCGACCACGATCGTGGCATCGCGGCCGTCGGGCAGCAGGCGGAATCCCAGCGAGTTGCGCTTGGTCAAGCCCACCTCGTCGAGCAGCTTGTTCGCCTGCTTGGGATCGTATGTCGCCCACTTGGTCGCATACTCCGGCTTGAACAGCGGCGAGCGCCCGAGGATCGTGTTGTTCGACGCCTTGACCAGGCCCGAGTAGATCACCTGGTTGAGCTCGTCGCGATCGATCGCCAGCGACAGCGCGCGGCGGTAGCGGACGTCGCGATTGAGCGCACGCCACACATCGTCCTTGGCATTCAGGTTGGGATAGAAGGCGAGCTGGGAACCCGATCCTTCCTCCCACAGGCGCACGTCGACGCCGGAGGTCTTGGCGCTCTTCCGCAGGAACGTGTAGTCGCGCATGTTGAGGTAGCGGCTCTGCAGGTCGGACTCGCCCAGTCCCGCCTTGGCCGGCACGAGGTTGGCGGCCGCCAGGGTGAAGATCACGCGATCGAAGTAGGGCAGCTGCTGGCCCTTGGCGTCGATGCGGTAGTAATAGGGATTGCGTTCGTAGACGAAGCGCTGGGCCGGCGGCGGTGTGACCAGCATCCACGGATTGAGCGTCGGCAGGTCGGGATTGTCGTTGTTGTACATCACGTCGACGCGGCGATGGATCTGGACCCAGTTCGGGTTCTGGCCCTGGCCGCCCTTGGCGTGCTTGGCGATCTCCTCGAGCGACGAATACTTGATGTGGAACTGCTTCAGGTAATGCGCCGGACGGAACAGCCACAGCGGATTGGCACGTGCCTGGCTCGTGATGAAGTAGGGGTTGGGCTTGGCCCAGGTGTAGCGGATCGTGAGCTCGTCGATGATGTCGACCTTCGGCGGCTCGCCATGGACCAGAAGCTCGACACTGGGGCCGCCCGACGACAGTTCCTTGTTGTTGGCGATGTCTTCCCAGAAGTAGCGGAAATCCTCGGTCGTGAACGGGTGGCCGTCCGACCATTTGTGGCCGGCGCGCAGCTTCAGGGTGAATTCACGGCCGTCCTTGGCCTCATAGCTCGACAGGATGTCGGAATGCAGCGTGAGCTTGTCGTCGTACACGATCAGGCGCGCGTTGGAGTAGAGCGTCATCAGGCGCGTGTCGCGCGCATTGGCGATCAGCATGTTGCAGTCGCCGCCGTTGCGCCCCGGACCCTCGCCGCCGTAAAAAACCTCGACGATCGACGGGTCGGTGGGGATGCGCTTGTCGACCGGCGGCAGGCCCGCCTTCACCTTATCGGCGAGCGACGGCACCTCCTGCATGGTGGGGGTGGCGGCCTTCGCGAGGATCGACCGTCCCATCACTGCGCCCGCCGCCAGGGCTACCGTGAACTCTCGCCGCTTCATGCCACGCTTCATTTTGTTTCCCATCATTCCGCCTTTGCCCCCGAGAGCCTGACCATCTCGGTCCACCTGGCGACTTCACGCCCGATGAAATCGTTGAACGCCGCCAGCGTCAATGGCGTGGGGGCCACGCCTATTTGACGCAGGCGGACGGCAAAGGATGCATCGGCCAGCGCTTTGTTCATCTCGCCGTTGAGCCGCTCGAGGATCGCGGGTGGCGTGGCGCCGGGGGCCGCGATCGACATCCAGGGCTGGGCATCGAGGCCGGGGAAGAAGTCGGTGAGGGCCGGCACGGCGGGAAGTTCTGGCAGGCGCTGGCTGCCGGTCACCGCCAGCGGCTTCAGCTTGCCATTGGAAAGCTGGGCCAGCGCCACGGTGGCATCGAGAAACATGAAGTCCAGGCGCCCTTCCATGAGGTCGCCCATCGCCTTCACCGAGCCGGGATAGGGCACATGGACTGCGCTCAGTTTCTCGCGCGACAGAATCAGTTCGGTCAGCAGGTGATGCACGCTGCCGATACCGGGAGAGCCGAAGCTGTAGCCGCCCGGCCTGGCGCGCAGGAGCGACACCAGTTCCCGCGGATCGGCGACTGGCAGGCCCGGCCGCGCGAGCAGGAAAAGGGTCACGTCGCCGATCTTGGCGATGCCGACAAAGTCGGCATGGGTCGCGAGCGGCCTGGTGTAGAGCGCTGGCGCAATGCAGAGCGTCGTGACCGTGGCGAGCAGCAGCGTGTAGCCGTCGGGCGGCTGCTTGGCGACGGAGGAAGCGCCGAGAAGGGTGCCGACGCCGGCCTTGTTGTCGACGATAACCGGCTGGCCGAACGCCGCCTGGAAGCGCTCGCCGAACATGCGGCCCAGCACATCGGTGAGGGCGCCGGGCGGATAGGGCACGACGATCTTGATCGGCTGGTCGGGCCAGGTTGCGTCGCCGCGCGCCGACCCCGCCGCGAGCAGCGTACCGCCGAGGCCGAGCAGCGCGCCGCGGCGCGGGAGGTCCATGCTAGTAACGGTCGAAGGCGCGCTTGGGTCCGGGCCGCGTGCCTTCGGCGATCGCGGGCTTCACCGTGCCGTTGGCGGCAACGGTGTCGCGCGTGTACTCGCCGCTCACGCCCTTCGGCCGGTCGCCCTTCACCGTCACGCGCTCCATGGTACGGCGCGCGGGATAATAGTCGTGCACGGCGTAGTGCTGCACCGAACGGTTGTCCCACATCACCAGGGTGTTGGGCTGCCACTTAACGCGCAGCTGATACTCGGGGATGGTGGCCTGGCGATAGAGGAACTCGAGCAGGGTGTCGCTCTCGTCGCCCTTGAGATCCTTGATGCGCGTGCAGAACTGGCGGTTGACGTAGAGCACGCGCCGCCCGGTGACGGGATGTACGCGCACCACGGGATGCCACGGGTTGGGAAACTCATCCTCGAGCTTGCGCAGCTTGGCGCGGTCGCTGTGCCCGAACAGGGGGCGCCACGGCTTGAAGTCGTGCTGTGCCTCCATGCCGTGGATGTGCTGCTTCATGCGCTCGCTCAGCCCGCGGTAGGCCGCACTCATGCTGGCGAACAGCGTGTCGCCGCCCGTCTCCGGCACGACCTTGGCGCGCAGGATGGTGGCCAGCGGCGGCGTCTCGCGGAAGGTTTCGTCGACATGCCAGATGTCGGTCAGCGCCGGCGGATTGTCGGCCGAATAGTCGAGAATGATGACCTCGGGCTTGTCCGGCATGTTGGGCGAGAAGGGATGGATCGAGAGTTCGCCGAACAGCGCGCCGAACGCCATCTGCTGGTCGACCGTGATGTCCTGGTCGCGCATCACGATCACTTCGTAGTTCACGAAAGCGTCGTGGACGATCTTGAACTGCTCGGGCGACAGGGGACGCCGCAGGTCGACGCCCTCGATCTCGGCGCCGATGAAGCCGTTGATGGGCGTGACCGCGATTTTCGCCTCGCTGTGCAACACGGCTGCGGCCGAACCGCTCCTCTGGGCTGCCATCGCTTCCTCCGTGCTTATTGTTGCGCTAATCCTAGCCCGATTAGGGAGACGGAACCATGGCAAGCGGGCTGGAAAACGAATTCGCGACGCTTCACGAGATCGTCAAAGCGGCGAAAATCCGGCTCAATCCCAACATCTGGGACTATCTGATCGGTGCCACCGAGACCGAGACCACGATGCGGCGCAACCGCATGGCGCTCGACTCGATTGCCTTCAAGCCGCGGGTCCTGCGCGACGTCTCCAAGATCGATCCGTCGTCGGAACTGCTGGGCAAGAAGCTGCGCATTCCGGTGATGCTGGCGCCGGTCGGCTCGCTCGAATCCTTCGAGGCGGGCGGCGGCATCACCGTCGCCAAGGGCGCGGGCCTCGGCAGTGTCGGCATGCTGATCAGCTCGGTCACGACGCTCAAGCTCGAGGACATCGTGAAGGGTGGCGACGGCCCCAAGATCTACCAGCTCTATGTGCGCGGCGACGACAAATGGGTGGCCGAGCGGGTGAAGCAGGCGATGGGCGCGGGCTACGACGCCTTCTGCATCACCGTCGACACGGCCGTCTATTCACGCCGCGAGCGCGACATCGCCAAACGCTTCGTGAAATC
>CAIWTJ010000013.1 GCA_903915535.1 Enhydrobacter aerosaccus
AGGCGCGCCTCGTGGCTCTTCATCCAGTTCACGTTGCCCTGGATGGTGTTGATCTCGCCGTTGTGCGCCAGCACGCGGAACGGCTGCGCCAGCTTCCACTGCGGGAAGGTGTTGGTCGAATAGCGCTGGTGGAAGATCGCGAAGCGCGAGGTGAAGCGCTCGTCGAGCAGGTCGGGATAGAAGGCCGACAGATGCTCGGCCAGGAACATGCCCTTGTAGATCACCGAGCGGCACGACAGCGAGCAGACGTAGAACTCCGAGATGTTGTCGGCGGTCGCGGCCTTCTCCATGCGGCGGCGCAGGATGAAGAGCTGCTTCTCGAACTCGCGGTTGTCCATCGCGGGATCGCCGCGGCCGATCAGGATCTGCTCGATCTCGGGCCGGGTCTCGTTGGCCTTCTCGCCGATCACGGAGATGTCGACCGGCACCTGGCGCCAGCCCAGGATCTGGTGGCCGAAGCGCAGGATCTCGGTCTCGACGATGGTGCGGCAGCGCTCCTGCGCGCCCAGGTCGGTGCGCGGCAGGAAGACCATGCCGACGGCCACGCGGCCGACCTGCGGATACTCGCCGATCGAGTCGCGGATATGCTCGCGATAGAAGTCCTGCGGGATCTCGACATGGATTCCCGCGCCGTCGCCGGTCTTGCCGTCGGCGTCGACCGCGCCGCGATGCCAGACCGCCTTCAGCGCGTCGATCGCCGCCACCACCACGTCGCGCCGGCGCTTGCCGTCGAGCGCCACGACCAGCCCGACGCCGCACGAATCCGAGCCCTCGGCCGGATTGTAGCCGTAGGCGTCGGTGAGCTTCCGGGTGCCCTCGATGTACTGGCGGACGAATTCTTGTGCGGACATTGGCGGTGTTCCTTCCCGTGGCTTTCCCCCTCCGCCCTTCGGGCACCTCCCCCGTATGACGGGGGAGGCAGGGAGGGGGAGAGCAGCGCGCGGGCTGTCTAGAATGTTGAAATCATGAATCGGAAAAGAGCTTCCCGGCCTCGGCCCAGTTCTCTTTCTTGATGTCGGTCAGGATGATCTGCACCGCATCGGCCGGACAGCCGAGCGCGCGGCAGGTGCCTTCGGTGATTTCCTTCACCAGCTTGCGGCGCTGGTCCAAGGTGCGGCCTTCGAACATTTCGACGTGGATGGTCGGCATTGTCTTTCCTCCTGTTAAGCCATGACCTCATCCTGAGGAGCGCCGAAGGCGCGTCTCGAAGGATGGGCAACAAACGCGGTGCTCGTTCCCACCCTTCGAGACGGCCCTTTGGGCCTCCTCAGGGTTAGGGTGTGCGGGATCGGCGACTTCTGTGTCATGTCAGAACTTGTGATCCATGGCGATGTAGCCCGGCTGCGCCTTCACGCAGGCGAGCCACGCCGTGATGTGCGGATAGCGCGACAGGTCGAACTCGCCTTCGTGCGCCACGTGCGTGTAGGCATAGAGCGCGATGTCGGCCAGGCCGTAGCGGTTGCCGACGAAGAACGTGCGGGACGCGAGGTGCTTCTCCATCACGTCGAGCGCGGCATAGCCCTTCTTCATGATGTCGGGCAGGTTGGCTTCCTGCTGCGGCGTGAGCTTGTCGAAGAAGTGCTTCCAGAACCGCGCCACGGCGATATAGGGCTCGTGGCTGTACTGCTCGAAGAACATCCACTGCAGCGTCTGCGCGCGCTCGAGCAGGTCGGCCGGCATGAAGGGCGTGCCTTCCGCCAGGTACCAGAGGATCGCGCCCGACTCGAAGAGGAAGGTGCCGTCGTCGAGCTCGAGCGTCGGGATGCGGCCGTTGGGGTTCTTCTTCAGGAACTCGGGCGTGCGCGTCTCGCCCTTCAGGATATCGCGCTCGATGCGCTGGAAGGGCACGCCGAGCTGCGACGCCAGCAGCCAGGTCTTGTAGCCGTTGCCCGATCCCGTGAAGTCGTAAATCTTGATCATGACGCTCACTCCGCCGCGATGCGCGCCGCGGCCCCATTTGCGCTGCTGAGGGCCTTGGTCGCGAGATAGGAATGGATGCGCTCGGCCGCGTCGCGGCCGTCGCGCACTGCCCACACGACCAGCGAGGCGCCGCGCACGATGTCGCCGGCGGCGAACACGCCGTCGAGGCTGGTCATCATGTTCTTCCAGTCGATCCGGAGCGTGCCCCAGCCGGTGACGCCGAGATCGGGCGCCGCGAACAGCGCGGGCAGGTCCTCGGGATCGAAGCCCAGTGCCTTCAGCACCAGGTCGGCCTCGATGTTGACGTGGCTGTCGGGAATCTCCTGCGGCGTCTGGCGGCCGGTCGCGTCGGGCATGCCGAGATGGATGCGCACCGAACGCACGTGACTGACACGCTCACCATTCGATGAGGCCTTGCCCAGGAACGTCTGCGGCGCGGTGAGCCAGACGAACTCGACGCCTTCTTCCTCCGCGTGCTTCACCTCGCGCTGCGAGCCCGGCATGTTGGCGCGGTCGCGGCGGTACAGGCACCTCACCGACTTCGCGCCCTGGCGCACCGCGGTGCGCACGCAATCCATCGCCGTGTCGCCGCCGCCGATCACCACGACATGCTTGCCCTTGGCGTCGAGCACGCCCGACTCGTGCGCGGGCACCTTGTCGCCGAGGCCCGCGCGGTTGGAAGCTGTCAGATAGTCCAGCGCGGGCGCGATCCCCGGCAGGCCGACGCCCGGCCCCGAAATATCGCGCGCCTTGTAGACGCCGGTCGCGATCAGCACGGCGTCATGACGCTCGCGCAGCTGCGCGAGCGTGACATCGCGGCCGACATCGCAGTTCAGGTGGAACGTGACCTTCGAATCGCGCAGCAGCTTCTCGCGGCGCTGCACGATCTCCTTCTCGAGCTTGAAGTTCGGGATGCCGTAGATCAGCAGGCCGCCGACCCGGTCGTAGCGATCGTAGATCGCGACCTGGTAGCCCTTGCGGCGCAGCTGCTCGGCGGCGGCAAGCCCCGCGGGTCCGGCGCCGACGATGCCGACGCTCTCGGCGCGCTCGCGGCGCGGCACAATCGGCTTCACCCAGCCCTGCTCCCAGGCGGTGTCGGTGATGTACTTCTCGACCGAGCCGATCGTGACCGACTCGAATCCCTTCTCGATCACGCAGTTGCCTTCGCACAGGCGATCCTGCGGGCAGATGCGGCCGCAGATTTCCGGGAAGTTGTTGGTCGCCGACGAGAGCTCGTAGGCTTCCTCGAGCCGTCCTTCCGACGTGAGCTTCAGCCAGTCGGGGATGTTGTTTCCGAGCGGGCAATGGATCTGGCAGAACGGCACGCCACACTGCGAGCAGCGCGCGGCCTGCTCCGAGGCCTTGTCGCGGGCGTAGGCGCTATAGATTTCCTGGAAGTCGTGACGACGCGCCGACGCCGGCCGCTTGGCGGGCATGGCTTGCGGCGTTCCGACGAACTTCAACATTCTCTCGGCCATGAAGGCCCCCAACCAGACTGTGTAATTTAATTACGCAACCGGCGCGCCAATCGCGGCAAAGCTGCGTCTTGCGCCGCTTTTCATCACGTTGAGCTCCTTAAGTCAATAAAGCTGACCTAATTCGAGCATGAATCTTCGATGATCAGGTGAATATTTCGTCCTCGGAATCTCACGGCCGAGTAATAGTACTATTTTCGGACTATTATTCGAAGACACATGGGAGGGGGCAGGGGGGGAAACCGGGAAGAATCGCGAAGAGTGCCGATGCCATCGGCATCGGGGGCTTCCCGGACCGTCGGGAAAAGCCGGGAAATCGGGGAAGGTTAGGCCGGGGCGTGCTGGTTGTAGCGGCCGCCTTGGCGGAAGCGATCGAGGTAGGTCGGCAGGATCGCCTCGGCGGCGGTCGGCGCGATGCCCAGGGTCGCGAGGCTGTTGGCGCCCGGCCGCACGACGTTGTCGTGCAGCATCAGTTCGACCTGGTCGACGGTGAGCTGCGGGGTGAGGCCCACGAGCGCGACCTGCTGGGCGAAGAAGCCCGCGATCTTCATCAGGCCGACAGGCACGCCCACGATCGGCTTCTTCTTGTCGATCTCGCGCAGCACGAGGGCCGCGATCTCGCGATAGGTGTAGACGCGCGGACCGCCCAGTTCGAACACGGTCTTGGCCGTCTCGGGTCTGCCGGTCAACGCGGCCACCGCCTGCGCGACATCGCCCACGAACACCGGCTGTACCCGGGCCGAGCCGTCGCCGATCACGGGCAGGAACGGCGCCATCGAGGCAATGCGCGCCAGCCGAGTGAACATCGCGTCTTCCGGCCCGAACATCACGCTCGGCCGCACGATGGTGGCGTCGGAAAAGCCTGCAAAGACGGCATCTTCCGCGCCCACCTTCGACAGCACGTAGGGGTTCTTCGAACTGCGCGCGTCGGCACCGATCCCGGAGATATGGATCAGCCGCTTCACGCCGAAGCCGCGGCAGGCGTCGGCGATCGTCCTGGCACCGTCGACATGGACTGTTTGATAGCGCTGACGGCCGCGCTGCCAGCCGATGCCGGTGGCGTTCACCACGGCGTCGCTGCCGGCGATCACCTTCGCGATCGACGACGGCACGCGCAGATTGGCGCGCATCAGCGTGACCTGGCCGACGTCGCCCGCCGTCTTGGCGGGCTCGGCCAGCTCGATGCGGCGCGCCGCGACCCTCACCAGATAACCGCGCTGCGCCAGCGCCCGCACGATGGTGCGGCCGACGAAGCCGCTACCGCCTAAAACAGTGACTGTCTTGATGCTCATGATCCTGCCCTATAGCCCACCGTTGACATCTGTGCGAGCCCGCCGTACGTGACGCCCCGCAGCCCGCATGCCGTGCCCTGGTGGCGGAATTGGTAGACGCACTAGTTTCAGGTACTAGCGCTGAAAGGCGTGGAAGTTCGAGTCTTCTCCAGGGCACCATGCGCGGCTTGCGAGGCATTCCGATATGACGATCACGCTCCA
>CAIWTJ010000014.1 GCA_903915535.1 Enhydrobacter aerosaccus
TAGCCTCTGTCGGCGATGCGGATGGCCTGGGTGAAGTTCTGCTCGGCCATCAGCACGGTGAGGTCGAAGCCCACCTTCAGCTCCTTGATCTTGTCGATGGTGCGGCTGACCAGCAGCGGTGCCAGGCCGACCGACGGCTCGTCGATCAGCAGGATGCGCGGCGCCGACATCAGCGCGCGAGCCAGCGCCAGCATCTGCTGCTCGCCGCCGCTCATGCTGCCCGCGAGCTGCTTGGCGCGTTCCTTGAGGCGCGGGAAGGTCTCGAAGCAGAAGTCGAGGTTGCGCTGCAGTTGCGCGCGCGCCTTGGGCCGGAAGGCGCCCAGCTGCAGGTTCTCCATCACGCTCTGCTTGGGAAACAGCCGCCGTCCCTCGGGCACGAAGGCGATGCCGAGATCGACGATCGCTTCGGTCGAGAGGCCGACCAGCTCGTGCACGGTGCCGTCGATCGTGGCGGTGATGGTGCCGGCGGTCGGCCGCACGATGCCCATGATGCATTTCATCAGGGTCGACTTGCCGTTGCCGTTCGTGCCCAGCAGCGCCACCGTCTCGCCGGCGCCAACGCTGAGCGACACGCCGTCGATCACGCGCACGGCGCCGTAGCCCGCGTCGATGTTCGCGACGATGAGGCTGCTCGCCGTGGTCGGGCTACTCGCCAAGGTACGCCCTCACGACTTCGGGATTGCGCACGACTTCCTTGGGATCGCCGTCGGCGATCTTGCGCCCGGCGACCAGCACGGCCAGGCGCTGCGACACTTCCATCACGGCGCGCATGATGTGCTCGATCATGATGACGGTGACGCCCTGCCCATTCACGCGGATGAGCAACGCGATGATCTCGTCGACTTCGGCGTGCGACAGGCCGGCCATCACCTCGTCGGCGATCAGCAGGCGCGGCTCGGCGGCCATTGCGCGCGCGAGCTCGAGCTTGCGCATCTCGATCTGCGTGAGGTCGCGCGGCAGGTGGTCGGCCTTGGCCAGCAGGCCGACCTCGCCCAGCAGGTCGCGGCAGCGCCTGTCGATGGCGGCATGCGCGATATGACCTGTCTTGCGCGCGTTCACCGTGTAGAGGATCGGAATGCGCACGTTCTCGACCAGCGAGAGCGAGCTGAACGGGCGCGGCAGCTGGAAGCTGCGCGCCACGCCGCGCCGCGTGCGTTCGTGCGCCGCGAGACCGTCGAGCGGATGGCCGGCAAAGGTCACCTTGCCCGTCTCGTTCTGCAGGGTGCCGCAGATGCAGTTGACCAGCGTCGACTTGCCCGAGCCGTTGGGGCCGATCAGCCCCAGCCGCTCGCCCTCCCTCACCTCGAGGTCGATGCTTTCCAATGCCACGAAGCCGCCGAAGCGCTTGCCGACGCTCTCCACCTGCAGCAGCGCGCTCATTTCCTCTTCCCCTCGAAGAGGCCGACGATGCCCCGTGGGGCGGCGATCACGAACACCACCATCAGCACGCCCGCGACCAGCACGTTGGCCGCCGACGAGATCGTGACGCGCAGCACTTCCTGCAGGCCGCCGACCAGCACCGCACCCAGCACCGGGCCCACCCAAGAGGACGTGCCGCCGATCAGCGGCATGGCGATGGCGTTCACCGCGTAGTTGAGGTTGAAGCCCGAGGTCGGGTCGAGATAGGTCACATAATAAGGAAGCGGCGCGCCGGCCATGCCCATGAAGCCGCCCGACAGCGTGGTGGCGATCAGCTTCAGCTTGAGCGTCGGCACGCCGGCTGCTTCGGCCGCGGCCTCGTCGTCGCGGATCGCGGCAAAGCCGTAACCCAGCGACGAGCGCTCGATGGCGCGCGCCGTCGCCAGCACGATCACGCAGAGGCCCAGCATCAGCACGAACAGGTACTGCACGTATTCGCCGCCCATCAGCGGCGCGAGCTTGGGCCGCAGCACATAGGCGCCGCGCGCGCCGCCCACGAAATCCCAGTTGGTGATCAGGGTCTGGACCACGACGGCAAGCGCCAGCGTCGCGATCGAGAAGAACACGCCGCGCAGGCGCAGGGTGAGATAACCGGTGCCGAGGCCCACCAGAGCCGCGAACGCGCCGCCGATCACAATCATGAAGGGCAGCGGCATGGCGGGGATGAGCTTGTAGAGCGCCACCGTCGAGTAGGCGCCGATGGCGAAGAACGCGGTGACGCCGAAGTTCACGTAGCCGGTGTAGCCGCCCAGGATGTTCCAGGCCGTGCCCAGCACGATGTACTGGACGACGACGTAGCCGAGAAAAAAGGCGTAGCTGTTGCCGATGGCGCGGCCCACGCCAAAGATCGCGCAGGCCGCCACGATCAGCGCCAGGACGAACTTCGCGGAGCTAGCGACCGAGGATGCCACTGGGCCTCACTGCGAGCGTGATCAGCAACACGCCGAACGACACTGCCGGCGCCCAGGAGGGACCGAACAAGGTCGAGGTCAGCGTCTCCACGACACCGAGCGTCATGGCGGCGATCACCATGCCGGAGAAGCTGCCCAGCCCGCCCAGCACGCAGATCGCGAACACGCGGCCGATATATTCGCGGCCGACCGAAGGCTCGACCGACTGGATGATGATCAGGATCGCCCCGCCCAGTGCCGCCGTCGCGATCGAGAGGCCGAAGGCGATGCGCTTGATGCGCACCGGATTGGCCGCCATCAGGCGAAGGGCAAGCTGATCCTGGGCCACCGCCTGGATGGCGCGGCCGACGAAGGTCTTCGACAGGAAGAGCTGCAGGCCCACCACGGTGACCATCGAGACGATGAACGGCACCAGCAGGCGGTAGGGCAGCTGGATCGGCCCCAGCGAGTACTTCTCGCCGATGTAGGAAGCCTGGACCAGCCGGTAGTCGACGCCGAAGATCATCACCAGGCCGACCTCGGTGATGAACAGCAGTCCGAAGAAAAAGGAAAGACCGCGCAGCGATTGGTCGTTGCGCGGCGCGCTGCTCAACGAGCGCTCGTCGCGCCGTTCGAAGGCCACGTAGTAGACCTGATAGACCGCCATGCCGAGCGCGTAGAAGAACGGCAGCGCGATCACCGCGGCCAGGATGGGATCGAGACCGAAATAGGTGTTGCCGATGAACGCGGCGTAGGAGCCCAGCAGGATAAAAGCGGGATGCGCGATATTCACGATGTCGAGCATGCCGAACGAGATCGCGACACCGATCGAAACGGCCGCGTAGAATCCCCCCAGAAGCAGCCCGGACAAGATGGCGTTCAGCAGCAGGTCGTAGGACGCGTCCAACTTCCTGTTTCCTCCCAAGACATGGCGATATTTCGCCTTGAGACGAAGCCTAGTGGTTTTGCCGCCGGATTGCGATTGTAATCGGTGGCGCGCGTCTTGCATTCTGGCTGTCATGGCCCCCGCTCTCCTCTCGGTGCGAAATCTCACTGTTGCGTTCGACACGCGGCGCGGGCCGTTCGACGCCGTGCGCGACGTGAGCTTCGATGTGGGCGCCGGCCAGACCCTGGGCGTCGTGGGCGAATCCGGCAGCGGCAAGAGCGTGACGGCGATGGCGCTGATGCAGCTCCTGCCCGACACCGCGACTCTGACCTCCGGCACGATCGCGTTCGCGGGCCCGTCCGGGAGCCGCAATCTCGCCGCGCTCGGCGAACGCGAGATGCAAAAGGTGCGCGGCCGCGAGATTGCCATGGTGTTCCAGGATCCGATGGCGTCGCTCAATCCGATCCTCACCGTCGGCCACCAGATCATGGAACCGCTGCGCCTGCAGATGGGGCTTGCAAAGGCCGCCGCCCGGGCGCGCGCCGAGGAATTGCTGGCGCTGGTGCGCATCCCCTCGCCCGGCGATATCCTGCGCGCTTATCCGCACGAGCTGTCGGGCGGCATGCGCCAGCGCGTCATGATCGCCATCGCCCTGTCGTGCGGGCCCAAGCTCCTGATCGCCGACGAGCCGACGACCGCGCTCGACGTCACGACGCAGGCGCAGATCCTCGAGCTGCTGCGCGACCTGCAGGAGCGGCTGCACATGTCCGTGCTGCTGATCACCCACGACCTCGGCGTGGTCGCGGAATTCGCCGACGACGTCATGGTCATGTACGCCGGCCGCACCGTCGAACGCTCGCCGGTCCAGGCGCTCTTCGACAAGCCCGGTCATCCCTATACCGAGGGCCTGCTGAACTCGATGCCGCCGCTCGAGGACGAGGACCCCGAGGTGCTGCAGGCGATCGAGGGCAATGTCGCCAGCCCCTTCGCGCTGCCGCCGGGCTGCGCCTTCCATCCGCGCTGTCCCTATGCTTTCGACGCCTGCCGCCAGGCGCTGCCGCCATTCGCGGCGCTGGGCGAGGGCCACGAGGCCGCGTGCCTGCGTGTCCCATGCTGATCAGGGTCGACAATCTCGCCAAGCACTATCCGATCGCCGGCGGCTTCTTCGGCCACAGGACCGTGGGCGCGGTGCGAGCGGTCGACGGCGTCTCTTTCTCCATCGACCGCGGCGAGACGCTGGCGCTGGTGGGCGAAAGCGGCTGCGGCAAGTCGACGACCGGCCGGCTGCTGACGCGGCTGATCGAGCCCACCGCCGGCACCGTGCGCTTCGACAACATGGAAATCTCGGAAATGGATGCGGGCGAGCTGCGCGCGGCGCGCCGGCGCATGCAGCTCGTGTTTCAGGACGCGGGCTCCTCGTTCAATCCGCGCATGACGGTGGGCGCGCTGATCGCCGAGCCGATGCACCTCGCGGGCGCCTCGGCCGCCGACTGCAAGGCGCGGGTGCAGGAGCTGCTGCCGCTGGTCGGACTCGCGGCCGAACACACCGACCGCTATCCGCACGAATTCTCCGGCGGCCAGCGCCAGAGGATCGGCATCGCCCGCGCGCTGGCGCTGCGCCCCGACTTCGTGGTCTGCGACGAGCCCGTGTCGGCGCTCGACGTGTCGGTGCAGGCGCAGGTCATCAATCTGCTGACGAGACTCCAGCGCGAGTTCGGGCTCACGTATCTGTTCATCTCGCACGACCTGCGCGTGGTCCGGCACGTCGCCGACCGCGTGGCCGTCATGTATCTCGGCCGCATCGTCGAGATCGCCGACAAGGCCACGCTCTACAAGGCGCCGCAGCATCCCTACACCCGCGCGCTGCTGAGCGCCGTGCCCGCCCATCGTCCGGGCGCCGTGCGCAAGAAGACGGAAGTCGTGGGCGAAATCGCGAGCGCGCGCGCCGTGCCCTCGGGCTGCCGCTATCACACCCGCTGCCCCTACGTGATGCCGATCTGCCGCACCGAGGAACCCGAACTCACCGAGCTGGGCGCCACGCACAGCTCGGCCTGCCATCTCGTCCAAACCAGTCACTGAGGACCCAATCATGCAACGCCGCCACCTACTCGCCGCTCTCGCAGCGCCTCTTCTCATGGCGGCCGCGCCCGCCTTCGCCGCCGACAAGGTTCTGACCGTGGGCGCCGCGGTGTTCCCCGACAGCCTGAAGCCCGGCATCGGCTCATTCGCCTCGCAGAGCCTGCTGGTGCAGACCAACGAGCAGCTCGTGCAGCGCGACGCCAAGGGCGATCCGCAGCCCACGCTCGCCACGAGCTGGGAGCAGATCGATCCGCTCACGCTCCGCTTCCACCTGCGCCAGGGCGTGAAGTTCACCGACGGCGTCGAGTTCACCGCCGACGACGTGGTCTACACGGTGAAGTACGTGCAGGATCCGCAGAACGCCTACGGCGCCGCCGCGCGCATCAGCCAGGTCTCCGAGGCCGTCGCGGTCGACAAGTACACCGTCGACATCAAGACCAAGGTGGTGTTCCCGACCCTGCTGCGTGCCATGGCCGAGATCCTGATCCTGCCCAAGCACTATGCCGAGAAGGTCGGCACCAAGGGACTCACCGACAGACCGATGGGCGCGGGCCCGTTCATCTTCCAGGAATGGGTGCCGGGCGATCACTACACGCTCGTTGCCAACAAGAACTACTGGGCGGGCGCACCCAAGGTCGACAAGATCATTATCAGGACCATTCCCGACGGTTCCACGCGCGTGGCCGCCCTCGTGTCCGGCGAAGCGCAGATCATCGAGGAAGTGCCGATCGACCAGCTCGAGCAGGTCGACGCCTCGGGCATCGCCAAGGTGGATTCGATCGCCACGTCTGTCGGCCTGGTGCTGACCTTCGATCCCACGATCAAGCCGTTCGACAACGCCAAGATCCGCCAGGCCTTCGACTATGCGATCGACAAGGAAATCATCCTGAAGCAGATCCTGAAGGGCAAGGGCGAGCTGCTCGACGGCCAGGTCCTGACCAAGGCGGCGCTGGGCTACAATCCGAACCTCAAGGCCCGGCCGTACGATCCGGCCAAGGCCAAGCAGATGCTGACCGAGGCGGGCTACGACTTCAACACGCCGGTGCCGATCACGACCCAGAACGGCAAGTACGTGTCCGACACCGACATCTGCACCGCGATCGCGGGCATGCTGAACAAGATCGGCGTGAAGGCCACCGTCAACACCGTCGAAGGCGGCGTCTTCCAGTCGATGAGCAACGTGCTGAAGATGGGCCCGCTGCACATGATCGGCTGGTACAGCCTGGGCGACGCGGACTTCGCCACCGTCTGGTACACCAAGGCCGGCCACCGCACGCACTGGTACAGCGAGAAGTACGAGCAGCTGTTCCTGGCGGCCCGCTCGACCAACGACGAGAAGGAGCGCGTGCGCCTCTACCACGAGATGGGCGCGCTCGCGTACGAGGAGACGCCGTCGCTCTTCCTGTTCGGCCTGCCCAGCCTCTACGGCGTCAACAAGACGACCACGGGCTTCAGCGCGCCCTCCGACAAGATCCTGCATCTGCAGAAAGTCGAGCTGAAGTGACGGCGAAGCCGTCATCCCGACCGGAGCGAAGCGAAGTGGAGGGATCCGTCTTGGCCGTGCCACACGACAGGTCCCTCGGCTTCGCTCGGGACGACGGCTAAATGATCCTGCGCTACATCCTGCGGCGGCTGGCGTTCCTGCCGCTGACCCTGCTGCTGGTCGCCCTCGCGACCTTCGTGGTGCTGCGCCTGACCGGCAACCCGGTCGACATCTTCCTCGACATCAACCGCACGCCCGAACAGGTCGAGGCCCTTACGCAGCGCCTGCACCTCGACCTGCCGATCCCGGCGCAGTTCCTGATCTTCCTGCGCGACCTGCTGCACGGCGACTTCGGCGAATCGCTGCAGTTCAGCGGCTCGGCCGCCACCGTGGTGTGGGACCGGGCGGGCGCCACCTTCCAGCTCGCGGGCACCGCGCTCGGGCTCGCGGTCCTGCTGGGCGTCACGGGCGGCATCGTCTGCGCGGTGTGGCGCGACCGCCTCGTCGACACGATCATCTCGTCCATCGCCGTCGCGGGACAATCGATGCCGTCGTTCTGGCTCGGCATGCTGCTGATCGAATTCTTCGCCCTGCAGATGCGCTGGCTGCCGACCTCGGGCTACGGCGAGCCGCGCCACCTCGTGCTGCCCGCGATCACGCTCGCCACCATCCTGCTGCCCAACTTCGTGCTGATCACGCGCACCTCGATCCTCGAGCTGATGGGCGAGCAGTTCGTCGTCACCGGCCGCTCCAAGGGCCTGTCGCGCGGCCGCGTGCTCATCACCCACATCCTGCCCAACGCGATCAACCCGGTGCTGAGCTTCCTCGGCATCCAGATCGGCACGCTGATGGCGGGCTCGATCATCACCGAGACGATCTACGCCTGGCCGGGCGTGGGCCGGCTGCTGATCGGCAGCATCTTCAAACGCGACGTGCCGGTGGTCGAGGCCGCGGTGTTCTTCATCGCCACGACCATCGCCCTCGCCAACCTCACTGTCGACGTGCTGCAGATGCTGATCGACCCGCGGATCCGCCGCTCATGACGGCGATCGCGATCCCCCAGAAGACCCCCCAGAAAAAGAAGCGGCGGGCACTCTTCGGCAAGCGCTTCAAGATGACGGTCGGCGGCACGATCCTGGCCGTGGCGGTGCTGTGCGCGATCTTCGCGCCGCTGCTGACGCCGTGGGATCCCGACCAGCAGGACCTGCTGGTGCGGCTGAAGCCCGGCTTCTGGTCCGACAAGGGAGCGCCCGGCCACTTCCTGGGCACCGACAACTACGGCCGCGATCTTCTTTCGCGCCTGATCTACGGCTCGCGGCTGTCGATCATGGTGGGCGTGAGCGCGATGCTGCTGTCGGCGCTGATCGGCAGCACCGCGGGCGTGATCGCGGGCCTCAAGGGCGGCTGGACCGAGCAGGTGATCATGCGCTTCGCCGACGCGCAGATGGCCTTCCCCGACATCCTGCTCGCGATCCTGATGGTGGCGGCGCTGGGCGGCAACGCGACCAACCTGATCATCGTGCTCGGCATCTCGCGCTGGATGGTCTACGCGCGCGTGGTCTTCGGCCTCACGCGCTCGCTGAAGCAGCGCCCCTTCGTCGAGGCGGCGACCCTCTACGGCGGCAAGGACTTCTACGTGATGTGGCGCCATATCCTGCCGCAGGTGGCGCCGGTGCTGATCGTGGTCGCCACGCTGCAGGTCGCGCAGATGATCCTGCAGGAGACCGCGCTCTCCTTCCTCGGCCTCGGTATCCCGCCGCCCGCCGCGACCTGGGGCAACATCCTGGCCGAGGGCAACACGCGCCTGTTCATCGCCCCGTGGATCGCCAACTTCGCGGGCCTCTCGATCATCGCGCTGGTGTGGGGCGTGAACATGCTGGGCAACGGCCTGCGCGAGCACTACGACCCGAAGATGGTGGGGCGGTAGTACGGCCCTCAAGGCTCGCGGCGAAACTCGTAATCGCGCGGAGGAAAGCCGGGGAAGCCGTTCGAATGACAGATCGCCGTGGCATCGTCGCGGCGGTCGCATTTCAGTGAATAAGGGAGCCAAAATACCATAGGCCTATCGCAAGCGACACGCGGTTGGGCCGTCTCCAGCATTCCATCGTCATTGAATTTCACGCTGATCGGCGCCTTGCAGATAGCTCTGCCTGAAATCGGACAATCCATGATCTGTTCGCGCTGGCCGCCACCCCTACCGTCGAAGCAGATGCGGCCAGTCCGAGTCGTGCAATTCTCCTCCCGGCCCGGCTCTCCGGGATTTCCGCGCACCGCGGCGACCTCATGACCAAGCAGCCAGCAGCCCGTCAACAGGTCGAGTTCCTTCCTGTTCCAGCGATCGGCGGGCAAGGCCGGGCAGTCCGCGCTCTTCTTCGCGAGGACATCCTGGAGCGCGGCCAGTTGCGCGCGCAGCTGCCGCTCGCCGTCCCGGGCGCGAAGCAACGAAGTCGCGAGCTCTGTTGAGGGCGCGACGCTGGCAGCAGGGCTCTCAACGACCGAAAAAGTGAGCGCATGGACGCCGGGGCTGAATGTCCGCAACATCCACGCCCCCATCAGCAGCAGAAGCAGGAGCTCGGTGCCGATCAGGAAGGCGCCCAGCCATGCTTTGGTCAACGCAGAGAGCCCTTGGCCATGAGGTAGTTTTCCATGCTCAACATCGGGAACACCAGCGCGAACGTCGAGCGCCGATAATTCATGGCGGGCGACAAGGATTCTCTGTCTGGAGCCGCGCACGCCTGTGCAAGAGTAGCCGCCTCCACAAAGGAGCGACAACCATGAGCGCGACATTCGACAGGACCCAGGCTTTCTGCACGCGCTTCGACCTGCGCATCCCGATCCTGCTGGCGCCGATGGCGGGCGTCGCGGCACCCGCGCTCTCGAGCGCGATCGCGAACGCGGGTGGCCTGGGCTCGTGCGGCGTGCTGCTGATGAAGCCCGAGGAGATCGTGGCCTGGGCCACGGACGTGCGCTCCAGGAGCAACGGCGCCTTCCAGCTCAACATCTGGATTCCCGATCCGGCGCCCCGACGCGATGCCGCGGCCGAAGCGAAAGTGCGCGACTTCCTAGGCGCCTGGGGGCCCGCCGTTCCCGCGGCCGCCGCCGACGAGCCGCTGCCGGACTTCGACGCGCAGTGCGAGGCGATCCTGAAGGCGGGGCCGCCCATCGTCTCGTCGATCATGGGTCTGTATCCCGCGGACTTCGTGGCCAGACTCAAGCAGCGCGGCATCGCCTGGTTTGCCGTGGCCACGACCGTGGCCGAAGCGCGCGCGGCCGAAGCCGCGGGCGCGGATGCCATCGTGGCCCAGGGCATGGAGGCCGGCGGCCATCGCGGCGCGTTCGACGCTGCGCAGGCGGAACGCCGGCTGGTCGGCCTGTTCGCGCTGCTGCCCACGATCGTCGATGCCGTGCGCGTGCCGGTGATCGCGACCGGCGGCATCGCCGACGCGCGCGGCGTAGCCGCGGCGCTGGCGCTGGGCGCGAGCGCCGTGCAAATCGGCACGGGATTCCTGCGCTGCCCCGAAGCCGGCATCAGCCCGGCCTGGGCCGATGCCATCGCGACGACCGCGCCCGAAGACACGATGGTGAGCCGCGTGTTCAGCGGCCGCCCCGGCCGCAGCATCGCCACCAGATATGCGCTGGCCGCCACCGCTCCGGAGGCGCCCGAGCCCGCGCCCTATCCCATCCAGCGCGCGCTCACCGCCGCGATGCGCGGAGCCGCCACGCGCGCGGGCAACATCGACGGCATCCAGGCCTGGGCGGGCCAGGCGAGCGCGCTGGCCCGCGCCGAGCCTGCCGATGTGCTCACCCAGAAGATCTGGGACGGCACGCGCGCCTTGCTTGCGTAAGCAGGCGGAATCGCTGAAGAAGGATTCGAGCACCTTTCGGGAGGTCCGATGACCTGCACATTCCTTTCCGCTGCGATTGCGGCGGCGCTCCTCGCAAACGGCATGGGGAAGTTGGCCGTTGAGACTTCATCGCCTCTTGTCCTGGTCCAGAACGGCGCGGCCGGAGAACCCGGCGCACCGGGCAAGGGCGGCGAAGGTGGACAGGCTGGCGGCCCCAGACAACCCGGTGGGGCCGGCGGCGCTGGCGGCGCCGCAGGAGCGGGCGGTGCCGGTGGTGCAGGCGGACCGGGTGGCGCGGACGGTGGAGGAGTTGGTGGCAAAGGTGGCGATGGCGGCGGAGCAGTACGCAAGAACTGACGCCCGAAAAATGCCGCCAGAAGTCTTCTTCCTCCCCGGCACCGGCGCGTCGCCCGGCTTCTGGAAACCCGTGGGCGAGCGCCTGCCGGGCGACTGGACCAAGCACTACTTCGGTTGGCCGGGTCTCGGCGACGAGCCGGCAGATCCCGCGATCAAGAGTTATGACGACCTGATCGCGCTCGTCGAAACGCGGCTCGGCGAGGAGCCGGTCGATCTCGTGGCGCAGTCGATGGGCGGCTTCATCGCCGCGCGCGTGGCGCTCGCGCATCCGAAGAAGATCCGCCGGCTCGTGCTCACGGCGACCTCGGGCGGCATCGATCTCGCGCCCTTCGGCGTCTCGGACTGGCGGCCCGACTATCGCAAGGCCTATCCCGACGCCCAGCCGTGGATCACCGAGGGACGCGCCGTGCCCAACCTGCCGGTCGAGAAGATCGCCTGCCCGACCCTGCTGCTGTGGGCCGACGCCGATCCGATCAGCCCGCTCGCCATCGGCCGCCACCTCGAGACGCGGTTGCCGAACGCCCGGCTGCACGTCATCTCCAGCACCGAGCACCGCTTTGCCGCGACGCACGCCGCCGAGGTAGCGCCGTTGATCGCCGCGCACCTGAGCGCGCAACCATGAAGCGGCGCGTCTTCCTCACGTCGACGGGCCTTGTGCTGGCGCCGCTCTCCGTGCGCGCGCAGACGCCGCCGCCGCTCATCGGCTTCCTGCACGGCGGTGAGGCGTCCTCGCCCAGCAGCGCGCGCGTGCTCGGCCTGCTCAGGAAGGGCTTCGGCGACACCGGCGCGGTCGAGGGCCGCGACTATCTGTTCGACGTGCGCTACGCCGCCGGCGACTACACGCGCTTTCCCGCGCTCGCGCGCGAGCTGGCGCAGGCGGGCGCGCGCGTCATCCTGGCCAACACCGTTCCCGGAGTGCGCGCGGCGCAGGCGCTCGAGCCCGCGGTGCCGGTCGTCATCGCCGCCGTGCTCGATCCCGTGGGCAACGGGTTGATCGACAGCCTCGCCCGGCCCGGCCGCCACACCACCGGCGTCGGACTGCTGAATGCCGACCTCACGATCAAGCTGCTCGAACTGCAGCGCGCGGTCCTGCCGAAGGCGCGCACCATCGCCGCCCTCTACAATCCCGCGTCGCCCGCCAATGTCGCGGCGCTGCAGAGACTTCAGGCCGGAGCAGGCTCCGCCGGATTCACGGCGGTGCCCGTGCCGCTGAAACTGCCGGAGGACCTCGATGCCGTGTTCGCGGCATTGGCGGACCGCGCGCCCGATTCGCTCCAGATCCTTCAGGACACCGGCACCCTCGACCTGAGTGGCCGCATTACTGCACAGGCACTGCATCTCAAACTGCCAACCTTTGCAGAGTCGGCGATCGTTCCCGCAAACGGCGGCCTCTTGAGCTACGGGCCGCAATTCCCGCCACTGTTCTACAAGGCCGCCGCCCTCGCCCTGCGAATCGCCAGGGGTGCGAACCCCGCCGACATGCCGGTCGAGCAGCCGACGCTGTTCGAAATGGTTATCAATCTCAAGACAGCCAAAGCGCTCGGCCTCGAGATTGCGCCCGTGCTGCTGGCGCAGGCCGACACGGTGATCGAGTAAGACTGCGCGACCGTGCAATTAGTGATGCTTGCCGGAGTCGCCGTTTAAGACAATTATTACAGCCACACGCCGGCCATCTAAGGGTGGCCGGCCAAGAAACGTCGGGAACCTCGAAGACCCCACATATGAAAAGCCTCCTCTATCTCCACATCCTGCTGATCGTGCTCGCGCTGGTCTGCCTGTGGTCGATCCGCCACGAGCTGGTGGAGCGCCCCGTGTCGGGCCGCGGCTGGGCCGTGCCGCCGCTGATCGCCATCATCGTGGCCGCGGAGCTGCTGGTGGTGTCGCCGGGCAAGCGCATCGAACTGTGGGTCATCGCCATCGTGGTCGGCCTCGCCATCGGCCTCGGCATGGGCGTGATCCTGAAGGCGGTGAAGGATTACGAGCGCCGCGTGGTCAAGATCCAATACACGTGGGACGGCTTCGGCGCGGCGTTGCTGCTGTTCCTGGCGACGATCGGGCGCCTGGTGACGTCCGATCTCATGAACCGCCCCTCGGGCAAGTTCGGCGTGCTGGGCGCGGCAGCGGCGTTCCTCGCGGCCTATCTCACCGGCCGCGCGATCACCGTGTGGTTCTACACCGCGCCGCAGACGATCCACCTCGACATGACCAAGGACGGCCACCGCAAGGCCGGCTAGGTTCTGTACTCATAAAGGGATTCCGCGGCGAGGCGAACTGTGATTCTAACTCCTGAAGCGAAGGAGTTTGCACGATGGCACGCTTCGATCTGACGGACCCCGAGTGGACGATCATTGGCCCGCTGCTGCCCAACA
>CAIWTJ010000015.1 GCA_903915535.1 Enhydrobacter aerosaccus
ATGTCGGGATAGGCCTGATGCTGCTGGTCGGCGACAGCCTTGCCGGGATAGGCCGGCGGCGTGACGGCATCGCTGCGCATCTGCAGGGTGGTGACCAGCGGCGGCGGATCGGCGGTGTCGGTCGACACGTCGTTGATGCGCGGCGCGCCCACGGCCTGCAGGAAGAGCATCAGCGGCGCCCACGCGGCCGCGACGCCGATCGCAAGGGCTAGGAAAGCGGCCACGAAGCCGCGACGCCGATCGCCCGGCCTGGTCGGCACGATGGTGGCGAGGGCCAGCGCAATCGCGCCGGCGGCGACATAAAAGCCATAGCGGAACAGGCTGATGACCACGTCGACGTCGACACCCAGGAAGCGGTGCAGCGGTCCCGACGCGGCAACGATCAGCGCACTCACGCACGCCGCGATGAAGGCGAGGCGCGCAAGGCGGTGGCTGATCGGGTTGGTGGGCCGAAATAGCAAGCCAGGCTCCTTGTCATGGTATGGTAACCGCGAAAGCCTTTTCATGCACGATACCAAAGACATACAGGGAACCGAGTCCATCGGCGAACGCAGGGCGATGCTCGCCGGCATTGGCGCGATCGTGCTGTGGGGGGCGCTCGCGACGCTCTCGGTAACGGCCGGTCCCGTTCCCGCCTTCCAGATGGTCGCGATGACGTTCGCCATCGGCGCCGCGCTCGGCATCGCACGGGCGCGCTGGCGCGGCATGCCCTGGCGCGACCTGATGCGCTGGCCGGCGCGGGTCTGGCTGCTCGGCGTCGGCGGCCTGTTCGGCTATCACGCACTTTATTTTGCAGCCCTGCAGCTCGCGCCGCCGGCCGAGGCCAACCTCATCAATTACCTCTGGCCGCTGCTGATCGTTCTGCTGTCGGCGCCGCTTGCGGGTGAGCGTTTGCGCTGGCCGCATCTCGCGGGCGCTGTCCTTGGATTCGCGGGTGTGGTCCTGCTCGCGTTCGGGCGTGGCCTCGACTTCGCGGGCGGTACGGCGCTCGGCTACGCGCTGGCGCTGGGCTGCGCCTTCACCTGGTCGCTCTACTCCGTGTTGTCGCGCCGCTTCGGCGAAACCCCGACCGATGCGATCGCGGCCTTCTGCACGGCAGCGTCCCTGCTCTCGCTCGTTTGCCATTTCCTGTTCGAGCGCACGGTATGGCCCGTTTCTGCCCCCGCATGGCTCGCCGTTCTGGCGCTCGGCATCGGTCCGACCGGCGGCGCCTTCTATCTCTGGGATCATGCCGTGAAGCGCGGCGACATCCGCGCGCTGGGCGCGCTGAGCTACGCCGCTCCCATCCTGTCGACGGGTCTGCTCATTCTCTGCGGGCTCGCGCAACCCACGGGCACGCTGCTCATCGCGGCATTGCTTGTCACGGTCGGTGCCGTGCTGGCCTCGCGCGAAATGTGGAAGCGCTAGCCCGGCTGCCAGCCCGGCGGCGCGAGTTCGAAGCCTTCGAACCGGAAGGCCGGCGCCACGGTGCAGCCGACCAGGGTCCAGTGGCCGAGCGAGCGGGCGGCCTGCCAGACATCGCGCGGCACGACGGCCTGCGGCAGCTCGCCGATCTCGAAGTCGGTGCCGACGCGCACGTGACGCACGCGCGTGCCGTCGTCGCTCAGCGACAGTTCGAGAGGGGCGCCGGCATAGTGATGCCAGATCTCGTCGGCATCGACCTTGTGCCAGTGCGAGCGCTCGCCCGCCTTCAGCAGGAAGTAGATCGCCGTCGACGCGCCGCGGGGCTGGCCCGGAATCTCACCCGGCGCGCGATACATCTCGCGAAAGTGCCCACCCTCGGGATGCGGCTGCAGCCCGAGGCGGGCAATGATCTCGTCCGCGGTCATCAGAGGGCCGTCATCAGGCCGGCGGCGGAACCGTGGCCTTGATCGACGGTATCTTGGACGCCGTCGCGAACCATTTGGCGAGCTTGGGCCGCTTGGCGCGCCAGTCGTGGCTGCCGAAGCGGAAGTCGAGATAGCCCAGCGCGCAGACCACGGAAATCGTGCCGATGGTGAGCTTGCCCTTGAACGACTTTGTCTCGGCTTCGAGCGCGTCGAGTACGCCATCGATCTTCTTCATCTGGCCCTTGGTCCAATCGGGCCAGCGCTTGTCCTCCGGCCGCAGGAAGCCTTCGTAACGCGCGAGCAGCGCGGCATCGAGCAGGCCGTCGGCCATCGCCTGCAGCCTGAGCGCCACCCAGCGCTCGCGGCCCTTGCGCGGGAACATCTTGCGGCCCTTGTTGTGGCTGTCGAGATATTCGCAGATCACCGGCGAGTCGAAGAGATCGATGCCCTTCACCGACAGGGCGGGCACCTTGCCGACCGGATTGTGCTTGTCGACATCGGCGTTGGGCGCCACCGGCGTCAGCGCCACGTTGACCATCTCGATCTTCTTGTCGAGCTTGGCCTCGATCGCGACGATGCGAACCTTGCGCGCATAGGGCGACGACGGCGAGTAGTAGAGCTTCATCTTGGCCATGGTGATCTCCTGTGTCGCCTCAAGCCGCGGCGGTGTGCGGGATTTCGGTATCGTTCAGCCGCACCTTGCGCGCGACCTCGATCAGCTGCTGCCAGGTCGTGGTGTCGATCGGCACGCCGTTCTTCTCGCGGTCGATCTTGCGTGCGCGCTCGGGCTCGCCCGGCGCCAGCACTTCGGGCACGCCCGGCCGCGGCTTGGCCGACTTCACCCAGGTGATGAAGGTCTCGACCTCTTCCTCGAACGCCGCGGTGCCGCCCATCGCCGACGGATCGATGATGATCGACAGCATGTTGTTAATGATGTCGGTGCCGTCGCGAATGGTCTTGGGCGAGTGCGTCATGCCGCCGGTCAGCGCGCCGGCGAGCAGATCGCAGATCACCGCGAGGCCACCGCCCTTGTGCAGGCCGAACGGCAGGATCGCGCCGAAGGGCTGGTTGTACATCACGCCGGGCTCGGTGGTGTCGACGCCCGCCGCATCGATCAGCAGGCCGGGCTCCATCTGGATCTTCTTGTTGTTGGCGACGCGAACCTTGCCCATCGCGACCTGGCTGGTCGCGAAGTCGAGCACGATCGGCTCCTTGCCCTTGCGCGGCACGGCCGTGCAGTAGGGGTTGGTCGAGTAGCGCGGCTCGGCGCCGCCGAACGGGGCCACCAGCGACTTGTGACCATGCACATTCACCCAGTGCGTGCTCACCATGCCGGCGCGCGCGCACTGCTCGGCCCAGTGGCCGATACGTCCGATGTGATGCGAGTTGGTGAGGCCAACGACGCAGACGCCGTGCTTCTTCGCGCGCTCGATGCCGATATCCATCGCTTCCTTGGCGATCACCTGGCCGTAGCCGGTGCCGCCGTCGATCACAATTACAGCACCATTGTCCTTGATGATCTTTGCATGATGATTACGGGCGCAGCGGCCGGTGGTGGTATTCTGTATGTAAGCGGGCATCATGCCGACGCCGTGGCTGTCGTGGCCGAACAGGTTGGCCATCACCAGATGGTCGGCGACCAGCTTGGCCTCGTCGGCGGAGCTGCCGTCGGCCCGGCAGATCGCCATCGTAAAGGCGTGCAACTTGTCGGGTTTGACCCGGACTTCGCCTACGCCACCCTTGCCGCCCGCCATGTTCGTTCCCTCCGCTACGCTTTCGGCGCGCAAGGTTCCGCGCCGGTCAGGTCCTGTCAACAAGACGCTCCGCAGGCCTCCGTGGTAGGAAAAACCACATGATTCGGGGGGTCGTTCGCCTGGGATGCCTGTTTCTGCTGGTCTTGGCCAGCAGCGGGACGGGCCATGCCCAAACGCCGCCGCAGCGGCCGTTTTCGCAACTCGTCGACACCTGGACCCGCACCCTGGACCGGATCGCGGCCCGGATCGACCAGCCCACGGTGCTGGCGATCGAGATCGACGCGCTGCGCGAGCAGGCGACCGACGTGCGGACGGCGGCCTCCGCCTCCGCCGCACTCGCCCGCAGCGACCTGGCCGACACCAAGCGCCTGCTGGCCCCGCTCGAGCCCAGCCCGCCCTCCGACGGCAAGACCGCGCCCGACCAGCCGCCCGACACCGACGCGGTCAAGGCAGAGCGCCAACGGCTCACCGACCTTGCCGCGATCAGCGAGAGCCGGGTCAAGCAGTGCGAAGTGATCGTGGTGCGCGCCGACCAGTTGCTCGAGCGCATGAACAAGCTGCGCAACCAGGTCGTGATGGCGACCTTGCTCCATCGCGACGCCTCGCCGCTGTCGAGCGCCGTGTGGACACGATTGTGGCCGGAACTCACCGCTACGGTGCGCGAGCTCGCCTCGGCCTTCCACGCTTGGGGCCGCGACGGACTGACGGCGCTGCGCAGCGGCGAGCAGGACACGACACCGCTCGCGGTCTGGGCGGTGTTCACGATCGGCCTGTGGTGGATCGCACGCGTGCTCGGCCGTCGCTTCGGCAGCAGCGGCGAAGCCGAGCCCGGACAGCGCGACCGCACCATCGCCGCGGCGATCGACGGCATCGGCCTCGTGCTGGTACCGATCCTCGCGGTCTGGCTGGTCGGCCGTCTCCTCGAAGCAAGCCAGCCGCCGCCGCCCATTGACACCTTGCTGCCCGAGCTGACGATACGGCTGATCACCTTCCTGCTGGTGGTGGGCCTCACGGCCACGGCGCTGGCGCCCGGGCGGCCGGCCTGGCGCGTGCTGCCGTTCACCGATTCGAGCGCGCGGCAACTCTCCACTGCGCTGCGCCGCCTGATGGCGATCGGCGTCGCCGTCGATTTCCTCTTCGTCGTGCTGACGACGGGCGACAATCGCGCGGCGCTCGCCTCGCTGGGCGCGCTGATCCTGGCCGCGACGGTGGCGGTGCTGACCGTGCCCGCGATGTCCAACAAGGCCTGGCAGGCGCAGCGGCCGGAGGGCTCCGAGCAGCCCTCGATGATCGGCGGTACCTGGTGGTCGATCGCGCGGCTTGCCCTGGTCGCGATCGTGACGGCGTCGATCGTCTGCGCGCTGCTGGGCTACGCGACACTCGCCTCGCACATCCATTCGGGCGTGGCGTCGAGCTGCCTGCTCGTAGCGCTGGCGCTGCTGGCGCACCGCCTGGTGGCCGATCTCCTCGATGCCGTGGCCGCGCCCCAGACACCGACCGGACGCTGGGTCCGTCGGCGCTTCGGCCTCGCCGACGATGCCGGCCTGCGCGGCCAGTTGATCGTGCTGCTGCTGTTCGACTTCGTGCTGGTGATCCTGCTGGGCGTCGCCATCCCCGCGGTGTGGAGCGTCGACATCGACGCGATCCTGCGCGGCTTCGGCGACCTGATGCGCGGCGTGCGCATCGGCGGCGTCACGATCTCGCTCGAGAACATCGGGACCGCGATCGCGGCCTTCTTCGTCTGCCTGGTGCTGGCGCGGGTCACGCGCAATGTCGTGCGCGACCGCGTGATGCCGACGCTCGACGCGCCGATGCCGCTGCGCCAGTCGATCGACGCCGGCCTCAACTATGTAGGCGTCATCATCGCCATTCTGATCGGCATCAGCGCGCTGGGCATCGACTTCACCAACCTGGCAATCGTGCTGGGCGCGCTGTCGGTCGGTATCGGCCTCGGCCTGCAGAACATCGCCAACAACGTGATCTCGGGCGTGATCATGCTGATGGAGCGGCCGGTGAAGGCGGGCGACTGGGTGTCGGTCAACGGCCACGAAGGTTTCGTGCGGCGCATCAACATCCGCGCCACCGAGATCGAGACCTTCCAGCGCACGCACGTGATCGTGCCCAACAGCCTGTTCCTGCAGAACCCGGTGATCAACCGCACCTACTCCGACACCTCGAGCCGGCTCGAGATCCCGATCACCGTGGGGCTGGGCACGGACGTCGCTAAGATGGAGACGATCCTGCGCGAGGCGGCGCTCGGCCATCCGCGCGTGCTGCGCGTGCCGTCGCCGATCGTGCGCTTCCCCCGCATCACCACGACCGGACTCGACTTCGAGCTGCTGGTGTTCGTGGCGCAACTGGAAGACCGGCTGGTCGTCACCAACGATCTCAACAAGGCGATCCTGGCCAGCCTGATCGAGGAGAAGATCATCGATCGCAATCCCGCGGCGCAGTTCGAGCTGCGCGATCTCGACAAGCTTGCCGATGCCCTCGCGAGACGAGCCGATGCCGCCCCGCCGCCGTCGCGCTGACACGCCGCGCCGGCGCTGGCCATACCTGCTGCTGGTCGTGGCGGGCGTGCTGATGGGCGCCACCCTGTGGGCCTACACGCCCGACCTGCCGGCCGAGACGCTGACGCAGCGCTACGCCGGCGAAGGCTCGATCTTCATCGACGTGGGCGGCGTGCGCACGCGCATCCGCGACAGCGGCGAGAACGGCAACACTCCGGATGCGATCCCGCTGATCCTGATCCACGGCTCGCTCGAGTCGCTCGACGTCTGGGACGGCTGGGTGAAGGAGCTGAGCCCGCGTGCGCGCGTCATCACCGTCGACCTGCCGGGCCACGGCCTCACCGGCACCTGGGCGCGCGACGAATACACGATCGAAGCCTATGCGGACTTCATCGAGGTGCTGGCCGACACGCTCAACCTCGACCGCTTTGCACTGGGCGGCCACTCGATGGGCGGCGCGGTGGCGTGGAGCTTCGCGTCGACGCGCCCGGAGCGGGTGAGCCATCTCATTCTCGTGGACTCGTCGGGCTATCCCGTCACCAACGGCCGCGTGCCGCTGTCGATCCAGCTGGCGCGCCTGCCGGTGGTGGGCGGCATCGGCATCTATTTCAAGCCCGACAGCCACGCGCGCGAGACGCTGCTCGATGTGTACGCCGATCCCGCGATGGTGACGCCGGAGCGCGTGAAGCGCTACGCCGAGCTGCAGCGCTTTCCCGGCAACCGGCACGCCACGCTGACGCGCGTGCGGATGCAGGAGCCGCTCGACCCCACGACCTTGAAGCGGCTCGACGTGCCGACGCTGATCGTGTGGGGATCGAAGGACAAGTGGGTGCCGGTCGCCGACGCCTTCCGGTTCCAGAACGACATCAAGGGATCGAAGCTCGCGATCTTCGAGAATGCGGGCCACAACCCGATGGAAGAGCAGCCGACGGCGACGGCGGCGGCCGTCGATGCGTTCCTGCCGAAGCAGCTCGCGGCGCGGCCGGAGCCGCCGCCGCCGGCCCAGCCCAACGATGCCGCGACCAGCGGCCAGGTGCGGCCCGCGGTCGAGCCGGAGAAGGACTAGCTCTCCAGAAGCGCGGTCACCTGCGCATTGATGAACGCGGTCTCTTCGGGAATGCCGCGTGGATTGCCGGCGCGGTGGCCCCACACCGAGGGGATCTCGGCCAGCTTCCCGGCGCTCAGGTGCGGCAACTCTCCGCGATTGTCGTCGGTCTGGAAGTAGAGATCGGTGGCCGACGGCATCAGCAGGACCTTCGCCTTGATCGCCGACAGCGCCATCTCGAGATCGCCGCGGAAAAGGTCGTTGGCGGAGATGTCGCCCATCTGCCAGGTCAACAACTGGGCGAGCAGGTCCCGCATATCGCGGCGCAGGAAGTTGGCTTCCCACGAGCGCACCAGAAAGTCCTCGAGCGAGCTGAAGCCCAGGCCGCGCCACATCTCGCGGCGATAGAAGGTCTGGCTCAAGGCCCAGCCGGCGTAGATGCGGCCCATGGCGCGGATGCCTTCTTCGGGCGTGCGTGCCGCGAGCAGGGTGGTGCGCACGCCTTCGAGGAAGACGAAGTTGTGTGGCGCCGTTTTCGCCGAGCCGCAGTTCACGACGATGCGCTCGACCGAGGCGCCGAACAGGGCCGCCCAGTGATAGGCCTGCTGCGCGCCCATCGACCAGCCGTAGACCAGCTTCACGCGCTCGACGCCGAACAGCTCGTTCATCAGGCGGCGCTGCTGCGTGACGTTGTCGTAGGTCGTGACCAGCGGGAACTCACCGCCACCGGTGTAGTTCGACGGCGAGGTCGAGAGGCCGTTGGTGAACATGTTGGGAATGACGATGAAGTACTTCGACGGGTCGAGGCAGTTCTGGACGTCGACCAGCCATTCGATGTCGGTGTGGTGGGCGCTGTAGCTCGTCGGATAGACGATGACGTTGTCGCGCGCCGCGTTCAGCGTGCCGAAGGTCTTGTAGACGATCTTCGCGTCTTTCAGCGTGCCGCCGCGCTGCAGCAGCACGTCGCCGCACTCGAACGTGCCCTCCGTCGTCTTCAAGAGAGCACGCCGATGATCTCGCGGTGGGTCTGGGTGTAGCTCTTCGCCACGAATTGGAGGTGCGGGCGCAGGTACTGGTGCGCCTCGGGGAGATTGTGGAAGGCGATGTTGGGGAGGAGGTGGTGCTCGGCGTGGAAGGGCAGGTTCCACATCAGGAAGCGCAGCACGGGGTTGCACACGGTGGTGCGGGTGTTGGCGAAGCCGTCGTCGCTGTTGGGGCAGAGCGTGTGCTCGGTGAGCAGATAGAGACGCAGGAGCGGCGAGCCGATCGCGAGCGGCAGCACCCACACCCACAGCACGGCCGTGCTCTGGAAGTACAAGGAACCCGCGAGCAGCAGCAGATAGAACGCCAGCAGATACCGGCCCCAGCGCCGCGCCTCGGCCCAGCCCGACGGGTGTATGTAGTCGACGTCGCCCTTGAAGCCGAACGGGAACAGCAGGATGTCGCGCGTGCGCAGCACGAAGAACGGGATCGAGCTCACGCGGAAGAGATAGTTCTTCCAGGTGCGCGGCGTGCCCGAGGTGATGAGCTCGGGATCGCGCTCGGGATCCTGGGTGTAGCGGTGGTGCGCCATGTGATAGTGGCGGTAGAAGCCCGCGTTGTTCAGGATCGCCGCGCCCGAGAAGAAGGCCAGCACGTCGGCCATCCAGCGCGTCTTGAACGAGCCGTAGTGCACCGACTCGTGCATCGCGCCGAACAGAGAATTCACGAAGAACGCCTGCGCGATCAGCGGCAGCACCACCCACCACGTCCCGCGCGTGTAAAGAATCGCCGCCCCGCCCAGCACCAGCAACGCAAGATGCGCCGCCGTCTGCTTCGCTCCCGCCCAGTCCGAACGCGTGTACAGCCGCTTCAGCACATCGGCCGGCACGACGCGCATCTGGCGCGCGCGCTGGCCGGTGACGACGTACGCACTCACGGTATCGGCGCCCACAACCCGTCCCGGTAGGCGATCTCGGTGCGCGCCTCGGCGATCTTCTTCTGCTCCTCGGTGAAGCCCACCTGGTCGCCGACCATGCGGCTGATCGACGGGAAGGTGCCCTTGGGCACGGCGTAGGCGCCGTCCCACAGCTTCGAGCGGATCAGCGCCTTGGCGCAGTGGAGATAGGCCTGGCGCACCGTGATCACGATCGCGCAGCGCGGCGCCTTGCCCTGCACCGCCATCGACGCCAGCAGCTCGGGATCGACCGAGAGCGCGGCCGTGCCCGCGACCCGCACCGTCTCGGCGACGCCCGGCAGCAGGAAGATCAGCGAGATCTCCGGATTCTCGAGCAGGTTCTTCAGAGTATCCAGCCGGTTGTTGCCCGGCCGGTCGGCGATCGCCAGCGTCTTCTCGTCGAGCACCTTGAACGCGCCCGGCGGATCGCCGCGCGGGGTGACGTCCTGCTTGCCGGCCGCATCGGCGGTCGCGACCATGCAGATCGGCGACAGCGCAATGAAGCGGCCCATGTGCGCGTCGATGCGGCCGATGTCCTTCGCGGCCGCCGTCGGGCTCACCGCGGCGTAGGAGGCGACCAGCGCCCGCGCGCCGTCGGCATCGAGCACCGCAGGTCCCTTAACGTGAACAGAATCGGGCATGAATGTGTCCTCTAAACCTCCGGAAACCGTAGCATATAGGGGGCCAAACCGCCGCAACCCCTCCGGAAGAGCGCGCGTTGGACTCCCACACGCCCACCCAACCGGAGGAGAGCATCATGATCGACGACACCAACCCGAACTCCTACGACAAGTACGGCAACCAGATCCCGGGCGAGCCCCGTCCGTTCGCTTACGAACCCGCCACCGCCACCACCCGTGCGCCCTATGTGCTGCTGGGCCTGCTGGTGATGGTCGGCATCGTGGGCGGCGCGATGTACTTCAACGGCGGCCCCCGTCACGCGGCCGATGTCGCCACCGCGCCCACGCCCGCGGCGCCGATGACCGACACCCGCGCGGCGCCGGTCCCCCCGATGGCCACCCCGGCCCCGACCGGCGTCCCGTCGGACACCGCCAAGCAGTAGCCTCGATCGGAGGCCGACAAGAACGCCCGGCCGCGGGAAGACCTGCGGCCGGGCTTTTTGCTGAAAAGATGACGCCTGTGTGCACCGAAATCCTGGGGCATCTCCGATGCCGATGGCACAAGGGTTTCTCGCGATTTGTACCGGATTCCGCCACCCCCTCTGCGCACGTTTATTGCGCGGGGACGCGGGTCAGGCCGGCATCTTGTCGATGAACCCCACCACGCTCTCCAGCCGCCCCTCCGGATCGAGCGCGCAGAAATCCACACCCTCTACCACCGACGGCCCCGCCGCCGGCCCGAGCGACCAGGCGAAGCGCGCGCTCCCGTTATGCGCGTCGACGGCCGAGATCCGCTTCAGCACGAAGCCCGGGAAGCGCGCCTGGACGGCGGCCAGCATGGCGTCGATGCCGGCGGCGCCGTCGCTCGCCATCAGCGGATCGCGATAGCGCGCCCGCGGCCCCCAGGCGCGCGCGATGGCGGCCTGGCGGCGGGCGGGATCGGTCTCGTTCCAGCTCTCGAGATAGGCGGCGACGGTGGCTTCCGTCGCGGCAGACGTGGCGGCGGCGGCAGCGGTGACGGTGCGATCGGACATGACTTCCTCCTGTGCGAGTGACGATGCGCGGGAGGTAAGCGCGGAACGGGGCGCGGGGCGATTGTGTGGGAGGTAATGAGGGCTACAGCGAGCGTGGATTTTGAGCAAAAGCGGAATACAACTATAGGATGTTTGACGAGGAAGTATTCGTTCTTAAGATGTGCTCGGCAGATTGGATTGTCCTCGACTTGCGCGGCGGTGAGCCAAATAAGCTTGAGAACATATAAAGAACATGTAATAGGCTAGCGAGAACCAAGAGGTGGTGCAGAAGTGCGCACAACTGTAGAGAAATGCGTGAAACTAGTTTATTCTAACGTACAGCTTCACGAGAGGCGTATGCCGCGCGTCAACGTTCTGCTCTCATCTTCTGAAGATGCCCGTTTTGCAGCGTACTGCGCTGAGCAGGGCTTCAAGAAGTCGACGCTGATTGCGCGCCTCGTGCGCGAACACCTCGATCAGCAAGGCTTTGCCGCCCAAACCAGTCTTCTCCTGGCCGCTCCAAAGCAGGCTCGTAGCCAGGCCAAGTCTCGACCTCAGAAGTTCGAGCAGAAAAAGCCCCATCAAAGGTAAATACGATGAGTACAGTTATCGATATCTTCAGCGGTGCGGGCGGCTTGAGCGAAGGTTTTCGCCAAGCCGGATTTGACGTTCGTCTCGGCCTAGACCTCGCCAAGCATGCTTGTGCAACTCACGAGACCAATTTCCCAAACTCGGTTTCTTGGTGTCGCGATGTGCGCGAAGTGAGCGGCGCAAAAGTGAGAGCTGCGGTCGGTGGCGGCGTCGAAGTGATTATTGGCGGGCCCAATTGCCAAGGCGTCTCGGAACGAGGCATGCGCGATCCCGATGATCCCCGCAATGACATGTTTGGCGAATTCGCTCGGCTTATTTCCGAACTACGTCCTAGAGCGTTACTTCGTAAACTTCCTCAGACAACGCGTCGCGAGAAAACGACTTCGTCCGAAGTGCGCGGCAGGATCGACTGGCTAGCGACTCTTCGCAATAGCTTCTCCCAAGGCGGCCTGCTGACGACGTTTGTAATTTCCCGAAGTGATCGACATAGCGACGTGCCCGAAAACAGAGCTCTTATTTATGTGCTTCGCAAGCTCGCTGCGGCCGGGCGTGAGCTTACTCCGCTTCTCTCACCCTCTTCTCCGGCATCGCGCGGATCGGCGCATCCGGCGCCGTTGTCCTTTCTGCACCGTGCGGGCTCTCGCGCATGTGAATGCGCTGCCGCCCGCCGGCGACACGCTCGGCGTGTCGCTTACTCCGCTTCCTTGATCCTGGCTTCGAGCATCGCGCGGATCGGGGCGTCGCTGGGCAACAGCGCCAGCAGCGCCCGCCAGCGCTTCACGGCGGCCGGCTTGTCGCCCTCGGCGAAGGACGCGGCGCCCAGGTAGAAGAGCGCCAGCGCGTTGTTGGGCTCCTGGCGCTCCAGCCGCTGCAGCACCGCCACGGCGCGGGCGGGCGGCGCGCCGCCGGGCGGGATCTGGCGCACTTCCGCCTCGGCCCACTCCTTCAGCGCCGCGCCGTCGAGGGGCCCGAGCGCATCGGCACGGGCGAAGGCGTCGCCCGCCAGGGCGTGATCGCCCAGCACCTTGCGCGCGTTGGCCAGGCGCAGCCAGCCGTCGCGGTCAGCCGGCGTGTCCTGCATCTTGGCCGCGAGCCCCTCGACCATGGCGCGGATGGTCTTCTGCCGCTCCTCGGGCGAGAGCCGGCTCATCGCCTCGACCTGGTCCTGGTTCGGCTGCGGCATGCCGGGCGCGGCGGTCGTCGCGGGCGCGGGGGCGCCGCCGGCCTTCGCGATTTCGGCACGCAAAGTCGGCAGCCACGGCGCGTCGGGCGGCGATTGCGCCTCGAGCGCGCGCCAGCGTTTCAGCGCCGCCGGGCTGTCGCCGCTCTGCTGCTCGTGCAGGCCGAGGAAGAAGGCGGCGCGCGCGTCGCCGGGCTGGAGCTTCAACGCCTTCGTGAAGGCCTCGACGGCGGGGCGGGTCACCACGCCCTGGGCCTCGATCGTGAGCGCCTCGCCCAGCGCCGACAGCGCGGCGGGGTCGTCGGGGTGCTCGGCGGCCTGCTTCTTGATGGCGGCGATCTGGGCGGGGAGATCGTCCTGTTGCGGCGCGGGCGTCGTCGCGTGTTGGGCGAAGGGCGACGCGGGAAGCCCGGGACGTCCGATCTGCAGGTAGAGGCCCAGCGCCACCAGCGGCACCGCGAGGCAGAGCGCGGGCGGCAGGAAGCGATGGAGGGTGGCGGTGCTTTTGGTGGCGGCTTCTTTCGCGTCCTGTTCCGCCGCCGTGAGGATACGGCGCTCGATCTCGGTGCGCGCGGCTTTGGCTTCCGCGTCCGGGAGCGTGCCCGCCGCCTGGTCGCGCTCCAGCTCAGCGAGCTGGTCGCGATAGATCGCGAGGTCGTTGTCGAGCCGCGGCGTGGCGGGCAGGCGCTGGCGCAGCAGCGGCACCAGCAGCACGCCGACCGTCGCCGTGGTGAGGAGGGCGAGGAGGAATTCGAGCACTATCTGTCGTCCTGAGCGGAGCGCAGCGAAGTCGAAGGACCTCGCGCTTGCAACGGGAGATCCTTCGCTTCGCTCAGGATGACAGTCAGGCGGTCGCGTTCGGCCTGCGTCAGCGGAGCCGGCGCGGTCACGACCCGACGGCGGCGCGCGGCCAGGAACAGCGCGGCGCCGGCCAGCAGCAGGACCAGCGGCGCGCCCAGCCACAGGACCAGGGTGCCGGGCTTGAACGGCGGCTGCAGCAGCACGTAGTCGCCGTAGCGCGCGACCATATAGTCCATCACGCCGCGGTCGCTGTCGCCCGCGGTGAGGCGCTCGCGCACGGCCACGCGCATGTCGTGCGCGACTTCGGCCGCGGAATCGTCGATCGACTGGTTCTGGCAGACGACGCAGCGCAGCTCGCGGCTGATCGTGCGCGCGCGCGCTTCGAGCGCGGGGTCCTTCAGCATCTCGGAGGGTTCGACTGCGAAGGCCGGGAAGGCGATGAGGAGCAATAACAAGGCACCGACCGCTCGCTTTCCCCCACCCCAACCCTCCCCCGTCTGACGGGGGAGGTGGCCCGAAGGGCCGGAGGGGGAAAGCCACAGGCGCGCTCTCACTTTCCAGCCCTCAGCAGCGGCAGGATCGTCTCCTTGAGATCCCGCTCCGTGATCGGCGCGTGAAAGTGCAGGCGCACGGTGCCGGTCGCGTCGATCAGGTAGGTCTCCGGCACGCCCGACAGGCCCCAGTCGAGCGAGAGCTTGCCGTCGTAGTCGGTGCCGACGTACGCGAACGGATCGCCCAATTTGGCGAGCCACGCGCGCGCCTCCTCGGGCTTGTTCTTCCACGCGATGCCGATGATGGTGACGCCTTCGCGCTCCTTCAGCCGCAGCAGCAGCGGATGCTCGGCCAGGCAAGGCGTGCACCAGCTCGCGAAGAAGTTCAGGAGCACGGGCTTGCCGGTCTTCAGCAGGTCGCTCGTCAGCGCCGGCTGGCCGTCGCGCAGCGAAGGCGCGGCAAAACTTGGCGCGGGCCGGTTCACCATCACCGAGCCGATCGCCGCGGGATCGCGACCCGACAGCAGCGACCAGCCGAAGAACCCCGCCATGATGACCAGCGTCAGCAGCGGCAGCGCGTAAAGAAGACGCGAGTTCATGGGAGCGCGCCACCAACAAAAACCTCACCCTGAGGAGCGCCCGCAGGGCGCGTCTCGAAGGGTGGGCACGAGCACCACGTCTGTTGCCCATCCTTCGAGACGGCGCTTCGCGCCTCCTCAGGATGAGGTTGGGGGGTGTGGCGGCACGCTTTCATGGCCGCGCGCAGCGCAATCATTCCGCGGCCTGCAACGTGGCCTTGCGCTTCGGCGCGCCGATGCGAAGGCGGCGGTCACTCAGCGACACGAAGCCGCCCAGGGCGCACATCGCGGCGCCCAGCCAGATCCACGGCGCCAGCGGGTTGAGATAGAGCCGCACCACCCAGCCGCCCTGCGCGTCGCCCTCGCCCAGGGTGGCGTAGAGGTCGCGCAGCAGGTTGGTCTGGATCGAGGTCTCCGAGACCTGGCGGCGCTGCACGGTGAACAGGCGGCGCTCGGGCGTCAGGATCGTGAAGGGCTTGCCGTCGAGCGTAAGCGTTATCGTCGCGCGCTCGGCGGTGTAGTTGGGACCCTGCAGCGGCTCGACCTTCACCAGGGTCGCCTGGTAGTCGCCGAACTTCACGCTCTCGCCCGGCTTCATCGTGTGGATCAGCTCGATGTTCCAGGCGGCCGTCGCGACCGATCCCAGCACGACGACGCCGAGGGCCGCATGGCTGATCGTCATGCCGATGGTCGAGCGTGGCATGGTGCGGAGGCTCTGGCGGCGCGCGCGTTGCAGGAATTCGAACAGGCTGCCCAGGATCAGCCAGACGCCGAAGCCGAAGGCGATCGCGGCCAGGGTCGCGCGGCCGTCGATGGCGACGGCGGCCACGATCGCGGCCACGACCGACGCGAAGAAGGCGATGCGCAGGCGTGCGAGCGCCGGCCACAGCTCGGCGCGTTTCCAGCTGAGATAGGGGCCGACGCAGAGCGCCGCGAACAGCGGCGCGCAGATCGGCACGAAGGTGGCGTTGAAGAACGGCGGGCCGACCGAGACCTTCTCGCCCGTGACGAGATCGAGGAACAGCGGATAGAGCGTGCCCAGCAGCACCGTGGCCGCCAGCGTGCAGAGCAGCAGGTTGTTCACGATCAGCGCGCCTTCGCGGCTGACCGGCTGGAACAGCGCGCCGGACTGCAGCTTCGGCGCCTGCCACGCGTAGAGCGCGAGGCCGCCGCCGGTCACGACCATCAGGAACGCGAGGATGAACATGCCGCGCGCGGGATCCTGCGCGAAGGCGTGCACCGAGGTGAGCACGCCCGAGCGCACCAGAAACGTGCCCAATAAGCTGAGAGAGAACGCGAGGATGGCGAGCAGGACCGTCCAGCTCTTCAGCGCGTCGCGCTTCTCGACCACGATGGCGGAATGCAGCAGCGCCGTGCCGGCCAGCCACGGCATCAGGCTCGCGTTCTCGACGGGATCCCAGAACCAGAAGCCGCCCCAGCCCAGGATGTAATAGGACCACCAGCTGCCGAGCGCGATGCCGAGCGTCAGGAAGCACCAGGCGGCCAGAGTCCACGGCCGCACCCAGCGCGCCCAGGCGACGTCGACGCGGCCTTCGAGCAGGGCGGCGATCGCGAACGCATACGTCACCGAGAAGCCGACGTAGCCGAGGTAGAGCATCGGCGGATGGAAGGCGAGGCCCGGGTCCTGCAGCACGGGGTTGAGGCCCTGGCCATCGAACGGCGCGGGCGAGAGGCGCTCGAACGGGTTGGACGTGAACAGGATGAAGGCCAGGAAGCCCACGCCGATCAGCGCCTGGATGGCCAGCACGCGGCTGCGCAGCGTGTCGGGCAGGTTCTGGCCGAAGATCGCGACCGCGGCGCCGAACAGCGCCAGGATCAGCGTCCACAGCATCATCGAGCCCTCGTGGTTTCCCCACGTGCCCGAGATCTTGTAGAGCAGCGGCTTGGCCGAGTGCGAGTTGGCGACGACGTTCGCCACGGAGAAATCCGACGTGATGTAGCACTGCATCAGCGCGCCGAACGACAGGATCACCAGGAACGCCTGCGTCAACGCCGCCGTGCGGCCGAGCGCCATCAGCCGGATGTCGCCGCGCGCGGCGCCGACGAGAGGCAGCGTTCCCTGCACGATCGCGACCGCGAACGCCAGGATGAGAGCGAAGTGGCCCAGTTCGGGAATCATGACAGGACCGCGGAGCTCCAGCTCCGCTCGGAGTCATGAGCGGAGCTG
>CAIWTJ010000016.1 GCA_903915535.1 Enhydrobacter aerosaccus
ATTTTGGCTTGAAGCCCGCGCGAAGGCTAGAGGTGCTTCAGCACGTTCTCGGCAGCCGACACCTCGAAGGCGCCGGGCTTCTCGACGAACAGCTGGTCGACCTTGCCGTCCTTGACGATCATGGCGTAGCGCTGGCTGCGCACGCCCATGCCATTCTTGGTCAGGTCCATCGACAGGCCCATGGCGTTGGTGAACTCAGCAGCGCCGTCGCCCAGCATCATCACCTTGTCGCCCGACTTCTGATCCTTGCCCCAGGCGCCCATGACGAAGGCGTCGTTGACGGAAATGCACGCGATGGTGTCGACACCCTTCGCCTTGATCTTGTCTGCTTCGGCCACGAACCCGGGCACGTGTTTTGCTGAACAAGTGGGGGTGAATGCCCCCGGCAATGCAAAGACGACAACCTTCTTACCGGGAGCAAAAAGCTCTTCCGTGGTCACCGCTTTGGGGCCTTCCGGCCCCATCGTTCGCAGCGTGGCGCTAGGCACCTTGTCGCCGACTTTGATCATTCTTCCACCTCTGGCTATTGGACCAACGGACCCTAGGACGCAGCCCGGTTTTTGTCCATCCAGCCAGCGTTACAGCGTCCGCCCCTTGATCTTTGACCGGACAATCCCCATGGATTTAGGCAATCATGAATCAGATGCCCGGGCACAGCTCCCCTGCCGCCAACCTTGTCGGCCGCTTCCTGGTTGCAGCACCGTCCATGCCGGACGAGCGCTTCCAGAAGAGCGTCGTGTTCATCTGCAAACATGACGAGGAAGGCGCGCTCGGCATCATCGTCAACAACAAGGTCGACGACCTGCCTTTGGGCCAGGTCTACAAGCAGCTCGGCATCGAGGTGCCGGCGCCAACGGCCGAGACGCCAGTGCTGTTCGGCGGCCCGGTCGAGACCTCGCGCGGCCTCGTCCTGCATTCGGCCGACTACAAGCGCGACGAGACCCTGGTCATCGAGGGCGGCATGGCGCTTACGGCCTCGCTCGAGATCCTGAAGGATATGGCGGGTGGCAGCGGCCCCAAGCAAGCCTGGTTGGCACTCGGTCATTCGGGTTGGTCGCCGGGCCAGCTCGACCGCGAGATGCAGGACAATGCCTGGCTGGTGGTCGATGCGGACTCCGCCCTCGTGTTCGATCCCGATTTCGAAGCCAAGTGGCAGCGCGCCCTCGACCGGCTGGGCGGCAAGGGCAGTCCCGGCGGCCGCTTCGATCTGGCGTCCTACTCGCATCAGACGGGCCGCGCCTAAGCGCATTAACAATGCGGCATACCACCCTTGCGGGTGGTGCCCTGTACATTAACAGGCGCGCGGGATTATTCCCAAAAACGTCATCGCGAGCCTCCCTTCGCGCTGGCGAGCGTACCCGGGACGCTGCCGCTTCCTCCCAACCCCATTCCGAAGCAGTGGCGTCCCGAACTACTCGGCAGCGGCCTTGGCCGAGGCCGGCGCGCGATAGGCGGCGAGAAGCGAGGCTTCGCGCTCCTTGGCAGCCTTCACGTTCTTTTCCTTGATGTGGCCGAAGCCGCGCATGGTCTCCGGCACCGCCGCGATCTGCACCGCCATCGCGTGGTTGTTCTGGTCGAGTGTGGCCAGCACGCTGTCGATCGTGGCCTCGTATTCGCCGATCAGGCGGCGTTCCATCTTGCGTTCTTCGGTGTAGCCGAAGAGATCGAGCTTCGTGCCGCGCAACTTCTTAAGTGAAGCGAGAAAGCGGAACATCGGCATGATCCACGCGCCATACTCGCGCTTCTTGAGCTGACCGGTCTCCGGATCGCGATCCGAGAACAGCGGCGGCGCCAGATGGAACGAGAGTTTGTAGTCGCCCTCGAACTGGGTGCCGAGTTTCTTCAGGAAATCGCCGTCGGTATAGAGACGCGCAACTTCGTATTCGTCCTTATAGGCCATCAGCTTGTAGAGCGACTTTGCAACGGCTTCAGCGAGACCCGAGCGGCCCGGGGCGCGGCCGTTCTCGACCGTGACCACGCGATCGACAAAAGCCTGGTAACGCGCGGCATAGGCCTTGTCCTGATAGGCGGTCAGCAACTCGACCCGCTTGGCGACGATCTCCTTGAGCGTGCGGGCGACCGGCTTCTCGATCCGCAAGGTCGGCTTCGCTGCCGCCTGTACGGCTGCGAGATTGTGGGCGGCGAGGCGGCCCCAGGCGAAGGTGCGCTTGGAGGTTTCGACCGCCACGCCGTTCAGCTCGATGGCGCGGGTGATCGCATCGAACGACAGCGGCACGAGACCCTTCTGCCAGGCATAGCCCAGCATGAAGAGGTTGGTGGCGATCGAGTCGCCCAGGATTGCCGTTGCGAGTCCCGTGCCGTCGACAAAGGTCGTGGCGTCCTCGGTGGCGGCGTCGCGGATGGACTTCATCATCGACTCGGCGCCGAGATCCATGTCGCCGTTCATGACGAATGCGGCGACCGGCTGCATGTAGCCGTTGATCACCGCCTTGGTGATGCCGGGCTCGATGCGGGAAAGGGCAGCGGGTGCCGCCGCCACGACCATGTCGCAGCCCAGCACCAGGTTGGCGCCGCCGGCGGCGATGCGCACGGCGTGGAGATCTTCGGGCTTGGGCGCGAGCCGGATATGGCTCATGACCGCGCCGTTCTTTTGTGCCAGCCCCGTGAAGTCGAGGACCGTGCAGCCCTTGCCTTCGAGATGCGCCGCCATGCCGATCAGGGCGCCGACGGTGATCACACCGGTACCGCCGATGCCGGTGACCAGGATGCCGTAGGCTTCGCTGAGAGGCCGCAGGGTCGGCAGCGGCAGATCGGCGAACGGATCCTTCTCGACGACGGTGAGCTGTGGGCGCTTGGCCTTGGCGGGCGTGCCGCCATGCACCGACACGAACGACGGGCAGAAGCCGTTCACGCAGGAGAAGTCCTTGTTGCAATTGGACTGGTCGATGGTGCGCTTGCGGCCCAGTTCGGTCTCGAGCGGCTTCACGGAGACGCAGTTGCTCTTGTCCGAGCAGTCGCCGCAGCCTTCGCAGACGGCATCGTTGATGAACACGCGCTTGGCGGGATCGGGGAAGGTGCCGCGCTTCCTGCGACGGCGCTTCTCGGCGGCGCAGGTCTGGTCGTAGACGAGGACCGTAAGGCCCGGAATGTCGCGCAGTTCGCGCTGCACGGCATCCAGCTCGTCGCGATGGCGGATCGTGACGCCGTGCGCGAAGCCTGCGTTCATCGGATATTTGTCGGGCTCGTCGGTGACGACGATGATTTTCTTCGCGCCTTCCGCCTCGACCTGGCGCGTGATGTCGGGAACCGTGAGCGGGCCATCATGCGGCTGGCCGCCGGTCATGGCGACCGCATCGTTGAACAGGATCTTGTAGGTGATGTTGACGCCGGCCGCGGCTGCCTGGCGGATCGCCATCAGGCCCGAATGGTAATAGGTGCCGTCGCCCAGGTTCTGGAAGATATGGTTGTCGCCAGAGAACGGCGCCTGGCCTACCCAAGCCACGCCTTCGCCGCCCATGTGGCTGATCAGCGACGTGCGCCGCTCGGGCATCCACGTCGCCATGCCGTGGCAGCCTATGCCGGCCATCGCGCGGCTGCCTTCGGGCACGTTGGTCGAGGTGTTGTGCGGGCAGCCTGAGCAAAAGAACGGCGTGCGCGCCACTTTCGCCGGCGGCGCGTTCAGCAGCTTCTCTTTCGCCTCAAGGCGCGCCATGCGCTGCTTGAGCTCAGGCGAATCGCCGGTATGCTTCATCAGGCGATTGGCGATCGCCATGGCGACGCCGGTCGGCGACAACTCACCTTCGCTCGGCAGGAGGATGCGGCCGGTCTCGTCGGTCTTGCCGATCACAAGCGGACGGCGGCTGGCCGGCGCGTTGTAGAGGATGCGGACCAGCTGGTCCTCGAGGTTGGAGCGCTTCTCCTCGACCACGATCACTTCCTGCAGACCCTCGGCGAAACGCCGTGCACCTTCGACCTCCAGTGGCCAGGTCATGCCGACCTTGTAGAGACGGATGCCGAGGGTGCGCGCCTTCGCCTCGTCGATGCCGAGGTCTTCCAGCGCCTGGCGCGTGTCGAGATAGGCCTTGCCCGTCGTCATGATGCCGATGCGCGCGTTGGGCGGGTCGATCACCGTCTTGTCGAAGCCGTTGGCGCGCACGAAGGCCTGTACCGCCGCCATCTTCGGTCCGTGCAGGCGGCGTTCCTGGTCCATCGGCGGATCGGGATTGCGGATGCCGAGGCCGCCGGCCGGAACCTGGAAGTCGGTCGGCATGACGATCTTGATGCGCTCGGGATCGACCCAAACCGACGCGCCGCTCTCGACGGTCTCAGAGATCGCCTTGAAGCCGATCCAGCAGCCGGAGTAGCGCGAGAGGGCAAAGCCCAGGATGCCGAAGTCGAGATATTCCTGGACGGTCGCCGGATTGACGACGGGAATCATGGCGGCGGCGAACACCTGCTCGCTCTGATGCGGCAGGGTCGATGACTGGCAGCCATGGTCATCGCCCGCGAGGGCGATCACGCCGCCATACTGGGAGGTGCCGGCGGCGTTGCCGTGCTTGAGCACGTCCATCGAACGATCGACGCCCGGACCCTTGCCGTACCAGATCGAGAAAACGCCATCGACCTTGGCGCCAGGAAACAGATTCGTCTGCTGCGTGCCCCACACCGACGTCGCCGCGAGATCCTCGTTGAGGCCCGGCTGGAAATGGATGTTGTTATCCTTGAGGTAGCGCTTCGCCCCCCACAGCGCGTTGTCGTACATGCCCAGCGGCGAGCCGCGATAGCCCGAGATGAAGCCGCCGGTGTTGAGGCCTGCCACCGCGTCGCGCTGCTTTTGCATCATCGGCAGCCGGACCAGCGCCTGGATGCCGGTGAGATAGACGCGGCCCTTGTTCAGGCGATAGCGATCCTCGAGAGCGTAGTCGCCGAAGACGAGAGGGACGGAGGTATCAGTGGTGCTCATGGCGAGGCCCTCCCAGGCCGGCGTGAACGGGCGTTTATGGCCCCGACAATAGCCCGAATCGGCATCCTTTGGAGCGAATTTACGTTGTGTGCGCTACCAGCCTCAGGAGGGCGCCATGGAATACACAACCATACTGCTGCATTGCGATGCGGGCCCGAGCCTGGCCGGACGCGCCCAGGTCGCCGCCGACTTTGCGGGGCGGTTTGGGTCCCATGTCGTCGGTCTGCATGTCCGCCCGCGCTTCGAAACGCCGATGTACACCGACGGCGCTGTGGCGATGGACAGCCTCTACGAGGCCTACGACAAGGAAGTGAAGTCCGAAGAAGCCGAGGCGCTCGCGATCTTCAAGCCGGCGATGAAGGGCGACAAGCTGTTCAGCGAATGGCGCGTGGTCGGCGGCTATGTCGATGAAGCGGTGTCGCAGGCCGCGCTGGGCGCCGACCTCGTGATCCTGGGCCAGGCCGATCCGGACGATTCAGGGTCGGCTACGCCCACCGACCTCGCCGAGCAGGTGGCGTTGCGCAGCGGCCGGCCGGTACTGGTGCTGCCGTATATCGGTGCGCCGAAGCCGCCGGGCGGCCGCGCGATGATCTGCTGGAACAACAGCCGTGAGGCCGCGCGTGCAGTGACCGGCGCGCTGCCGCTGCTGGCCAAGGCCGCCAAGGTCGAGATGCTGATCGTCGATCCGGAGAAGGCGACCGACGAGGATCGCGCGCGCAACTCGGGCAAGGACATCGCCGCCTGGCTTGGTCGACACGGTGTGAAAGCCGAGATCGTGCGCGACACGGCACCGGCGTCGGAAGTCGGTGGCAGGATCCTGTCGCGCGTTGCCGATCACAACATCGATCTCATCGTGATGGGCATCTACGGCCACTCGCGCATGCGCGAGCTGGTGCTGGGCGGGGCGAGCCGGACCTTGCTGTCCAGCATGACCGTCCCCGTCCTGATGGCGCACTGATATCTAGTTGGTCGGCTTCTTTCCGGTCTTGTAGGCGGCGACTGCGGCCTTGAGGTCGCGATATTCCTGGCAGCCGAAGGTGCAGAGCGAGTCGAGGCGGGCGAGGTGCTGCTCGGCTTCCGGCAGACGATCGAGCTGCAGGTAGGCTTCGCCCACATACTCGTGCGCGCCGATGTGCTTGGGATCGAGGCTGAGCGCGGTGTTGTAGTACTGCAGCGAGCCATTGGCGTCGCCGGCCTTGCGCGTGGCATAGCCCATCAGCGTGAAGGCGTCCGCGTTCTTCGGGTCCTTGGCAACGACCTGCTGCAACAGGGGCATGGCGCCGGCATAATTCTTGGCGTCGATCATCTGCTTGGCAGCGCCGTAGTTGGGATCGGTCGCCGACTGCTGGTTGGCCATCCCGCCGCCGCCGCCGCCCGCAGCGAAGGCCGCCGACGACACACTCAACGCCAGCATCGAAATCGTCGTGAGCATGATGGAACGCATGACCGTCCTCCTGTTATGGATGGATTGTTCCGGACATACCGTCCGGCGCAACGAAATTAAGATGACAAGGTCGTGAGAGTGTCGGCTCGGGCGACGGCGCGCACCTTCAATTTGCCCTGACGGCCGCGAATTTCGACCTCGTGGCTGGGCGCGTCTGCGAGCGGGATGCCCGCCCGATCGAGCAGTTCCTGTGAAACCACCAGCTGCGCGCCGAAATCCTTGGTCAGCGCTTCGAGCCGGCTCGCGGTGTTGACCGTGTCGCCGATGGCCGTCAGTTGCGTGGCCCGCTCGTAGCCCATCTCGCCCACGATGGAGAGGCCGGCATGCAGGCCGATGCCGATCCTGAGCGGCGCGTCGAGATCGCCGGACAATGCCTCGTTGAGATCGTCGAGCGCTAGCGCCATGCGCCGTGCGGCATCGAGCGCCTGGCGGCAGGCGCGTTCGGCGTCGACGTTGAGACCGAAGATCGCCATCACCCCGTCGCCGATGAATTTGTCGAGGCGACCGCCTGCCGATTCGATGGCGTGACCGGTCGCGCGGAAATAGCGGTTGAGCAGGAACACCACGTCGTAAGGCAGTTTGCCTTCCGAAATCGAGGTAAAGCCGCGGATATCGCAGAACAGGATCGCCACGTAACGCTCGCCGCCATGGGCTTGGGGCTGGCGGCGATAGGCTTCGACCGGGCTCGCGCCGGCGGGCAGGAGCGGCGCCACGCGATAGCGCCCGGGTGGTGGGCGGAGCTGGCAGGCAAGCCGCACGTTCTGCGGCGCGCCGATCCTATCGAGCACCTTCTGCTCTTCGTCCGACGAGGGCGGCAACTGTGCGCGGTCGGGACCGCCCACCCTCACGCGACAGGTCGAGCAGCGGCCGCGTCCGCCGCACACCGACGCGTGCGGCACGCCGCCGATGCGGCTCATCTCCAGCACGCTGAGGCCGGTCGGCAACGAGACGACCTGGCGGTCGCTGTAGGTGAGCTGCACCACGCCGGCGCGGCGTGCCCACAGGTCGCGCACGGGCCGGGCGGCGAAGCTCGCCAACAGGAGACCAAGCGAGGCGGCGGCCAGCGAATCGGCGATCATGTAGATATTCGCCACTCCCTGCGCATTGGGCGCCTGCAGCTTTTCAAAAAGGTTGGCAAGGAAGTCCGGCCGCTCGCTGGCGAGGTAGGCGAAGTCGCGCAAGGCGACGGCAGCGCCGCCGATGCCGGCCGCGGGCACCAGCAGCGCCACGGCGTAGAGCGTCGGCAGCCAGTCGCGATACCAGGGCCGCAAGCGCCACGCGAAGTGCAGCCCGATGCAGGCGTGAATCCATACCACGATGACCAGGCCGAACTGGCGGGTGACGCCCATCCAGGTGCCCGCGGTCAGCGACGCAAGCACCCACGGGTAATTGCTTTGCACGCCAAAATAATCGAACGCGATGCGCGTGCCGGTGACGTGCGCGGCTGCCAGCGGCACGATCGATGCGCCCAGCGTCAATTGCGTCCATTCCCAGAACGACAGGCGCAGGGCGCGGCGGCGGAACACCGACCACATGGCGAGCGAGAAATGGACGAGTAGCGCGCCGTACAGCGCCACTTGCCCGATCGGGTTCTGCCAGATGACGACGAACCAGTGACGGCTTTCCTCGAGCACGCGCAAGGACACCAGCCCAAGTGCATGGTTGAGCAGGTGCATCGTGACGTAGAGAAGAAGGACGTACGCCGACCAGAGGCGGATCCGTCCGACCATCGGCTATTTCAGGATTGCCAGCACGGCTTCGGGCGGGCGACCGATCGCGGCCTTCTTTCCGGACACCACGATGGGCCGCTGCAGCAGGATCGGGTGCGCCACGATCGCCTTGGCGATATCGG
>CAIWTJ010000017.1 GCA_903915535.1 Enhydrobacter aerosaccus
CAGGCCGCGATTGGGGCTTGGGTGGAGGCCAAGGAAACGGCATTGCTCCGAGACGTTGTGTGCGAGCCACCAGAGCACTAGTAGGATCGCCGCAACTGGCAACGCCATCGCGCCATGCCCAGCAGCACCCCTGAATGGCAACGAGTGGTACGTGCAACAGCCGAATCAGGCGCAAGGGTCGCGAAGCAGATATTGCGACTTACGAGTCTGCGCTCCCCTTTCAGGTCAGTAATGGCCCGTGGCTCCAATTCACGATGCAAGGTCCCAAAGAGTTCGCCGGCAATTTTATTGAGCAACACTTCCCGACAACTGGAGGAATGCAGTGCCCTGGAAACGTAGTGATAAGTCGCGACGGCGACTTGGCGCTTTTTAGTGCCAACGCGGTGCCAAAGTAATTCAGAACTGCTATACTTAAAGGAGAAGAGTGCGCTTAGCGTCGTATTCGTAGTCAGATGCTCTATCCAGTTGAGCTACGGGCGCACAGCCGGTGACCTCGACAGACGAGGGCCCGGCGAAGAGGGGCGCACCCTAATGAAACTGCCCCGGGCTTGCAAGCAGAGCCTCGGCCGCGCCTCCAAGCGCTTGCATCTGCGACGCAACGGCCCGGAAAATGCACGCCGATGTGCCGGTCCCCATGCACACAGAGTCGCCCAAGTGTCTCAGTTTCCTCGCAAATCGGCACTTTCGGTTTGAAGTGCTTTCCAGTACCATGGCCGCAATAGATTTGGGGATCGGTGCCCCGAACAAGGCTTGTCCGTCTGTAGCGGGCCGGCCGTAACGATGGCACCCAATGATGATGCCAGGGCAGTTTCGAGGCCAATGATGGCGCTAAGGGTTACACGATCGGCCGCACTCCTGTTGGCGGCGGTCGTTCTCAATGGATGCGCACCGGGGGGTTCATTCCTCGGATCGTCGGCCAGTGTCAGCGTGGCCGGACAGAGCCAGATCGGCACGGCAACCGTGCGCGGCCGCATCCAGCAGCTGCGCTCGGACCAGAATGCCCTTGCCGCCGGCCTCGCCACGCAGCGCGGCCAGCTCGACACCACGCGCAACCAGATGCAGAGCGACACCTCGGCCTACCAGTCGCTGGTCCAGGCGATCACTTCGCACCTCCAGCGCGGCACCACCCCGGGCAACCCGGACCTGGTGACCCAGTGGAACGAGGCCCAGGCCAAGCTCGACGCCGTGACGCTGGGCGTCGGCCAGCTCAATTCGCTGGCCAGCCAGGTCACCACCCAGGCCTCGGTCGCGGGCTACCTGATCGACAACGTGCGTGCCACGTACAATGTGGGCGGCGCCACCGACGACGACCACAGCCAGCTTCGCGCCATCGAGAGCGAATCCGGCCGTTCGATCCAGGAGGTCGACCGCCTGATTGGCGACCTCAATGCCGAGATCGGCCGCGAGAACGGCTTCTTGGGCCGCGAGCGCTCGAACCTGGCCGCCCTCTCCTACGGCATCAACGTCGGCCGCCTCGGCGCGCCGCGCGGCCTTCCGGGCGGCGGCGGCAATGCCACCGGCATGCCGCGCCGCGTCGTGATGGCCCCGGCCTCGGGCTCTCCCACGCAGCTGAGCGCCGCTCAGCGCTAGCGAGGCGGGCGACCATGCGCTTCCGCATCGTCGCCGCTTTCCTCCTCATGCTCGGTTTTCTCGCGGCGCCCGCGGCCGCGCAGCAGATTTCCGACGCCGACCGCAGCGCCATCCAGTCGATCATCCAGAGCCAGGTCGACGCCTTCAAACGCGACGACGGTGGGGCCGCGTTCGGCTATGCCTCGCCGATGATCCGCGAGATGTTCGGCACGCCCGACATCTTCATGGACATGGTCCGCCAGGGCTATCCGATGGTCTACCGGCCAAGGCTCTTCGACTTCGCCGAGATCGTGACGAAGGACGGACGGCCGACCCAGAAGGTCCGCGTCGTCGGTCCCGACGGACGCCGCTACAACGCCTTCTATCCGATGACCCAGCTTCCCGACGGGACGTGGCGCATCGATGGCTGCTATCTAGAGGCCTCTGAAGAACACCAGGCCTGAAGCCGCTCGACGCCTCGAAGAAACGCCAAGACACCAGGACAATGAATCGTTCGTCGCTCAAGGTGCCGGCGCTGCTGCTCGCGCTCACCCTCATGTGGGGCACCAACTGGGTCCTCTTCCGCGTGGCCCTCGACGAGCTGCCGGTCCTCACCTTCCGCAGCGGCGTCCTGCTGAGCGGCGTCTTTTCGCTCGGGCTGATCATGTGGATTCGCGGCGAGAGCTTCGCCATCCCGAAGGGACGCTGGTTGGCCCTGATCGTGGCCTCGGTCACCAACGTCGGCATCTGGAACGTCGCCACCTCGATGGCCGTGCTCTATCTGCCGTCGGGCCACGCCTCGGTGCTGGCTTACACCATGCCGCTGTGGGTCGCGCTGATCGGCCTCACCGTCTATCGCCAGCGCCTGTCGGGGCGGCTGCTGGCGGCGATCGTCATCGGCGCGGCCGCCGTGGTGGCGTTGATGATCCCCAACTTCGCCAGCTACGCGAAGGCCCCGCTCGGCCTGTTCTGGGGCCTGCTCGCCGCCATCTCCTGGGCGATCGGCACCTTCGTGGTGAAGCGCACCGACTGGGGCGGCCAATGGGGCGGCGGGGGCCTGGCCCTCACCTTCTGGCAGGTGGCGCTTACCGTACCGCCGATGATGCTGGGCATGGTCGTGATCGACGGAATTCCCACGCACCTGCCGTCGACAGCGGCGCTCGCGGTGATGATCTATACGGGGGGCCTGCCGATGGCGTTCGGCACCGTCGTCTGGTTCGCTCTCGTGCGGCTGCTGCCGACGCAGGTCGCGGCGCTGTCCTCGATCGCCATTCCCATCGTGGCGATCGTGAGCGGCATCGTCCTGCTTCACGAACCTTTGTCCGCCCTCCAGGCCGTGGCCATTGCCTCGACGGTGATTTCGCTGTGGCTGGCGCTGGTCCCTTCCCGAAGCGTTTGATAGAATCCGAATAACGCTCCAGGAGGAAACCAAGGTGCTGAACAGAAGAACGATCCTCAAAGGATCGAGCGCCCTCGCGGCCGGACTCTCCCCGCTCACGGCTCTGGCCGACACAGTCACCCTGCCGTTCGGCAACGGCGAGCGCCCGCTGGTCAAGTATCCGCAGAAGCGGCCGATGATCGGCCTGACCTCTCGGCCGCCGCAGCTCGAGACGCCGTTCTCGGTGTTCAACGAGAACGTCATCACGCCCAACGACGCCTTCTTCGTGCGCTATCATCTCGCCAACATTCCACTCGAGATCGACCCCGATACCTACACGATCGATATCAAGGGCAAGGTCGACAAGCCGGTGAAGCTCACGCTCGCGGCCCTGAAGCGCATGGCCTCGGTCGAGATCGTCGCGGTCAACCAGTGCTCGGGCAACAGCCGCGGCTTCTCCGAGCCCCGCGTGCCGGGCGGCCAGTCGGCCAACGGAGCGATGGGCAATGCCCGTTGGCGCGGCGTGCCGCTCAAGACGGTACTTGCGCAGGCGGGTGTCCAGAGCGGCGCCAAGCAGGTCGTGTTCAACGGACTCGACACGCCGGTGATCGACAAGACCCCCGACTTCGTGAAGGCGCTCGAGATCGACCATGCGACCGACGGCGAGGTCATGTTGGCCTACCAGATGAACGGCCAGGACCTGCCGATGCTGAACGGCTTTCCGGTGCGCCTCGTCGTGCCGGGCTACTACGGCACCTACTGGATCAAGCATCTGAGCGAAATCACCGTGATCGACACGGTGTTCGACGGCTTCTGGATGAAGTCGGCCTATCGCATTCCCGACACCGAGAACGCCTCGATCGAGCCCGGCACCGCGCCCAAGGCCACCGTGCCGATCGGCCGCTTCAACGTGCGCTCGTTCGTCACCAGCCTCGCCAGCGGCGCCAAGGTGACGGCGGGCACGACGACCCTGAAGGGCATCGCCTTCGACGGCGGCACCGGCATCAAGGAAGTGGCGGTCTCGATCGACGACGGCAAGACGTGGACTCCGGCCAAGCTCGGCACCGATCTCGGCAAATATTCATTCCGCGAATGGACGTTGCCGGTCACGCTCGCGGCCGGCGCGCATGTGCTCAAGGTCCGCGCCACCAGCAACGGCGGCAAGGTGCAGCCCGACAAGGCCGGATGGAACCCGCCCGGCTACATGCGCAACGTGATCGAGACCTACACCGTGACGGCGGCCTGAGGAGCATGACCATGAAGCGCATCGCCCTTCCCGTTCTCTCGGCCGCCCTCGTCGCCTGCGGCCTGCTCGCAGGCCTCACCGTCAGCGCCAAGCCCGTCACCTACACGCTTCCCGAGGAGACGGCCGCGTTCAAGCCCGGCCCCAACCTCGACGTCGTGCAAGGCAACTGCGGCTCCTGCCACTCGTCGGACTATGTGCTCACCCAGCCCAAGGGCGCGAAGTTCGGCAAAGACTTCTGGCAGGCCGAGGTCACCAAGATGATCACCGTGTTCGGCGCACCGATCGAGCCGGGCGACGTGCCGAAGATCGTCGACTATCTGACGGCCACTTACTAACTAGCCGAGCTCGAGGCTGGTCACCGCAAACAGTCCCGCCGTGTCGATGGCGGGATCGGGGCCGGTGTACATGCGCGCGGTTTCGAACGACGGCGTGAGCCCGAGGCCGAGCGCCATCTCGGTCGCCACCTTGTTGCGGTCGGGAATGTCGAGCGCCACGGCCTTGGCGTTCACCTTCGCCGCCAGCCCACTCACCAGCATGGCCGCAATCTCCGGCGTCGCGGCGTAGAGCGGTCCGATGCGCGACGCCGCACGGCAGGCGCGGATGACGCCGAACCCTGCGATCTCGCCATCGCGCATCGCCACCATCGCCGCGCGCTCAGGCAGCGTAATCCACGGCGCCAGGAACGAATCGCGTGCCTCGGGAAAGAAGCGCCGGTCATAGGCCGCGAGCCTGTCAAACGGGACACCGCGCGCATCGACGAGCGTGACGCCACCCGCCAGCGCCGTCGGCGCCGGCACGCCCTCGTGCCGCGCGTTGTTCCAGGCGGTGCGGAAACCCGACTTCTTGTAGTTGTGCTGCTGCGCCACCACGCCGTCGAGACCGACGTTGCGCCCGGCCAGCCGCTTCATGCCGGCGTTCCACACCTGGATGCCGTAGCCCTTCCCGCGAATCTCGGGCCGGGCGATGTAGAAGCCCAGGAAGCCGAAGCTCGTGCCGTACTTCACGACCGAGATGCAGGCGACCGGCTTGGCGTCGAGCCGCCCGATCAGGAAGGCACCGGGATCCATGGCGAAGAACGCCTGGGCATCGGTATTGCCCGGGTTCCAGCCCTCGTCGCCCGCCCACTCGGCCATGCGCATCACGTCGTCGGCGCTGCCGACCGAGATCTCGAATGTCATGCGGCGAGGCTAGCGAATAGACCGGCCCATCACAAACGAGGCCAGCAATGCGGGCTCCTTAGAGATCCCTCACCCAGTCGAGGACGATGCGGCGCGCCGCCGCCGGCGTACCCGCGTGGTCGGCCTCGACCGTGACGAAGCGGCTGCGCGGATTGCGCGGCGCGCGATCGAAGGCGTAGCCCGCGCCCTCGCGATAGAGCGGATCCTTGGTGCCGACGACCCACAGCAGGGCCGTGTCAGGCGAGAGCTTTGCGGTATTGCGTGGCATCACCGCTGGCCCATCGGGATCGAAGTAGCTGAGATAGACGGCGGGCTTGGCCGACACGTCCTTGGTCCGGCCCTGGTTGAAGTCGGCGAAGTTCGCGTATTGATCCGCCCTCGCGCTGCCCAACGCCCCGTGCGCCTTTTCCAGGCTTGCCGCGATTTCGGGCCGCCGCGCGGCGCGCTCGGGCGTGTGCCCCGCCGCCAGTACGATCACGCCCGCGATATCGGGATGGAGCGCGCCATACCCCAGCGCTGCGTTGGCGCCCATGCTGTGGCCGCCGACCACGATCCTGCGCGCCCCGGCGGCCTTGAGCGACGCCACTTCGCCGTCGATCTGGGCCATGGCGTCATCCCAGCCCGCATCGTAGGCGCGCAGCTCCGACCACGGCATTTCCTTGGAAATCACGCGAACGCCCGCGCCCTTCAATTCCAGCTCGACGGTGCTGATGAACCTGTCCGGGGTTCCCCATTTGCCGTGCATCAGCACGACGCCGATGTCGGAGTCGGCGGCCGACACGCCAGCCGGAACGGCCATCAACAGCGGAGCAAGAAGAAGCGTACGCCGACGCCAGTTGCTCATCGGAGCCTCCCGATCGGGCGAAAGCCTAGCTCACTCGGCGGCGCGTTTCACCGCCGGAAAGAACCGGTTCTCGGGCCGCGGCAGGCCGAGGTTCTCGCGCAGGGTCTTGCCCTCGTACTCGGTGCGGAAGATGCCGCGCCGCTGCAGCTCGGGCACGACCTTGTTCACGAAGTCGTCGAGCCCGCCCGGAAGGTAGGGGAACATGACGTTGAAGCCGTCGCTGGCTTCCGTCTCCAGCCACTCCTGCATCTGGTCGGCGATCATCTTGGGCGTGCCCATCATGGCAAGCCCGCCGTAGCCGCCGAGGCGGCCGGCGAGCTGGCGCACCGTCAGGTTCTCGCGCTTGGCCAGCGCCACGACCCGCTCGCGGCCGCTCTTGCTCTGGTTGGTCTCGGGGATTTCCGGCAGCGGCCCATCGGGATCGAACTTGCGCGCATCGACGCCGACGGCGATCGAGAGTGCGGCGATGCCGCTGTCGTAGCTCACCAGGCTGTCGAGCTTCAGTCGCTTCTCCTGCGCTTCGTCGAGCGAGTCGCCGATGATGGTGAACGCGCCCGGCAGGATCTTGATGTGATCGGGGTTGCGGCCGTACTTCGCCGCGCGGCCCTTCACGTCGGCATAGAAGGCGCGGCCCGCCTCGATCGGCCCGCCGGCCGCGAAGACCATCTCCGCCGTTTCCGCCGCGAGCTGGCGGCCCGCGTCCGACGCGCCCGCCTGCACCATCACCGGCCAGCCCTGGACCGGCCGCGCGATGTTGAGAGGTCCGCGCACCTTCAGGTACTTGCCCTTGTGATCCAGCACATGGAGCTTGTCGGGATCGAAGTAAATGCCACTGTCGACGTCGCGGATGAAGGCATCGTCGGCCCAGGAATCCCACAGGCCGGTCACCACGTCGTAGAACTCGCGGGCGCGGGCATAGCGCTCGCCATGCTCCATCTGCTCGTCCATGTTGAAGTTGAGCGCGGCGTCGGGATTGGACGTGGTCACCAGGTTCCAGCCGGCGCGGCCGTCGGAGATATGGTCGAGCGAGGCGAAGCGGCGCGCGATCGTGTAGGCCGGCTCGAAGGTGGTCGACGCCGTGGCGATCAGGCCGAGATGCGACGTGTGCTGAGACAGCACCGGCAGCAGGGTCAGCGGATCGAACGAGGTGACGGTGGCCGAGCGCTTCAGCGCCTCCATCGGCATGTTCAGCACGGCCAGGTGATCGGCCATGAAAAAGGCATCGAACTTCCCGCGCTCCAGCGTCTGCGCGTAGGAAATCAGCGCCTTTAGATTGAAGTTGGCATCCGGCGTGCCGCCCGGATAACGCCAGGCGGCGGTGTGAATTGAAACGGGGCGCATGAATGCGCCGAGACGGAGCTTTTTCTTCTGGGCCATGGGAGACATCTTGGCGCGATCGGAGCGGGCCGCAAGGTAGCTCACAAAAGAAGACTTCATGTCATCCTGAGCGTAGCGAAGGATCTGGCACCAAACCCACCGCCACCTTGTGGAATGGGGGTAAGGTCCTTCGCTTCGCTCAGGACGACAGCTATGCCCAGTCCGGCTTCTGCAATTTCATCCCGTGCGCGCCTTTGTAAGGAGGGCTCTGCGGCGATTTCCAGCCGTCGAGCAGCTTTGGGTCGAGTGCGTACACCTCGATCCCCAGCGGGCGGCAGATCGTAAGCGGGTCTTGCGCGTCGGGGCCCCACAGCGCCACGGAGAGATCGCCGCCGGGGCAGGTCGAGAGCGCGCACAGGAGATCGATCTCGGCGAAGAACTCGATGTGGTCGCCCTGCTTCGCGGGACTCGCGCGCATGAAATATTTGTCGGCGTGGTTGAGGCCCGTGCACTGGAAGACGTTCAGCACGTCGTGCACGTCGAATTCGGTCAGGCCGTGCGGCGCCACGGCGCGCACCAGGTTGGAATGGCAATGGTGGTCGAAATCCTGGCCGGTCAGCATGCGGTTGACGTAGGGATCGCAGCGCGTGCCCAGCAGATCGTGGATGCGGCCACCGAACTCGTCGATGCCGTAGTCCTTGAGACTGTCCGCCGTGATGGTCGCGATCGGCCGCAGGTACGGCAAGGTCGACCACAGGCGATCGTAGGTCGTGACGTGCGCGGCCTGGAGCTGGCGCGTGCGCGAGGCCCAGAGGCGCTCGCGCGGATTGTGCGCGTTCCAGATGTTGAGGTCGCCGACCTGCGGCCCCTCGAACGTGACAATGCGGAAGACGTGCCCCGCCGGCACCTTCCAGGCGCGGCCCGTGCGGATCGGAATGGTGAATTTCTCGACGAGCCTGCGCCCGCCGCCCTCGGCGATGCGCGTGTAGAACGCCTTGTCGACGGTGAGCGCCGAGCCTTCGTTCGCCAGATAGGCGGCAGGATGGTCTTTCGTCTCTTTCATCGCTTGTCTCGCTGGGCCAGCGCCAGGTCCGGCCGGTCGGTGGTGAAGACGTCGACGCCGAGGTCGAACATACTGCCAATCAGGGAAGCGGTGTTGCACGCCCAGCCGCCGATGCCGAGGCCCGCCTTGCGCACGGCGGCGACCGTCGGTGGATCGAGGAGCGGGCCGTGCAGGCCCAGCATCGGCACGCCGTTGGCCTTGGCCGCGGCGATCACGGCGGCAAGGCCGATATCGACCTGCGTCGCGGGCGCCACAAGCCAGACGCTGCGCAGCGGCGTGCCGTGCCGCAGCGCTTCGGCGACGGTGCCGAGCTGGAAGCTGGTGAGCACGGTGCGGTCGAGCATGCCGCCCGCCTTCACCGCGCTGACGACGTTGGCCACATGCGGGTCGGGATAGGGCATGCGGCCGGGCCCGGTCTTGATCTCGAGGCGGAGGACGATCTTCGTCGGCCGGAAGATATCCATCACCTCCTCGAGCAGCAGCATGCGCTGGCCGCCGCTGCCCTTCAGGATCAGCTTCGAGAGATCGGCCCAGTCGTGCGCGCACACCGGGCCATGGCCGTCGGTCGTGCGGTCGAGCGTCTCGTCGTGGATCACGACCAGCCTGCCGTCGCGCGTCGGATGAACGTCGAACTCGACCTGCTCGACCGGCAGCTTCGCGGTGTTCTCGA
>CAIWTJ010000018.1 GCA_903915535.1 Enhydrobacter aerosaccus
ACACGGTGCTGCTCGACGCGTACAAGTCGCTGTCGGAGGCGCTGACCCACGGCGGCTTCGGCTCGAACGTGAAGGTCGGCCTCGAGTGGATGGACTCCGAGATATTCGAGCGCGACGACGCCGTCAGCCATCTCGAGCACGTGAACGGCATCCTGGTACCAGGCGGCTTCGGCGAGCGGGGCACCGAGGGCAAGATCCACGCGGTGAAGTTCGCCCGCGAGCGCAAGGTGCCGTTCTTCGGCATCTGCTTCGGCATGCAGATGGCAGTCATCGAGGCCGCTCGCAATCTTCTCGGCATCGAGGACGCTTCGTCGAGCGAGTTCGGCCCGACCGACCATGCCGTGGTCGGCCTGATGACCGAATGGGTCAAGGGCAACCAGATCGAGACGCGCGCCGCCGACGGCGACCTGGGCGGCACGATGCGGCTGGGCGCCTACGACGCGCACCTGCGCCGCGGCACCAAGGTGCACGAGATCTACGGCCAGGACGTGATCAGCGAGCGCCACCGGCATCGCTACGAGGTCAACGTCAACTACAAGGACCGGCTGGAGCAGGTGGGCCTGCGCTTCTCGGGCATGTCGCCCGACGGCATCCTGCCGGAGATCGTCGAGATCCCGGACCATCCCTGGTTCATCGGCGTGCAGTACCATCCCGAGCTGAAATCCCGGCCTTTTGCGCCCCATCCGCTGTTCAGTTCGTTCATCGGCGCGGCCAAGAACCAGAGCAGACTCGTCTAGGCCGGGGATGCTCCGCCCGGTAGGGTCGTAATTCCGTCACCTTCCTCGGCTGAATTCGGTGCCATGTTCCGTCCCATCCTCGCTGCCTTCCTCATTCTGACCTCGCTGAGCGCCGGCGCCTTCGCGCAAAGCGCCGCGCAATCGCCGTACGGCAAGGCCAACCGGCGCGACGCGATCTTCCTGCGCTTCCCGGAAATGGCTCAACGCTACTGGGTCGACACGGAGACGATGGCCGCCAGCCACAAGTCGGTCGCCGTGCCGATGCCCAAGCAGTGTGCCTTCGTCTATTCCGACGCCTACACCAAGGGACAGATGAGTGAGCGCGAAGTGCAGGACACTGCCGTGTCGAACTGCAACCGGCATCTCGCCGAACTGGGACCGCTCGGCGAGAACTATCCCACCAACTGCGCCTGCAAGGTCGTGATCAGCGACGAGACCTATGTAGTGCCCAGGGAGACCATGCCCGACCAGGCCTATGGACCCTCGTCGATCTTCTATCGCGATCCCAAGGGCAACGTGGCCCGGCTGAACGGCATCACGCGATACGGCGCCCTGATCGGCCGCGATCGCTCGGTCACTTTCACCGTCGAGAACGTGCGGGCCGAGCCTGTCTGCGAGGGCACCTTCACCAACGACACCGCCAATAGCGGCCGCTTCTCGCTCTCCTGTTTCGACGGCAAATTCGCGGGCAAGGGCACCTACGAGAGCAAGGTCGGCGCGCCCAACGACCATATCATCGCGCGTGGCTCGACGCCGAACGGCCAGCCTGTCGTGCTCGTGATCGGCCTGCCGGCGCAGCTCGCGGCCAACACCTATGGCGGCATCTGAATGCAACGCCTGCATCTCGCGGCAGCCCTTGTCGTCTTTGCCGTGCCGGGAGTTGCCTTCGGTCAGTTGAGCGCGACCGATGCCGAGCGCTGCTTCCAAAATCCGGGATCCTGCGCGTCGAGCCACGCCGCCCCGCCGCCCGCTGCAGCGCCACTTGCCGCGACGGCCTCGCGTCCCGCGGCGGCGCCCGACTACACGAGTGTGCTGGAAAAGCCGGACGCGGACCGCCGCAAGCTCCAGGAGTCGCTGCGCACGCTCGACAGGTACAACGGTCCGATCGACGGCGACCTGAAGTCGGAAGCCTCGATGAAGGCCATCACCGAATGGCAGAAGAGCCATGGATACACCCAGGTGGGCAAACTCACGCCGACCGAAGCGGTGACCCTGAACAACGAAGCCGCCAAGGCGCCGATCCGACGCCTCGATCCCTCGACGCAGACAGCGGCTGCGCCGCCGCCGCCGCCTTCCAACGCCGACCTGCTGAAGGCCCTCCAGGCCAAGCGCGCGGCGGCCCGAAAGGCTGCCGAGCCGAAGGCCGAAGCGGCGACGCAGGCGCTGGCGAAAGACGTGAAGGCCTATGTGACAGCGGACGGGAAGGGCGCGGCCGGTGACGAATTCCCCGACTTTGCCAAGTGGTACGCCGAGAACAAGGGCGCAGGCCGCACGATCGGCGACATCACGCCCGCGATCGACGATTACGGCCAGGCCAAGGCCGGCGCGGCCACGACCGCCGAGGTGAAATTCGACGTGAAGCAGGGCGACAAGAACTATGGCCAGTGCCTGCTGTTCGCCTGGGTCGAGGGGACCCCGCGCAAGAACGCCCAGGCTTTTGCCTGCGACGACATCGGCGCCGTCGAGAAGTGGAAGAGCGACCAATCCCTCAAGAGCGACTGGCGTTAGGTCACTTGCCCGCAAGGGGACGCGCCGCTAGAGAAACCCGGGTTTAAGCGGAGTTTCCCCTATGAGCGCCATCGTCGAGATTCATGCCCGCGAAATCCTGGACAGCCGGGGCAATCCGACGGTCGAGGTCGATGTCGAGCTGGAGAGCGGCGCGCGCGGCCGTGCCGCCGTGCCGTCCGGCGCGTCGACAGGCGCGCACGAGGCGGTCGAGCTGCGCGACGGCGACAAGAAGCGCTACGGCGGCAAGGGCGTGCTGAAGGCGGTGAACGCGGTGAACTCCGAGGTCATGGACCTGCTGTCCGGTCTCGAGGCGCGCGACCAGATCAAGATCGACAAGGCGATGATCGAACTCGACGGCACGCCGAACAAGGCACGCATCGGCGCCAACGCAATCCTGGGCGTCTCGCTCGCGGTCGCCAAGGCCGCGGCGATGGAAAGCGACCTGCCGCTCTACAAGTATGTCGGCGGCAGCCAGGCCTCGCTGCTGCCCGTGCCGATGATGAACATCATCAACGGCGGCGCGCATGCGGACAACCCGATCGACATCCAGGAATTCATGATCATGCCGGTGGGCGCGAGCCGCTTCTCCGAGGCGCTGCGCATGGGCTCCGAGGTGTTCCATGCACTGCGCACCCAGCTCAAGGATGCGGGCCACAACACGAACGTCGGCGACGAGGGCGGCTTCGCGCCGAACCTCGCGACGGCCGACGAGGCCCTCGCCTTCATCATGAAGTCGATCGAGAAGGCGGGCTATCGCCCCGGCGAGGACGTGATGCTGGCGCTCGATCCTGCTTCCACAGAGTTCTTCAAGAAGGGCAAGTACGAGCTCGAGGGCGAGAAGAAGTCGCTCGATGCCGGCGGGATGGTCGACTACTACGCCGATCTCGTGAAGCGCTACCCGATCGTGTCGATCGAGGACGGCATGGCCGAGGACGACATGGCCGGCTGGAAGGCGATCACCGACAGGCTGGGCAAGAAGATCCAGCTCGTGGGCGACGATCTCTTCGTCACCAACCCCAAGCGCCTGGGACAGGGCATCAAGGACGGACTGGCCAACGCGATCCTGGTGAAGGTCAACCAGATCGGCTCGCTCACCGAGACGATGGAAGCCGTGGCGATGGCGCGCAACGCGAGCTACGGCGCCGTGATGTCGCATCGTTCGGGCGAGACCGAGGATTCGACCATCGCCGACCTCGCGGTCGCGACCAACTGCGGTCAGATCAAGACCGGCTCGTTGTCGCGCTCGGATCGCCTGGCCAAGTACAACCAGCTCCTGCGGATCGAGGAACAGCTCGGCACGCAGGCGCGCTACGCCGGCAAGTCGATCCTGCGCGGGGCCTGAGCGCGACCAGATGCGCAGGATCCTGGTGATCGGCATCGGCGCGGGGAACCCGGACTATCTGACGGTTCAGGCGATCGATGCCCTCAACAGGGTCGATGTCTTCTTCATTCCCGACAAGGGCGAGGAGAAGTCCGCGCTGCGTCACCTGCGCGAGGAGATTCTCGCGCGGTTCGTCGGCAAGAAGCGCTACGAAACAGTGGGTGTCGATATTCCTCGACGCCGCGCCGCCGGCGAAGACTATCGCGGCGCCGTCGACGACTGGCACGCGGCCCTTACATCGAATTACGAGAACCTCTTCGAGCGCCATTTGACCGACGGCAAGGTCGGCGGCTTCCTCGTCTGGGGTGACCCCATGCTCTACGACAGCACGCTGCGGCTGATGGAGCGGCTGGACGTCGAAGTCGAGGTCATCCCCGGTATCACCGCCGTGCAAGCACTGGCCGCGCGTCACGGCATCGCGCTCAATCACATCGGTGAGCCGGTGCTGCTCACGACCGGCCGCAAGGCCATGCTCGGTTTGCCCCAAGGCATAGACAGCGTGATTTTGCTCGACGGCGACCAAGCCTTCGCCCATGTGCCGGGCGACTACGATATCTTCTGGGGCGCCTATCTCGGCACGAAGGACGAGATCCTGATCTCGGGGCATCTGTCGGAGGTGAAGGCCGAAATCGAGAAGGTCCGCGCCGAGGCGCGCCAGACGCACGGCTGGATCATGGACACGTACCTGCTCAGGACACGGCGCTGACCACCACGTCGTAATGCTCTGCATGGGCGTCGAAATCGGACAAGACCGCTCGCGCGTCAGGTTCGACATGGGCTTTCGAAATGTCCGGCCCGGCAAAAGCCCTGATCGACTCCCGCGACTCCCAGAGCGTCACGGCGGTAAACTCGACCGCGCCGCCGGCCTCGCTGCGCAACAAGTATGTGCCGCGGTGACCCGGCAGGCTTTTCAGTTCCGGCAGGACGTTGTCGGTGAAATGACGGGCGTAAGCATCGGCCTTCGCCGTCGTGGCGCGGCCGCGCCAGGTGCGTGCGATCATGGCCAAAGGCTAGTGGCGCCCCATGGGTGGGTATTGGTAAAAATTGCGCCATGGCGCGCAGCGATCCCCGAAACTCGACGCAATACTGGTGGGACCGCCATCTCACCGGCCTCAGCCTGCTGAACGCCGACTTCACGACCCACGAATATCCGCTGCACACCCATGACGCGCTCGTGGTCGCGATGACGGAGCAGGGCGGCTCGATCGTGAAAAGCCGCGGTCGGATCGAGGAGGCGACGCCCGCGACGCTCTTTGTCTTCAACCCGGAAGAACCTCATGGTGGTCGGATGGGCTGGAGCGAGCGGTGGAAATATCGCTCGATGTACCTGACGAAGCCGGCGCTCGACGAGGTCGCGCGTGCGCTCGGCATCGAGGAGATTCCGTACTTTACGCGCAACGTCTTCACCGACCGCGACTTGATCGACGCTTTCCTGGCAATGCACCTCGCGATTGAAGACGGCCGCGATGCCTTCGAGGAGCGTGAGCTGCTGGTGGCGAGCTTCGGACAGTTGTTCCAGCGCCACGGCAGCGGCGCACGCATCGAAGCGGCTCCGCGCGACCGGGCGCTGTTCGAGCGGGTGAGGGAGCGCATGCAGGGAGAATACGCCTGCGAACTGCGTCTCGATGACCTCGCTGGCGACGTCGGTCTCACTAGCTTCCAGCTGATCGGGCTGTTCAAGCGTGCGGTCGGCCTCACGCCACACGCCTATCTTACCCAGGTACGCCTCGGCATGGCCTGCCGGCATCTGAGTCGGGCACGCCCCTTGGCCGATATCGCGACCGACGTGGGCTTCTATGACCAGAGCGCGCTCACCAAGCACTTCAAGCGCTGCTACGGCATCACGCCGCTGCAGTTTGCTCGCGCCGCACTGTCATCCTGAGCGCAGCGAAGGATCTCACGGAACGATCGGCGGCGCGCTCATGGCGAATGCCAGGTCCTTCGCTGCGCTCAGGACGACAGGAGCAATTTTCGCCAATACCCGCCACTTGCCGGGCAGCGAAGATGCGGCATGCATCTGTTCTGTCACGACAATCCCGAAACCCTGACCCTCGTCACCGAAGTCGTCGACGCGATGCCCGGCAAGGTGCTGCTCGCGCAAACCCCGTTTTACCCGGGGGGTGGCGGGCAGCTCGCAGATATCGGCAGCCTGAAATGGAACGGGGGCGAGGCCAAGGTTACGGGCTTCGAGGTTGCGGGTGGCAACATCTGGCACCTTCTGGACACGCAGGCCGAGATCGCAGGTTCCGTTGAGGCGGCCGTCGATCCCATTTTCCGGCAGAAGATGCGCCAGCTCCATACCGGCACCCACATCCTGAACGCCTATGTCTTCCAGAGCTTCGACGGGGCGCTGGTGACCGGCGTGCAGATGGCGGCCGACGGCACGGCGCGCATGGATTTCGACGTACCCGGCGCGGACAACGATCGCCTGCGGGCGCTCGAAGGCCCGATCAACGATGCGATTCGCCAGAACATCCCGGTGACCTTTGCCTACATCGGCATGTCGGTGGCCCAGGCGGAGCATGGGCTGATCCGCAGCCGCTCCGTGGCGCCGCCGCCCACGCCCGATGGCAAGGTGCGCATTGTCGAGATCGTGGGGCTCGATCGTCAGGCCTGCGGCGGTACGCATCTCACGGCGACAGGCAACTCGCCGCCATTGCGCATCCTCAAAATCGAGAACAAGGGACGCCATAATCGCCGCGTCCGGCTGGGGTTGGCTGAAAATCCTTGATTTTCAGCACCATATGTTGGCATATGCCATGAGGAAATCGGCATATGTTGTTGCGTCCCCGCCAGATTCTGGCTCCCGTGATCTTCGCCACCTTGTTTGGCTACTTCGGCTATCACCTGGTGAATGGCGATCGCGGCTTGCTGGCCATGGCGCGGCTCGAGCGTGAAGTGCAGACCGCGAACCAGAATCTGGCCGAAGCGGAGACCACGAAGAAGATCTGGGAGCGCCGTGTTTCGGCTCTTCGCAACCAGAGTCTCGACCCCGATATGCTCGACGAGCGTGCTCGCGCGTTGCTCAACTATGCCCGCAAGGACGACGTGATCATCTTCACGCCGACGCGTTGAAGAAGGACCGCGCTGCGGTCATCTGAAAGAAACTTTCCGCGCCGTATTTCCAAACGCAAGCAATGGGCCGATTGCTGCGGCGCACACGCGCTAAAACCAATATTTTGCAGCCAGATCAACCACATCGGCATGGGCGATGCTATAAGCCGCGTCGGGGCTTACCGAGGGGAAATGTCCATGGCGAAACCGGCCACCAAGCCGAAGGCGGCACCTTCTGCCGCCAAGACCAAACCGGCGAAAGCCGGCGACAACAGTGTCAGCCCCGACGAGTTGAAATCCTATTATCGAACCATGCTGCTGATCCGCCGCTTCGAGGAGCGCGCCGGGCAGCTCTACGGCATGGGCCTGATCGGTGGCTTCTGCCATCTCTATATCGGCCAGGAAGCGGTCGTGGTCGGGATGCAGTCCACGATCGACGGCAAGGACGCGATCATCACCTCCTATCGCGACCACGGGCACATGATCGCGGCCGGTATGGATCCCAAGGGCGTGATGGCCGAACTGACAGGCCGTAGCGGCGGCTACTCCCACGGCAAGGGCGGCTCGATGCACATGTTCAGCCGCGAGAAGAACTTCTACGGCGGCCACGGCATCGTCGGTGCCCAGGTACCGATCGGCACGGGGCTGGCCTTCGCGCACAAGTATCACGGCAACAAGAACGTCTCGCTGACCTACTTCGGCGACGGTTCGGCCAACCAGGGCCAGGTCTACGAGGCCATGAACATGGCGGCCCTCTGGAAGCTGCCGGTGATCTACATCATCGAGAACAACCGCTACGGCATGGGCACCTCGGTCGAGCGCTCGACCGCGGTGACCGAGCTCTACAAGCACGGCGAGGCCTTTGGCATTCCGGGCGAAGCGGTCGACGGGATGGACGTGCTGGCGGTGCGCGCGGCCGGTGAACGCGCGGTCGAGCATGCCAAGGGCGGCAACGGGCCGTACATCCTCGAGATGCAGACCTATCGCTATCGCGGCCACTCGATGAGCGATCCGGCGAAGTACCGCAGCAAGGAAGAGGTCGACAAGTATCGCAACGAGCGCGATCCGATCGACCACCTCAAGGCGCGCCTGATCGAGCAGAAGATTCTCGACGATGCCCAGCTCAAGGCGATCGACGCGGAGATCCGCAAGATCGTGGGCGATGCCGCCGAATTCGCCCAACACAGTCCCGAGCCCGATCCGTCCGAATTGTGGACCGACGTGCTGGTCGGAGCGTAACCGTATGTCCACGAATGTTCTGATGCCCGCGCTGTCGCCCACGATGACCGAGGGCAAGCTTGCCAAGTGGCACGTGAAGGTCGGCGACGACGTGAAGTCGGGCCAGGTGATCTGCGAGATCGAGACCGACAAGGCCACGATGGAAGTCGAGGCGGTCGACGAGGGCAAGGTCGCCAAGATCCTGGTCGAGGAGGGCACCGAGGGCGTCGCGGTCAACACGCCGATCTGCGTGCTCGCGGCCGACGGCGAGAGCGTCTCCGATGCGCCCGCTCCTCAGGCCTCTGCCGGACCGCGAGCCTCCGGCTCGCCACAGAGCGAGCCAGAGGCTCGCGGTCCAGAAAAGCATGAGTCGCCGCCGCCGGCTCCCGTCGTGCACGCATCGGCACGGGAGCCGGAATACTCGGGCAAGATGGTCAAGATGACGGTGCGCGAAGCCTTGCGCGATGCAATGTCCGAGGAGATGCGCAAGGACGGCAGCGTCTTCCTGATGGGCGAGGAAGTGGCCCAGTACCAGGGCGCCTACAAGGTGAGCCAGGGCCTGCTCGAGGAATTCGGCGAGAAGCGCGTCATCGACACGCCGATCACCGAGCACGGCTTCGCGGGCCTCGGCGTCGGCGCCGCGTTCGGCGGCCTGCGCCCGATCGTCGAGTTCATGACCTTCAACTTCGCCATGCAGGCGATCGACCAGATCATCAACTCGGCGGCCAAGACTCTGTACATGTCGGGCGGACAGATGGGCTGCCCGATCGTTTTCCGTGGCCCCAACGGCGCGGCCTCGCGCGTCGGCGCCCAGCACTCGCAGTGCTACGCGAGCTGGTACGCGCACGTGCCAGGATTGCGCGTGCTCGCCCCGTGGAGTGCCGCGGACGCCAAGGGCCTGCTGAAGGCCGCGATCCGCGATCCCAATCCGGTGATCTTCCTCGAGAACGAGATCCTCTACGGTCAGCAGTTCGACGTGCCGGAAGACCCCGACTTCGTGTTGCCGATCGGCAAGGCCAAGATCGAGCGTCCGGGCAAGGACGTCACCATCACGGCGTTCTCGATCATGGTCGGCAAGGCGCTGCAGGCGGCCGACGAACTCGCCAAGCACGGCATCGACGCCGAGGTGATCAACCTCCGCAGCCTGCGCCCGTTCGACACCGAGACGATCGTGGCGTCGGTGAAGAAGACCAATCACCTCGTGTCGGTCGAGGAAGGCTGGCCCTTCGCGGGCATCGGCTCCGAACTCGCCGCCCTGATGATGGATCATGCGTTCGATTATCTCGACGCGCCGGTGAAGAGGGTGGCCGGTCTCGACATTCCGCTGCCGTATGCGGCGAACCTCGAGAAGATGGCACTGCCGCAGGTCGACAACATCGTCGAGGCCGCGCGCGCGGCCGTCAATCGCTAGACGCGGGGAGCAGCGATCATGTCGATCAACATCCTGATGCCCGCGCTCTCGCCCACCATGACCGAGGGCAAGCTCGCCAAGTGGCACGTCAAGGTCGGCGACACGGTGAAGTCCGGCCAGGTCGTGTGCGAGATCGAGACCGACAAGGCCACCATGGAAGTCGAGGCCGTCGACGAGGGCAAGGTCGGCCAGATCGTCGTGCCGGAAGGCACCGAAGGCGTGGCAGTGAATGCCGTGATCGCCGTGTTGCTGGAAGAGGGCGAGAAGGCGGGCGCGGCGCCGGCTGCGGCGGCTGCACCAGCTCCGAAGGCCGAGGCCAAGCCTGCACCTCAAGCTTCTCCGGGACCGCGAGCCTCCGGGGCGCCTCAGAGCGAGCCAGAGGCTCGCGGTCCGGAAAAGCATGATGGCGCACGCATCTTTGCTTCGCCGCTCGCCAAGCGCATTGCCGCGGAGAAGGGTGTCGACCTCAAGGGCATCAAGGGCTCCGGCCCGAACGGCCGCATCGTGAAGGCCGACGTCGAAGGCGCGAAGCCCGGCACTGCCGCGGCGGCCGCGCCGGCGTCAGCACCCCGGACAGCACCTGTTGCGCAGCCGATCGTCACCGTGGCCGGTGACCAGCGCATCCCGCACACCGCCGTCCGCAAGGTCATCGCGCGGCGCATGCTCGAGTCCAAGCAGACCGTGCCGCATTTCTATCTCACGATGGAGATGGAGATCGACGCGCTGCTGGCCGCCCGTGCCGCCATCAACGTCATCGCAGAGAAAAAGGGCGCCAAGGTCTCGGTCAACGACATGGTGGTCAAGGCCTGCGCCATGGCGCTGCGCGACCATCCGGAGTGCAACGCCTCGTGGACCGAGGACGAGATGATCCAGTACGGCGCGGTCGACATCTCCGTGGCCGTCGCCACCGATCGGGGCCTGATCACGCCGATCGTGCGCAACGCCGACATGAAGGGCGCGACCCGGATTTCCGTGGAAATGAAGGACCTCGCCGCACGCGCCAAGACCGGCAAGCTGAAGCTCGAGGAGTTCCAGGGCGGCGGCTTCACGATCTCGAACCTCGGGATGTTCGGGGTCACGCACTTCTCGGCCATCATCAACCCGCCGCAGGCGATGATCCTGGCCGTCGGCGTGGGCGAAGAACGTGTCGTGGCGCGCAAGGGCCAAGCTGTCGTGCGCACGATGATGAACTGCACGCTCGCGGTCGATCATCGCGTGGTCGATGGCGCCATGGGCGCGCAGTTCATGCAGACGCTGAAGTCCTACATCGAGCAACCCGCCGCGATGCTGGCGTAAGGATGCTGCTTCGACAAAAATCACCTCACCCTGAGGAGCGCCCCGAAGGGGCGCGTCTCGAAGGGTGGGCTGCAGGCACGGTGCCGGTTGCCCATGCTTCGAGACGCTCTCTGCGCTCGCTCCTCAGCATGAGGTTGCTGTGTGGCCACGATTGGGAGCCGAACGATGGCTGATACCAGTTTCGATCTGATCGTCGTGGGCGGCGGGCCGGGTGGCTACGTCGCCGCGATTCGTGCCGCGCAGCTCGGCATGAAGACGGCTGTCGTCGAGCGCGAGAACATGGGCGGCATCTGCCTCAACTGGGGCTGCATTCCGACCAAGGCGCTGCTGCGCACCTCGGAAGTCTACGGGCTGATCAAGCACGCCGAGGCCTACGGTCTCACGGTCAAGGACGTCTCCTACGATCACAAGAAGATCGTCGAGCGCTCGCGCAAGGTGGCGGGCCAGCTCAGTAACGGCGTCAAAGGCCTGATGAAGAAGAACAAGATCACAGTGTTCGACGGTACGGCCAAGCTCGCCGGCGCGGGCAAGCTTGCCGTGGCGATGAACGACAAGAGCAACGTGACGCTCACCTACAAGAACGTGATCCTCGCGACCGGCGCGCGCGCGCGGCAGCTGCCGGGCCTCGAGTCCGACGGCAAGCTGATCTGGAGCTATCGCGAAGCGATGGTGCCGGAGGCGATGCCGAAGTCGCTGCTGGTGATCGGCTCGGGCGCGATCGGCATCGAGTTCGCGAGCTTCTATCGCACCATGGGCGCCGAGGTGACGGTGTGCGAGGTGCTGCCGCGCATCCTGCCGGTGGAGGACGAGGAAGTCTCCGCATTCGCCAAGAAGGCATTCGAGAAGCAGGGCATGAAGATCCTGGTCGGCGCCACGGTGTCGAACCTGAAGAAGGGTGCCAACAACGTGACGGCCACGATCACGGTCGGCGGCAAGAGCGAGCAGATAACCGTCGACCGCGTGATCTCGGCGGTCGGCATCGTGGGCAACGTCGAGAACCTCGGCCTCGAAGGCACGAAAGTGAAGGTCGAGAAGACCCACATCGTGATCGATCAGTGGGGTTTTACGGGCGAACCGAACGTCTATGCGCTGGGCGATGTGGCGGGGCCGCCCTGGCTCGCGCACAAGGCGATGCATGAGGGTGTGCTCGTGGTCGAGAAGATCGCGGGCGTGAAGGGCGTGCATCCGATGAAGACCGAGAACATCCCGGGCTGCACCTACTGTCAGCCGCAGGTGGCGTCGATCGGCATGACGGAGGCTGCGGCTAAGGCCAAGGGCCTGCAGATCAGGGTCGGCAAATTCCCGTTCATCGGCAACGGCAAGGCAATCGCCCTGGGCGAGCCCGAGGGTTTCATCAAGACGATCTTCGACGCCAAGACCGGCGAGCTGCTGGGCGCCCACATGATCGGCGCCGAAGTGACGGAGCTGATCCAGGGCTACAGCATCGCCAAGACGCTGGAGACGACCGAGGCCGAGCTGATGGCCACGGTGTTCCCGCATCCCACCCTCTCGGAAATGATGCACGAGTCGGTACTGGCGGCGTACGGCCGGACGCTCCATATCTAGCGTCCCATGGACGGCCCTATTAACGCTTCTGGCGACAAGCCCCTCCTGAGCCGCGCCGAACGCCATCCCGAGAAGGCGCATCGGCCGGACAATCCCATCCAGCGCAAGCCGGACTGGATTCGGGTGCGTGCGCCCAACTCGCCGGAATACGCCGAGACCAAGCGGCTGATGCGCGAGCTCAAGCTCACGACGGTCTGCGAGGAGGCCGCGTGCCCGAACATCGGCGAGTGCTGGAAGAAGAAGCACGCGACGTTCATGATCATGGGCGAGACCTGCACGCGGGCCTGTGCCTTCTGCAACGTTGCGACAGGCAAGCCCGGCGCGCTCAACCCGCACGAACCCGCGAACATCGCCGAAGCCGTGGGCAAGCTCGGCCTCGACCATGTCGTGGTGACGTCGGTCGATCGTGACGACCTCGACGACGGCGGGGCAGGGCATTTCGCGCAGGTGATCGACGCGCTGCACGCTGCAGCGCCGAAGACCACGATCGAGGTTCTGACGCCGGACTTCATGAAGAAGCCCGGCGCGATCGAGACCGTGGTCGCCGCGCGTCCCGACGTCTTCAACCACAATCTCGAGACGGTGCCGCGGCTCTACACGACGATCCGCCCGGGCGCGCGCTACTTCACCTCGCTGCGGTTGCTCGCGCGCGTGAAGGAAATCGATCCCGCGATGTTCACCAAGTCCGGCCTGATGGTGGGCCTCGGCGAGACGCGCGAGGAGATTCTGCAGGTGATGGACGACCTGCGCGCCGCTGACGTCGACTTCATCACCATCGGCCAGTACCTGCAGCCCACGCCCAAGCACGCACCGCTCGACCGCTTCTGGACTCCGGCGGAGTTCGACGAGCTGGCGGCGATGGCGCGCGCCAAGGGCTTCCTGATGGTCTCGGCGTCGCCGCTCACGCGGTCGAGCTATTTCGCCGGCGACGATTTCGTTCGCCTTCGGGCAGCGCGCGCCGCCCAGCTCAAGACCTAGACGCACCGTGGCGATCACCAAGCACGCCGAGCGCAAAGTCGTGCGCTTCGCGCCGAGGCAGCTGTTCGATCTCGTGGCCGACGTGCCGCGCTATCCGGAGTTCCTGCCCTGGTGCACGGCGGCCCGAGTCCGCCGGCAGGAAGGGCCAGGCCGGGAGATCGACGAGCTCGCCATCGGCTTTGGCCCGTTCCACGAGAAGTTCGTTTCCCGCGTGGTGCTGACGCCGGACGACCCGTCGGGTCCGCGCATCGAGACCACGGGCGTGGAGGGGCCGTTCAAGCACCTGGCCAGCCGCTGGCAGTTCAGGCCGCATCCCGACGGCACCGAGATCGAGTTCGCGCTCGAATTCGAGTTCAGGTCGCTGATCCTGCAGCACACCGTGCGGGTGCTTTTCGCCGAAGCGGTGAAGCGCATGGTCGCGGCCTTCGAGACCCGCGCCGCCAAGCTCTACGGGGAGTTCGGGAAATCGGGAAGAATCCCGTGAAAGCCTTTTGCCATCGACATCCGAGGATTCCCGGCGGCTCGGGAAGATCCGGGAAACCGGGAACTAGCGTTCGGCCAGGGCCGCGAGGAGGCTGAGCGCGGTGAGGGTGGCCTGCCGGCGGATGCCGTCGCGGTCGCCCGGAAAAACGTGATGCTCTGCCACGAGATCGAAGCCCGACCGGGCGGCCGCGAAGTGCACCAAGCCGACCGGCTTTTCGGCGCTGCCGCCGCCCGGCCCGGCGACGCCGGTCACGGAGACGGAGATGTCCGACAGCGAATGGGTCAGCGCGCCGCGCGCCATCGCGCGGGCGGTGGCCTCGCTCACGGCGCCGTGCTTATCGATGGTATCGAGCGCCACGCCCAGCATCTCGTGCTTGGCCTCGTTGGAATAGGTGACGAAGCCGCGGTCGACGACATCGGAAGATCCCGCGATCGCCGTCAGCGCCGCAGCCACCAGGCCACCGGTGCAGGACTCCGCCGTCACGACCTTGAGTCCGTGCTTGCGGCAGGAGGTGAGCACGCGCTCGGCAGCGTCTCGGATCTCGTGATCGAACATCGGGTACTCCTAATGCCTGGGCAATTCGACGGTCGCCACGGCCTGTGCCGCGATGCCTTCGCGGCGGCCGGTGAAGCCCAGCCCTTCCGTCGTGGTCGCTTTCACGCTCACGCGATCGGCGGTGACGCCGGCGATGCGCGCGATGCTGGCCACCATAGCCTCGCGATGTGGGCCGATCTTGGGCGCCTCGCAGACCAAAGTGAGATCAAGATGCGTGATGCGCCCGCCGCGTTGCTTCACCAGCGCGACGGCATGCTGCAGGAAACGGTCGGACGACGCGCCGCGCCACTGCGGATCGGAAGGCGGAAAGTGCTTGCCGATGTCGCCGGCGCCGATCGTTCCCAGAAGGGCATCGGTCAACGCATGAAGCGCCACGTCGGCGTCGGAGTGGCCGGCGAGGGCATGCGTGTGGGCGATGTCGATGCCGCCCAGCATGACGGCGTGGCCCGGCGCGAAGCCGTGGACGTCGAAGCCGGAGGCCGTGCGGGTTTCCATGGAGCGTGTCCGTTCGAGGTCATGGGCGGTGGTGATCTTGGTGTTGTCCTCGTGGCCGGCCACCATGACAAGCTTCATGCCGGCGCGCTCGGCCACGGCTGCATCGTCGGTGAGCGCCGTTGCCTCGTCGGCGCCAAGCGATGCCGCGGCACGATGGGCGGCGAGCAACGTGGCGAAGCGGAAGATCTGCGGTGTCTGGGCGCGCCAGAGGTTCGCGCGCGGTACCGTCGCCGAGACCGCACCGTCGCTGTCCACGCGTTTCAGCGTGTCCGCGAGCGGAATGCCGAGGACGGCGCCGTCTATTCCAGGGCGGCTCGCGGCGGCAAGGCAGGCCGTGATATCTCCGGCCCGTACGAACGGACGCGCAGCGTCATGGACAGCCACGAAGTCGGGAGCGTTCGCCGCCAGACTCTCCAGACCGTTGAGGACCGATTGCTGCCGGCTCACCCCACCCGCGACCGGCGATGCCAACCCGAGATCGCTTGTTGCGGCGTTGTAGTGAGGTTCGTCGCCGGCGGAGATGACGACGCGTACGTCGGTGATGGCCGGCGACGCCCGCAGCGCGAGAATGGTATGACGCAGGATCGGTTGTCCTTCCCAGTCGGCATACTGCTTGGGCAGCGGGCCGCCGAAGCGATTCCCGCGGCCGGCGGCCACGATGAGGGCGGTGCAAGTCGTCACGAAGGCTTAGATAACATCGGGTTAGCGGGGGCGCACTTCCGACGCTTGCGCCGCCCGCCGGGACCCGCTAATGCTCGCTCAATTATTGTGCAGTGCACAAGATGCCTATAATCTGATCAGGGAATGAACAAAGTTTCTCGTCTCCAGCCCATCGATATCGGCCCCGTTCGCCTCGACGATCCCGTGATCCTGGCGCCCCTTTCGGGTGTCTCGGACATGCCGTTCCGTCAGATGGTGAAGCGGAGTGGGGCGAGCCTCGTCGTGTCCGAGATGATCGCCTCGGCTGCGATGGTGCGGGAGAACCGCAAGACCTTGCTGATGGCCAAGACGTCGCCGGAAGAATTCCCGATGTCCGTGCAACTCGCGGGCTGCGAGCCGCAGGTCATGGCCGACGCCGCCAAGCTGAACGAAGACCGCGGGGCGGCGATCATCGACATCAATTTCGGCTGCCCGGTGAAGAAGGTCGTGAACGGCCATGCCGGCTCCTCGCTGATGCGCGACGAAGTGCATGCCGCGAAGATCCTCGAGGCCACCGCCAAGGCCGTGAAGCTGCCGGTGACGCTCAAGATGCGCACCGGGTGGGACGCGACCAACCGCAACGCGCCCAACCTCGCGCGCATCGCCGAAGAGTGCGGCATCAAGCTGCTGACCATTCATGGCCGCACGCGCTGCCAGTTCTACGACGGGCACGCCGACTGGGGCTTCATCCGCGAGGTGAAGGCCGCGACCCGGCTGCCGGTCATCGCCAACGGCGACATCACCACGCTCGAAGACGTCGACCAGGCGCTGGAACAGTCCGGCGCCGACGGCATCATGATCGGGCGCGGTGCGTATGGCCGCCCGTGGTTTCTGAACCAGGCCATGCATTATCTGCGTACGGGCGAGCGCCTGCCCGATCCGTCGCTGGCCGAGCAGTACGCGACCGTTCGCCAACACTTCGAGGCGATGCTCTCCCACTATGGCACCGAGACGGGCGTGCGCATGGCCCGCAAGCATCTCGGCTGGTACTCGAAGGGGCTGACGGCGTCGGCCGAGTTCCGCTTCGCCGTGAATCGCGAGACCGACGCCGACAAGGTGCGGGCGCTGCTCGCCTCGTTCTTCCTGCCCGCCCTCGAACGGCAGGCAGCGTGAGATGGCATTGCGTCCCCTGAAGCGCAGCGATTCCGCGGGAGACCAGTTCCCGAGTTCCATCCTCGACTCGCTTTCCGAAGCGGTGGTCGTGGTCGACGGCGCGGGCCTGATCCACTACGCCAACCTCTCGGCCGAACAGTTTTTCGGCGTGGGCCGCGCGCGTCTGGTCAGCCATCCGCTGAGCGAGTTCGTGCCGGAAGATACGCCGCTGTTCTCGCTGCTGGAGCAGGTACTGGTGACCGGCGGCGCCGTCGCCGAGAACGGCATTACCCTGTCGTCGCCGCGCATCGGCAACCGCTTCTGCGCGTTGCGCGTGTCGCCGATCGTCGAGAGCGACGGACTCGTCGCCATATCGCTCGTCGAGCAGTCGATCGCGCGCAGCATCGATCGCCAGATGTCGAACCGAAGCGCCGCCCGCTCGGTGAGCGCGCTGGCGGCAATGCTGGCGCACGAAGTGAAGAACCCGCTCTCGGGCATTCGCGGCGCCGCCCAGCTTCTCGAGCAGTCGGCATCGGACAGCGAGCGCGAGCTCACTACCCTCATCTGCGAGGAGACCGACCGCATCGTGGCGCTGGTCGACCGCATGGAAGCCTTCGAGGATGGCCGCCCGATCGACCGTACCTCGCTCAACATCCATCAGGTGCTCAATCATGTCCGCCGCCTGTCGCAGAACGGCTTCGGCAAGAACGTGCGCTTCATCGAGAGCTACGATCCCTCGCTACCCGACGTGTTCGGCGATCGCGACCAGCTCATCCAGGTGTTCCTCAATCTCGTGAAGAACGCCTGCGAGGTGCCGGGCAACGGCGAGCGCGAGATCGAACTCTCGACGGCATTCCGTCATGGATTGCGTCTTGCGGTTCCGGGTCAGCAGGCGAAGGTCAACCTGCCGCTGGTCGTGTCGGTACGCGACAACGGCCGCGGTGTCTCGGACGAGATCCGCGCGCATCTGTTCGACGCCTTCGTGACCAACAAGCCGACCGGTACGGGCCTCGGCCTGGCCCTGGTGGCGAAGATCGTGAGCGATCACGGCGGCGCCATCGAATATGACAGCGAACCAGGCCGCACGACGTTCCGCGTCATGCTGCCCATGCAGGTATCCCAAGCAATTCCATGAGCAATTCGACAATTCTGATTGCCGATGACGACCGCGCGATCCGCACGGTCCTGCATCAGGCTCTCGGCCGCCAAGGCCACACCGTTCGCAGCACCGGTACCGCCGCCACGCTCTGGCAGTGGGTCCAGGAAGGCGAGGGGCAGCTGGTCATCACCGACGTGGTCATGCCCGACGAAAACGGCCTCGATCTCGTGCCGCGCATCCGCAAGCTCAGGCCCGACCTGCGCATCATCGTGATGAGCGCGCAGTCGACCCTGTTGACGGCGGTGCGCGCGACCGAACGTGGCGCCTTCGAATATCTGCCCAAGCCGTTCGACCTCAACGAGCTGGTTTCCGTCGTCAACCGTGCGCTCTCTGCGCCGGCCTCGTCGCAGGCGCGGGCCGCCCAGCATCCGGAAGAGGCCGAGCGTTTGCCGCTGATCGGCCGTTCGCCGGCGATGCAGGAGATCTACCGCGCGCTTGCCCGCCTGATGGCCACCGATCTCACGGTCATGGTCACGGGCGAGTCGGGGACCGGCAAGGAGCTGGTGGCGCGCGCGCTTCATGATTACGGCAAGCGCCGCAAGGGGCCGTTCGTGGCGCTCAACATGGCCGCGATCCCGCGTGAACTGATCGAAAGCGAGTTGTTCGGGCACGAGCGCGGCGCGTTCACGGGCGCGGTGCAACGTTCGTCCGGCAAATTCGAGCAGGCCGCCGGCGGCACGCTCTTCCTCGACGAGATCGGCGACATGCCGCCCGAGGCTCAGACGCGCCTGCTGCGCGTGCTGCAGGAAGGCGAGTACATGACCGTCGGCGGCCGCACGCCGATCAAGGCGAATGTCCGCATCGTGGCCGCCACCCATCGCGACCTGCGCCGTCTGATCCAGCAAGGCATCTTCCGCGAGGACCTGTTCTATCGCCTCAATGTCGTGCCGATCCGGCTGCCGCCGCTGCGTGAGCGGCTCGACGACATTCCGGAACTCGCCAACCACTTCCTGCGCGCGGCGACCACCGATGGACTGCCGACCAAGGTGCTGTCGCCCGACGCGATGACGCGGCTGCGCCAGCATCGCTGGCCAGGCAACGTGCGTGAGCTCGAGAACATCGTGCGCCGGCTTTCCGCACTGTATTCCGAAGAGGTAATCAACCTCGAGACGATCGAGTCCGAACTGGCCGACGCCATCGTCGCTCCCGAGCCGGAAGTGCAGGGTGGCGGCTCCAGCGGCAGCGACGTGAACCTGACCGACGCGGTCGACCGGCATCTCCAGGCGCTCTTTGCCGCCCATGGCGACCGGCTGCCGCCCGACGGCATGTACGATCGCGTAATCGCCGAAGTCGAACGGCCGCTTTTGTCGCTTGCGCTGGGGGCAACCCGCGGGAACCAGTTGCGCGCGGCCCGTCTCCTGGGGCTCAATCGCAATACGTTGCGCAAGAAGATCAAGGACCTCGACGTCCCCGTCGTTCGCACGCCGCAGGTCCGCAGAGGCGGGTGATTTGGTGACAACTTCGCTGGGCGGTTCACGCTTTGGCGACGTGATGACGGCGCTGGGGCGTGCCCTGAGCGGCCGCATTGCCGCGATGTCGCTGGCGGCGCTCGCCATCCTGGCGGGCGCGCTCACCTATGCGTGGCTCGCCGGCCTCGTGCCGGCGACCTTCGGCACGAACGGATGGATGACCGGCCTGCTGGTCGCCGATCTGCTGATCGCAGTGTTGCTGGTGGCTGTCTTGGCGGTGCGCCTGACACAGCTCTGGCTCGATCGTCGCCGCGGTGCAGCGGGCTCGCGCCTGCACATGCGGCTCGTGCTTGTATGCAGTGTCTTCACAATCACGCCCACGATCATCGTCTCGATCATCCTGTCGCTGCTGCTGCTCAACCTCACCGACTTCGTGGTCAAGCCCGCGCAAGCTTCCTACGAAGCCGCACGCGCGATCGGCGAGCCTGTCAGGCATGCCAGGGAAGAAGAAATCCTGCGCGACATCGCGGCGATCTCCGGACCGCTGCAGGAACTGAACAGCACCGGACTGTACGACAAGGAGGCCACGAGCAAGCTGTTGCAGCAGTTGATCGCGGGCCGCCCGGTCATCGAGGCCGACATCGTCGATGGTGACAAGGGCTTGCTCGCCCAGGCGGTCGCGCCTGACACGAAGGCCGCGGCCAATCCGGTGCCGTCGGCCCAGGTGCTGTGGCTTGCCGTCAACCAGCCGCGCCCCATCGAGTTCGCCACCGATAACGGCACCTACTTCGTCATGCAGCTCTTCGTGGGCGAGCCGCTGTTTCTGGTTACCGGACATGCCATCGACCTCAAGGTCGTCGATTACATCAAGAGCATCGAGTTCGCCGGCAAGTTCTACGCTCAGATCGAGCAGGCGTTGCGCCGCAGCCAGCTCGTGATTTTCCTGATCTGCGGCGCGATCGCGCTGTTGATGCTTCTGGCGGCCGTGTGGCTGGCGATCCTCTTCGCGACTCGCCTCACCGAACCGATCGGCGGCTTGATGGCGGCGGCAGAGCGGGTCCGCGACGGCGACCTTGCGGCGCGCGTGGAGGAGGGGCCGCCCAACGACGAGCTGGGACAGTTGGCGCGTTCGTTCAACCGCATGACCAGCCAGATCGAGCAGCAGCGCAGCGAACTGGTCGACGCCAACAAGGAGCTGGACACCCGGCGCCGGCTGACCGATGCGGTTCTGGCCGGAGTGTCGGCCGGCGTCCTCAGCATCGATGCCAGGGGAATCGTCACTCGGGCCAACCGCTCGGCCCTCGAATTGATGGCCTTGCCGGAAGACGGAGTGCTCGACCGCCCGCTGGTCGACCTGATGCCGGAAATCGCGCCCCTCGCAGCCCAGGCCGCCGAGCGGCCGGACCGCGCGACCCAGGGACAGATGGAAACCCTGCAACACGGCACGCGTCGCCTTCTGCTGGTTCGCATCAGCGCGCCTTCGGACACCGGCTCGGTTGTGACGTTCGACGATGTGACGGACCTGATGTCGGCGCAGCGCATGGCCGCGTGGGGTGACGTCGCACGTCGCATCGCGCACGAAATCAAGAATCCGCTCACGCCGATCCAGCTTTCGGCCGAGCGGCTGAAGCGCCGCTACCTGAAGCAGATCAAGGACGATCCCGAGACCTTCACCATCTGCACCGACACGATCATCCGCCAGGTCGGGGACATCGGCCGCATGGTCGACGAGTTTTCGTCCTTTGCGCGCATGCCGCGGCCGACAGTCCAGCCGGAGGATGCCAAGGAGCTCTGCCAGCAGGCGCTCTTCCTGCAGCGCAACGGCAACGCCGACATCCGTTACCTGACGACCATGCCGGATCGCCCGGTCCCTTTGATCTGCGATCGCCGGCAGATCAGCCAGGTGTTGACCAACATTCTGAAGAACGCGGCGGAGGCGATCGAGGGCAGGGACGAGCGTCCGGGCCAGGCCCTGCCGCCCGGTGAGATCTCGCTCGCCCTGCACGATGACGGCGCGACGGTAAGCATTGTCGTCACCGACAACGGCAAGGGTTTGCCCCAGGAAGGACGCGATCGCCTCACGGAGCCCTACATGACCACGCGCGCCAAGGGCACGGGCCTCGGCCTCGCCATCGTCAAGAAGATCATGGAAGACCATGGCGGAAGCCTGAACCTCGGCGACCGCGAGGGTGGCGGCGCGCGCATCAGTCTGGTATTCCGGCGCGACGCGAAGGAAATCGCGTCGGCGGCCCGTCATGCGACCGCCGCACAATGATCCGCGAACCATAGCGGACGATTGAAGGTCATGGGTCACGACATCCTCATCGTCGACGACGAACGCGACATCTGCACGCTGATTGCAGGCATCCTCGAGGATGAGGGCCACACGGCCCGTCGTGCGCACAACAGCACCGAAGCGATCGACGCGGTGCGCCAGCGCCGCCCGGCGCTCGTGATCCTCGACGTCTGGCTCCAGGGCAGCGAACTCGACGGGCTCCAGCTCCTGGAAGTGATCCATCGCGAGGACCCGCCGGTTCCGGTGGTCATGATCAGCGGCCACGGCACCATCGACACCGCCGTTTCGGCTATCAAGAACGGCGCCTACGATTTTATCGAGAAGCCGTTCAAGGCCGACCGCCTGCTGCTGGTCGTCGACCGTGCGGTCGAGGCCGACAGGCTGAAGCGCGAGAACGCCAGCCTCCGCCGCCGGGCCGGTGGCGAGGTGACTTTCGTCGGATCGTCCGGCAGCGCCGCCGGCGTGCGCAGCGCGCTCGACAAGGTCGCACCGACCGGCAGCCGCGTCCTGGTGACCGGTCCGTCGGGCAGCGGCAAGGAGACCGTGGCCCGCCTGATCCACAAAGGGTCGAAGCGCGCCGATGGTCCGTTCATCATCGTGAACTGCTCGACGCTGCCGGCCGAGCGTCTGGAAATCGAATTGTTCGGCACGGAAGGCGAGACCGAGGGCGACGCCTTGCGGGTCTCCGGCGCCTTCGAGCTGGCTCATGGCGGGACGCTCTTGCTGAAAGAGGTCGCCGATCTGCCGATGACGCTGCAAAGCCGGCTGGCGCGCGTGCTGCACGAGCAATCCTACTTGCGTGACGCAGGCAAGACGCGCGTCGAGGTCGACGTACGCGTTCTCGCGACGACCGCGCGCAACCTGGCGGAGGAGAGTGCGCTGGGCCAGTTCCGTGAGGAACTTTTTCACCGTCTCAACGTCGTCTCGCTGCGGGTGCCGCCCCTCAGCGAGCGGCGCGAGGATATTCCCGAGCTTGCGGCGGATCTGCTGCGCCGGGTTGCCGATGCAACCGGCCTGGCATCGCGCGTCATCGGCGAGGACACCCTGGCCGCACTCCAGGGCCATGACTGGCCGGGCAACGTCCGCCAGCTGCGCAACGTGATCGAGCGGCTGTTGATCCTGGCGCCGGCGGACGGCGGACCGATCCGCGCCGATGTACTGCCGAGCGATGTCAGCGAAGATGCGCCGTCGGTGCTGCGCTGGGAGAAGGGCGGCGAGATCATGCAACTGCCGCTGCGCGATGCCCGCGAGGTGTTCGAGCGCGAGTACCTGCTCGCGCAGGTCACAAGGTTCGGCGGCAATATCTCGCGTACGGCGACATTCGTCGGCATGGAGCGGTCGGCGCTGCACCGAAAGCTGAAGTCGCTCGGATTGCACGGCAGCGGCCCCGAGGCCGCGGCGGAAGAGTAGGAGGGCGTCATGGGACGGTATGCTTACGTCAACGGCCGCTATGTCGATCATCAGCAGGCGAGCGTGCACATCGAGGATCGCGGCTATCAGCTCGCCGACGGAGTCTACGAGGTGGTGGGCATACGCGACGGCAAGATGATCGACGAGGAGCTCCATATCGATCGTCTCGACCGCTCGTTGCGCGAGTTGCGGATCGGCTGGCCGGTGGCACGTGGCACGCTGGGGTTCATCCTTCGGGAGCTGATGCGGCGCAACAGCTTGCGCGATGGATTGATCTACATGCAGGTGACGCGCGGCGTCGCCCGACGCGACCATGCCTTCCCGACCACGCCGGTAAAACCCGCTCTGGTGATCACCACCAAGAACACAAAGCATCTCGGTGCCGATCCGGGCCCGGGTGTCGCGGTGAAGAGTCAGCGCGACATCCGCTGGGAACGCTGCGACATCAAGACGATCGCGCTGCTGCCGAACGTGCTCGCCAAACAGGCGGCGCGAGAGAGCGGCGCCTACGAGGCATGGCTGGTCGACGATCAGGGCTGCGTCACCGAGGGCGCATCGACCAATGCGTGGATCGTGACGCCGGACGGCGAGTTGATCACGCGTCAGACCGACAACGGCATCCTGGCCGGGATTACGCGCCACACTCTGAAAGCACTCGCTTCTTCCATGCAGCTGAAGTTCGTCGAACGGCCTTTCACGCTGGCGGAGGCCAAGAAGGCGAAGGAAGCCTTCATCACCAGCGCCACGTCGTTCGTTACGCCCGTCGTGAAGATTGACGGCGAGGCCGTGGGCGACGGCAAGGTCGGGCCGACGGCGCGGCGACTGCGCGAGGAGTATGTGCGGTTCGCAGGCGAGGGCGAGGCCGTCACGTGACATTGCCGGAAGGCATGACGCGCCCGCGCGCGGTGCTGTTCGACTGGGACAATACGCTGGTCAACACCTGGCCCACGATCGTGGAGTGCTACAAGAATACGTTCACGGCGCTCGGGCTTCCGTCCTGGAGCGCGCAGGAGGTCAAGGATCGCGCGCATGGCTCGTTGCGTGATCAATTTCCCAAGCTGTTCGGCGAGCGTGCCGGGCATGCCGAGAAGGTTTTCTACGAAACATTCCATCGTATCCATCTGGAACGGCTCGAGCCGTTGCCGGGAGCGGCAGAGTTGTTGGCGCAGTGCCACGAGGCGGGCTGCTACATCGCCGTGGTCAGCAACAAAGTTGGGGACAATTTAAGGGTCGAGCTGGCCCATCTTGGATGGGGTCGCTGGATCAAGCGGGCCGTCGGCGCCCGGGATGCCCGGCGCGACAAGCCGGCACCCGATCCCATCTTCATGGCGCTGGACGGCACGGGAATTGCCCCTGACAGCAACGTATGGATGGTCGGCGACACACCTGCCGACCTGAAATGCGCCCATGCGGCAGGCGTGGTGCCTGTCTTTTTTGGGGGTGACGAACAATTGTCTGATAGCCTGCGGGAACATCCTCCTCGTTTGTACGCACGCAATTGTCATGAACTCGCGGCATTGCTTTGACACGGGCAGCGCCTATATTTGATGCAACTCGGTAGCGGGCACAGGCCCGCGCCTTCCAACCGGCGGCCCTCGAGGGCCGTCCGGATGCCCAGCAAGAGGCCAAGAATATGAGCGAAAAGGCACAAATCGTTCAGGACGTCTTCCTGAACCATCTGCGGAAGAACAAGACGCCCGTCACGATCTTCCTCGTGAACGGCGTGAAGCTGCAGGGGATCGTCACCTGGTTCGA
>CAIWTJ010000019.1 GCA_903915535.1 Enhydrobacter aerosaccus
GCTGAAAATGGACAGCGTTAAAGCATTTCTTCACGATTGGCGGATCGTCCTGCTGATCATCCATGTCGGCGTGACCGCCGCCATGATCGTCGTCATCCTGCTTCAGCGCAGCGAGGGCGGCGGCCTTGGCATGGGCCGCACCGATGCGCTGTTCTCCGTGCGCGGGCAGGCCAACGTCCTGTCCCGCATGACCGCGATTTTCGCCGGCATCTTCTTTTTCCTCAGCCTGCTGATGGCCTGGAGCGTGGGCGGTCCTGCGCGCACCGGCGGCTCTATCATGGACAGCGTGCCCGCCGGCACGACGTCTGCCCCGAGCGGAACGACGGCGCCTCCCGCGGCGCCCACCACGCCTTCCGCCCCCAACCGCTAGCGGCAATGTCCGAAAGCGACCAATCCCCCCACCGAAGTGTCTCCGGTGGGGTGATATCCCCATGGCTGAGCGCAACCAGATTTAGTAGGCTGTAACCCCATGGCGCGCTTTATCTTCATAACGGGCGGCGTGGTCTCCTCTCTCGGTAAGGGCCTTTCGTCAGCCGCACTCGGCGCGTTGCTGCAGGCTCGTGGCTATCGGGTCAGGCTGCGCAAGCTCGATCCCTACCTGAACGTCGATCCGGGCACGATGAGCCCGTATCAGCATGGCGAGGTCTTCGTGACCGACGACGGGGCCGAGACCGACCTCGATCTCGGACACTACGAGCGCTTCACCGGCGTCGACGCCAAGCAGACCGACAACATCACCACCGGCCGCATCTATTCCTCGGTGATCGCCAAGGAACGCCGCGGCGAATATCTCGGCGCCACCGTGCAGGTGATCCCGCACGTCACCGACGCGATCAAGGATTTCGTCCTGGCCGGCACCGAGAACGAGGAATTCGTCCTGGTCGAGGTCGGCGGCACCGTGGGCGACATCGAGAGCACGCCGTTCCTCGAGGCCATCCGACAGATCGCCAACGAAGTCGGCCGTGAGAACACGATGTTCGTGCATCTCACGCTGCTGCCGTGGGTACCGACGGCGGGCGAGCTCAAGACCAAGCCGACGCAGCACTCCGTGAAGGAGCTTCTGAGCGTCGGCATCCAGCCCGACCTGCTGGTCTGCCGCTCGGGCGACAAGGAGATCCCGGCCAACGAACGCCGCAAGATCGCGCTGTTCTGCAACGTGAAGCCCGAGCGCGTGATCGAGGCGAGGGACGTCGACACGATCTACCAGGTGCCGATCGCCTATCACGACCAGGGCTTCGACGCCGAGGTCTGCAAGTATTTCCGCCTCGACGGCGAGAAGGAACCGAACCTCGACCGCTGGCGCGGGGTCGTGCGTTCGGTGCGCGAGCCCGAGGGCAAGGTCACGATCGCGGTCGTGGGCAAGTACACGGTGCTGCTCGACGCGTACAAGTCGCTGTCGGAGGCGCTGACCCACGGCGGCTTCGGCTCGAACGTGAAGGTTGGCCTCGAGTGGATGGACTCCGAGATCTTCGAGCGCGACGACGCCGTCAGCCACCTCGAGCACGTGAACGGCATCCTGGTACCGGGCGGCTTCGGCGAGCGTGGCACCGAGGGCAAGATCCACGCGGTGAAGTTCGCCCGCGAACGCAAGGTGCCGTTCTTCGGCATCTGCTTCGGCATGCAGATGGCGGTCATCGAGGCCGCGCGCAATCTGCTCGGCATCGAGGATGCCTCGTCGAGCGAGTTCGGCCCGACCGACAATGCCGTGGTCGGCCTGATGACCGAATGGATCAGGGGCAACCAGATCGAGACGCGCGCCGCCGACGGCGACCTGGGCGGCACGATGCGGCTGGGCGCCTACGATGCGCACCTGCGCCGCGGCACCAAGGTCCACGAGATCTACGGCCAGGACGTGATCAGCGAGCGCCACCGGCATCGCTACGAGGTCAACGTCAACTACAAGGACCGGCTGGAGCAGGTGGGCCTGCGGTTCTCCGGCATGTCGCCCGACGGGATCCTGCCCGAGATCGTCGAGATCCCGGATCACCCCTGGTTCATCGGCGTGCAGTACCATCCCGAGCTGAAATCCCGGCCTTTTGCGCCCCATCCGCTGTTCAGTTCGTTCATCGGCGCGGCCAAGAACCAGAGCAGACTTGTCTAGGCCGGGGATGCTCCGCCCGGTAGGGTCGTAATTCCGTCACCTTCCTCGGCTGAATTCGGTGCCATGTTCCGTCCCATCCTCGCTGCCGTCCTCGTCCTGACCACGCTTGCTGCCGGCGCCCTCTCCGGGGAAGCTCTGGCACAAAGTGCCGCGCAGTCGCCATACGGCAAGGCCAACCGGCGCGATGCGATCTTCCTGCGCTTCCCGGAGATGGCGCAGCGCTACTGGGTCGATACCGAGACCATGGCCGCCAGCCACAAATCCGTCGCCGTGCCGATGCCCAAGCAGTGCGCCTTCGTGTATTCCGACGCCTATACCAAGGGATCGATGAGCGAGCGCGAAGTGCAGGACACTGCCGTGTCGAACTGTAATCGCCATCTCGCCGCACTGGGACCGCTCGGCGAGAACTACCCAACCAACTGCGCCTGCAAGGTCGTGATCAGCGACGAGACCTATGTGGTGCCCAAGGAGACCATGCCCGAGCAGGCATACGGACCCTCGTCGATCTTCTATCGCGATCCGAAGGGCAACGTGGCCCGGCTGAACGGCGTCACGCGTTACGGCGCGCTGATCGGCCGGGATCGCTCGGTTACGTTTTCCGTGGAAAACGTGCGCGCCGAGCCGGTCTGCGAAGGCACCTTCACCAACGACACCGCCAACAGCGGTCGCTTCTCGCTCTCCTGCTTCGACGGCAAGTTCGCCGGCAAGGGCACCTACGAGAGCAAGCTCGGTGCCCCCAACGACCACATCATCGCGCGCGGCTCGACGCCGAACGGCCAGCCCGTCGTGCTCGTGATCGGCCTGCCGGCGCAGCTCGCGGCCAACACCTACGGCGGCATCTGACATGATGCGCTGGCCGCTGGTCGTGGCGATCCTGGCGGTGATCCCGCTGTCGGCCCTCGGGCAGAGCGCGGATCAGGTCGAACGCTGCTTCCAGAATCCGGCGGGCTGCACGTCCGGCGGTGGTGGCCAGGCCGCGCCGCCTGCCTCAGCGCCTCCCGTGACCGCGTCGCGCCCCGCGGCGCCGCCTGACTACACCACGGTGCTGCAGAGCCCCGAACCTGACAGGCGCAAGCTGCAGGAATCGCTGCGCACGCTCGACAAATACAACGGGCCGATCGATGGCGACCTGAAATCCGAAGCCTCCACCAAGGCGATTACCGAATGGCAGAAGAGCCATGGCTACACCCAGGTGGGCAAGCTCACGCCCACCGAAGCCGTGACCCTGAACAACGAAGCCGCGAAGGCCCCCATCCGGCGCCTCGATCCCTCGACACAGACGGCGGCGCCGCCGCCGCCGCCCTCCAACGCGGATCTGCTGAAGGCGCTCCAGGCCAAGCGCGCCGCCGCCCGCAAGGCCGCCGAGCCGAAAGCCGAGGCGGCGATGCAGTCGCTGGCGAAAGACGTGAAGGCCTATGTCGCCGCGGACGGGAAGGGGGCGGCCGGAGAAGAATTCACCGACTTCGCCAAGTGGTACGCAGAGAACAAGAGCGCGGGGCGCACGATCGGCGATATCACGCCTGCGGTCGACGACTACGGCCAGGGCAAAGCCGGCGCGGCCACGAATGCCGAAGTCAAATTCGACGTGAAGCAGGGCGACAAGAGCTACAGGCAGTGCCTGCTGTTCGCCTGGGTCGAAGGCACGCCGCGCAAGAACACCCAGGCCTTTGGCTGCGACGACATCGGCGCCGTCGAAAAGTGGAAGAGCGACCAAGGCCTAAAAAGCGACTGGCGCTAGGCCGTCGATCGCTCCCACGACTGGCGCTGGACCTTGTCACTTGCCCGCAAGGGGCCTCGCCGCTAGAGAAACCCGGATCTAACCGGAGTTTTTCCCAATGAGCGCCATCGTCGAGATTCACGCCCGCGAAATCCTGGATAGCCGGGGCAATCCGACGGTCGAGGTCGACGTCGAGCTGGAGAGCGGCGCGCGTGGCCGTGCTGCCGTCCCGTCCGGCGCGTCAACCGGCGCCCACGAAGCGGTCGAACTGCGCGACGGCGACAAGAAGCGCTACGGCGGCAAGGGCGTGCTGAAAGCCGTGAACGCCGTGAACTCGGAGGTGATGGACCTGCTGTCCGGCCTCGACGCGCGCGACCAGATCAAGATCGACAAGGCGATGATCGATCTCGACGGCA
>CAIWTJ010000020.1 GCA_903915535.1 Enhydrobacter aerosaccus
CGCTCATGATCATGAGCGAGCTGGAAGCTCGCGGTCCGGAAGATCAAGACTCCGCCAGCTCGACGATCAGGTTCAGCAACACTTCCGCTCCGGCCACGAGGTCGGCCGTCTCGGTGTGTTCCTTCACGTTGTGGCTGAGGCCGGCGACCGAGGGCACGAAGATCATCGCCGTCGGACAGAGGCGCTGCATCATCTGCGCGTCATGGCCGGCACCCGACGGCATGCGGCGCGTCGTGCGGCCGGCGGCCTTGGCGTGATGCTCGACGCGATCGACCAGACCTGCGTCGAAGATCACCGGCTCGAAGCGCGCCAGCACCCTGGCCTCGACCTCGACCTTCTCGGTCGCCGCGACCTCAGCGACATGCGCGGCGACCTTCGCTTCGGCGGCCCGTAGTTTGGCCTCGTCGGTATTGCGCAGGTCGACGGTGAAGACGGCGCGGTTGGGCACGACGTTGATCAGGTTGGGACGGAACGCCATCTCGCCCACGGTGGCCACCTGGTTGCCGCCCATCTCCCAGGCGAGCTTTCGCGCGAACAGGTTGACCGACGAGGCGAGGTAGCCCGCGTCGCGGCGCAGCCGCATCGGCGTCGTGCCGGCATGATTGGAAACGCCGGTCACGGTGTACTCGGTCCACGAAATACCCTGCACGCTCTCGACCACGCCGATCTGCACCTTCTCCTCGTCGAGGATCGGCCCCTGCTCGATATGCAGCTCGACGAAGGCATGCGGCTTGAGTGCGCCCGGCTTCGCCGGTCCGAGATAGCCGATGCGGCGCAGCTCGTCGCCGACACTGAGGCCGTCCTTGTCGGTGGCGGCATAGACTTCGTTCAATCCCATGCCGCCCGCGTAGACGAGGCTGCCCATCATGTCGGGATGGAAGCGGGCGCCTTCCTCGTTGGTGAAGAAGGCGACGGCGATCGGCCGGCGCGTCGTGATGCCCGCCTCGTTCAGCGCGCGCACGACCTCGAGGCCCGCGAGCACGCCGTAGTTGCCGTCGTAGCGGCCGCCGGTGCGGACGGTGTCGATGTGGCTGCCGGTCATGACCGGCACGCCGGTCTCGCGGCCCGCGCGCAGGCCGATCACGTTGCCGATCGCGTCGACCGTCACACTGAGCCCCAGTGCCTTCATCCAGCCCACGACCAGGTCGCGGCCGGCCTTGTCCTCGTCGGTGAGCGCCAGCCGGGCGCAGCCGCCGCCCTCGATGGCGCCGATGGCGGCCAGTGTGTCGAGATTGCCGAGCAGATGCGATGAAGACAGGCGGGGCGGCATGGTTTCCTCAAGGATCACAGGACATTAGCCTATCACGCGGCTCCTCACGGTGGGGTGATCCGGTTTGGCTTGCCAGCGCGTAGGGGGAGGGTCATTTACGAGGCAGCCATGAAGCGCATCCTCCCCTTCCTGCTCGCTCTGCTGGTGTCCCTGCCCGTCCTCGCGCAGTCGATCGGCAACACGTCCGTGGTCACGACGGACAATGTGCGCGCCGAGCTGATTTCCGAGGTTTCGACGGTCAAGGCCGGCGAGCCCTTCTGGGTGGCGCTGCGCCAGACCATCAAGCCGCGCTGGCACACCTACTGGAAAAACCCGGGCGATTCGGGCCTGCCGACCGAGATCGCCTGGACCCTGCCGCCGGGCGCCAAGGCCGATCCGATCGTGTGGCCGACGCCCAGCCTCGTCGACGTGCAGGGCATCATCAACTACGGCTTCCACGACGACATCCTTCTGATGGTCAAGGTGACGCCGCCAGCGGACGCGAGCGGCACGCTGCATCTCGCGGCCGGCGTCAGCTGGCTGGTGTGCGACGACGTCTGCATTCCCGAGGACGGCAAGGTCGCGCTCGACCTGCCCGTCGGTGCGGCCGCGACGCCGGCCAACGCCGCGACGCGCGCGCTGTTCGACAAGGCGCGCCGCGACGTGCCGATGGAGAGCCCGTGGCCCGCGCGCTACGGCATGGCGACATCGGGCGATCCCACGCTGGTGATCGACGCCAAAGGGCTGAAGCCCGACACGATCAGCGACGTCTATTTCTTCCCGTCCGACTGGGCGGGCGTCGCCAACATGAGCAAGCAGCGCGCCGTGGTCACGGCCGACGGCATCCGCATCCCGCTCAAGAAGAGCGACGCCGCTGCCAAGGCCGCGCCGCCGGCGCAGGCCTCCGGCACGCTGGTGCTCACCGAGAAGACCGGCGACGGCACGCATCGCCAGGCCTTTGACATCGTGGCCAAGCTCGATCCCGCGTTCGTGCCCAGTGCGGCGCTGGTCTCCGCGAGCAACGAGGAATCGCTGTCCTTCGTCGAGGCGCTGCTTTTCGCGCTGGTGGGCGGGCTGATCCTGAACCTGATGCCTTGCGTGTTCCCGGTGCTGGCGATGAAGGCCGCGGCCTTCGCGCGTCTTGCCGTCCATTCGCGCAGCGACATGCGGCGCGACGGCTTCGCCTACACGGTGGGTGTGCTGGTGTCGTTCGGCGCCATGGCGGCCGCGATCCTCGCGATCCGCTCGACCCTGGGCGAGGTGAGCTGGGGCTTCCAGTTCCAGTCGCCGATCTTCTCGCTGCTGGTGGCCTATCTCTTCTTCGTGGTGGGCCTGAACCTGAGCGGCGTGTTCGAAATCGCGGGCGGCTTCACCGGCATGGGGCAAGGCCTCGCGTCCAAGGGGGGCGTGACCGGTGCGTTCTTCACCGGCGTGCTGGCCGTCGTCGTGGCCACGCCCTGTACCGCGCCGTTCATGGCGGCGGCCCTGGGCTTCGCGCTCAGCCAGCCCGCACCGCAGACCGTGGCGGTGCTGCTCGCCATGGGCCTCGGCCTCGCGCTGCCCTACCTCGCGCTCTCGATGACGCCCGCGCTGCAGCGGCTGATGCCGCGGCCGGGCGCCTGGATGGACCGGCTGCGCCAGTTCCTCGCCTTCCCCATGTATGCCTCGGCCGTCTGGATGATCTGGGTGCTGACCCAGCAGACCGGCGCCGACGGCGTGCTCTATGCGCTGGGCGGCATGATCCTGATCGCCTTCGCGATCTGGCTGCTGCGCATAGGGGGTCCGATCTCGCCCGCAACGTGGGTCCGCCGGGGCGTGGCCGCTGTCGCCGTTCTTCTGGCGCTGGCCGCCGTGATCAAGATCGAGGACAGCCCCGCGACGGCCGCCGCCGCCTCGGGCGGTCCCTCCGCGGGCGTGAGCTTCGAGGGCTGGGAGCGCTTCTCGCGCGCGCGCATGATGGAAGCGGTCGCGGCCAGGAAGCCGGTGTTCGTCGACTTCACCGCCGCCTGGTGCATCACCTGCCTGGTCAACGAGCGCGTCGCGCTCGAAACGGCGGGCGCCCGCAAGGCTTTCGAGCAGACCGGCACCGTGAAGCTCAAGGGCGACTGGACCAACCGCGATCCCGAGATCACCGCGCTGCTGAAGGAACTCGGCCGTGCCGGCGTGCCGCTGTATCTCTACTGGGCGCCGGGCGCGGACAAGCCGTTGATCCTGCCGCAGGTCCTGACCGAAGCCAGCATCGTGGCACAACTCGCCGCCAAGTAAGCGGGACTAGAGCTCGAACTCCACGAACACCGGCCAGTGGTCCGAGGCCACGATGCCGTAGCCGATCCAGGCGCGCCTCACCTTCGCGGCGAGATCGGGCGTCACGAACACATGGTCGATGCGGCCCTCGCGCGGGAAGCTGTCGACCTCCTCCTCGGTGTTGCCGGCGGCGCGCCAGGCATCCTTCAGCGCCGCCGTCGCCACCGGATATTCCGAATGCGCCGGCGTGAAGTTGAAATCGCCCGCGACGATCGCCGAGGCGGGCACCGGCGGCGCGGGCTCCTGGAACATGAAGGTCGGCGATGCCGTGGCGTCCCATGTCCCGCCCACGTCGCCCGCGGCCTGCACGGCCTTCATCAGCGCCTCGACCTGCGGCAGGCGCTGCTTCGGCGAGACGTGACTGAGGTGCGTGCAGTAGACGCGGAGCGCGCCAGCCGGTGCCGCGATCACGGCCTCGATGTAGCCGCGCTGCAGGTCGAACGTGTCGGCCATGCGCGTCTTGGGCAGCATCACGCCGCGCGACCACAGGATCGGCCAGCGCGAGACGATGGCGTTGCCGAAGCTCCTGCGCCGGCTGGTGATCGTGCCGTCGGGCGCAACGGTCGAGGCATCGGCCTCCATCGGCCCGTGGAAGCGGTAGTAGCGGTTCAGCCGCTTGCCGATCTCGGCCGTGTGGTCGGCGTAGCCGTTGTCCGGAAAGCCGCGCGTCACTTCCTGCAGGCAGATGATGTCGGCGTCGGCCACCGCGTCGGCGATGCGCGGCACGTCGTACTTGCCGTCGGCACCGATGCCGTAGTGGATGTTGTAGGTCGCGAACAGCATCAGGCGCCCAGATCAAGTCCCAGCTCAGGCATCGGCGATGCGCTTGCCGCTCTGCTGGTCGAACAGGTGGAGATTCTTGGAATCGATATTGAAGCGCCGCTTCTCGCCCGGCTTGGCCAGCACGTGGCCGGGCGCGCGGATGGTCATCAGCTCGCGCACCGCGCCGACGCGGCCATGCAGCAGGGTGTCGGCGCCCAGCGGTTCGGCCATCTCGATCTCGAGCTCCAGCGGACCGTTCGCGAAGGGAAGCAGGTGTTCGGGCCGGAGGCCGACCGAGACCGGCGTGCCGGGCGCCGCCGACGTGGGGCCGTTCAGCGGCAGGTTCACCTTCACCCCGCCCGTACTGGTGAGATCGATCGACTGGCGGCTGTCGGACACCTTGCCCGCCATGAAGTTCATCGCGGGCGAACCGATGAAGCCCGCCACGAAGGTCGAGGCCGGCCTGTCGTAGACATCCATCGGCGTGCCGATCTGCTCGGCGACGCCACCGTTCATGACGATCAGCCGGTCGGCGAGCGTCATCGCCTCGACCTGGTCGTGCGTCACGTAGATCGAGGTCACCGCCAGCTCGCGCTGCAGCCGCTTGATCTCGAGCCGCATCTGCACGCGCAGCTTGGCATCGAGATTGGAGAGCGGCTCGTCGAACAGGAACACCGCGGGCTCGCGCACGATGGCGCGGCCCATCGCGACCCGCTGGCGCTGGCCGCCCGAGAGCTGGCGTGGCTTGCGGTCGAGCAGCGGCTCGAGCTCGAGGATCTTGGCCGCCTTGCGCACGCGCGCGTCGATGTCGTCCTTGCCGAGCTTCCGGATCTTCAGGCCATAGGCCATGTTCTGGTACACGCTCATGTGCGGATAGAGCGCGTAGTTCTGGAACACCATCGCGATGTCGCGGTCCTTGGGCTCGAGCTCGTTCACGACGCGGTTGCCGATCCTGGCCTCGCCGCCGGTGATGCGCTCCAGCCCCGCCACCATGCGCAGCAGGGTAGACTTGCCGCAGCCCGAGGGGCCCACGATCACGACGAACTCGCCGTCGGCGATGTCGATGTCGATGCCGTGGATGACCTCGAGCTTGTCGTAGGTCTTCTTCACGCCCTTCAGCTGGACGACGGCCATGGCCTATTTCTCCGTTTCAACGAGGCCGCGCACGAACTGGCGCTGCATGAAGACCACCACCAGCACCGGCGGCAGCATGGCAAGCAGCGCCATGGCCATCAGCAGGTTCCACGCCGGCACCGCGTCGACGACGTTGGCCTGGCGCGAGACGGTCATGACGACGGTGTAGAAGCTTTCCTTGGTCGTGATCAGCAGCGGCCAGAGATACTGCTTCCAGCCGTAGATGAACTGGATGACGAAAAGCGCGGCAATCGAGGTCCGGCTCATCGGCAGCAGGATGTCCCAGAAGAAGCGCATCGGTGAGGCGCCATCGACGCGCGCAGCCTCGGCCAGCTCGTCGGGAACGCTGAGGAAGAACTGGCGGAACAGGAAGGTGGCCGTGGCCGACGCGATCAGCGGAATGATCAGGCCCGGATACGAATCGAGCATGCCGAGGCTCGCCACCACGCCGTAGGTCGGCACGATGCGCACCTCGATCGGCAGCATCAGCGTGATGAAGATCGCCCAGAAGAAGAGCATCCGCAGCGGAAAGCGGAAGTAGACGATCGCGAAGGCGGAGATGATCGAGATCGATATCTTTCCGATCGCCACGCCCAGCGCCATGATCATGCTGTTGGTGAGCGTGATGTAGAGCGGAACGCTGCCCGGGCGGTTGGCATAGCCCTCGGTGAGCACCAGCTTGATGTTCTCGAACAGGTGCGTGCCGGGCCAGATCGGCACCGGCGGCTTCAGCATGATTTCCTGGGTGTGCGTGGCGGCGACGAACGTCATCCAGATCGGGAAGGCGATGACGGTCACGCCGATGATGAGGATGAGATGGCTCATCCACGTGATCCAGGGCCTGTTCTCTACCATGTGAGTTTGCGCATCAGTAATGCACCCGGCGCTCGATGAAACGGAACTGCACGAAGGTGAGAAGGATGACGATGGCCATCAGGATCACCGACTGTGCCGAGGAGCCGCCGAGATCCTGGCCGCGGAAGCCGTCGTTATAGACCTTGTAGACCAGGATGTTGGTCGACTGGCCGGGGCCGCCCGAGGTCAGCGCGCTCACCACGCCGAACGTGTCGAAGAAGGCGTAGATGATGTTGACCACCAGCAGGAAGAAGCCGGTCGGCGACAACAGCGGGAAGGCGATGTCCCAGAAGCGGCGGCCCGGTCCCGCGCCGTCGATCGCGGCAGCCTCGATCAGCGACTTCGGGATCGATTGCAGGCCGGCCAGGAAGAACAGGAAGTTGTAGCTGACCTGGTTCCACACGGCCGCGATCACGACCAGGATCAGGGCCTGGTTGCCGTTGACCACGTAGTTGAATTCGATGCCGATCGCCGACAGCATCCACGCCACGACGCCGACCGACGGATTGAACAGGAAGCCCCACAGGACGCCCGCGACGGCCGGCGCCACGGCGTAGGGCCACACCAGGATCATCTTGTAGAAGGTGGCGCCCCGGATCACGCGATCGGCCATCACCGCGAGCAACAGCGAGATGGCGAGCCCGAGCGAGGCCACCATCGCGCTGAACGCCACCGTGAGGCGCACCGAGTCGAAGTAGCCCGGGTCGCTGAACAGGTGGACGAAGTTGTCGAACCAGACGAACTTGGTGTTGCCGCCGAACGCGTCCTCGGTGATCACCGACTGGAAGATCGCCTGGCCGGAGGGCCAGAAGAAGAAAACCAGCGTGATGACGATCTGCGGCGCCACCAGAAAGTAGGGCAGCCAGCGTTCGTTGAAGGTGACGCGCTTTTCCATGAGTGTGCTGGTTCTTTCCCCCTCCGGCCTTCGGCCACCTCCCCCGTCAGACGGGGGAGGCAGGGAGGGGGGAAGCGCCCACGGGCTCTACTTGTTCGCGGTTTCGAACTTGCGCAGCAGTTCGTTGCCGCGCTTCACGGCGTCGTCGAGAGCCGCCTTCGCGTCCTTCTTGCCGGACCAGACGTTCTCGAGCTCCTCGTCGACCACGTCGCGGATCTGCACGAAGTTGCCGATGCGCAGGCCCTTGGAGTTCTCGGTCGCCTCGTGCAGCGTGAGCTGCTTCACGGCGATGTCGCGGCCGGGGAACTTCTTGTAGAAGCCCGCGTCCTCGGTGAGCTTGGCGGCGGCGAGCGTGATCGGCACGTAGCCGGTCTGCTGATGCCACTGCGCCTGGACCTCGGCGCTCGACAGGAAGGTCAGGAACTTCGCCACGCCCTTGTACTCGGCGGCGGGACGGCCCTGCAGCACCCACAGGGTGGCGCCGCCGATGATCGAGTTCTGCGGCTCGGCCTTCACTTCCGGCGAGTACGGCATCATGGCGATGCCGACCTTTTCCTTGCCGAGGCCCGCCTCGATCGCCGAGGCCGAACCCGACGAGGCGATGTGCATGGCGCACTCGCCCGAGGTCATCAGAGCGGTCGACTTGCCCTCGCGGCCGCCGTAGACGAAGCGCTTGTCCTTGCCCCAGTCGGCCAGCATCTGGATCAGCTTGATCCTCGGCTCGTCGTTGAACTTGAGCTCGATGTCGGTGCCGCCGAAGCCATTGGCCTTGGTCGCGAACGGCAGGTTATGCCAGGCGCCGTAATTCTCGATCAACGCCCAGGTCTGCCACTGCGAGGTGAAGCCGCACTTGCCGCCCGACGCCACGATCTTCGCGGCCGCCTCGCCCACGTCCTTCCAGGTCTTGGGCGGCGTGTTGGGATCGAGGCCCGCCTTCTGGAACATCTCCTTGTTCCAGTAGAACACCGGCGTCGAGGAATTGAACGGCATCGACAGCAGCTTGCCGTCGGTCGTCGAGTAATAGCCGTAGACCGGGCCGATGAAGGCCTTGGGATCGAACGGCTCCTTGGCGTCGGCCATCACCTGGTAGACCGGATAGACGGCGCCCTTGGCCGCCATCATGTTGGCGGTGCCGACTTCGAAGACCTGCACGATGTGCGGCGCCTGCTTGGCGCGGAAGGCCGCGATCGCGGCCGTCAGGGTCTCGGTGTACGAGCCCTTGTAGACCGCTGCGACCTTGTATTCCTTCTGCGACTTGTTGAACTGGTCGGCCAGCGCATTGACCGTTTCGCCGAGGTTGCCGCCCATGGCGTGCCACCATTGGATCTCGGTCTGCGCCGAGGCGCTCTGCGCGGACGCCAGCATGGCGACGGCGGCGACGGACGACAGCAGTATGCGTGACATTTCCCTAAATCCTCCCAGAAGAAGCCTCGGCGTTGTATCGTCGGGGCGTGAGACCGCTATGTGTCTATTATATTTCAGTCCTGTGACAGTCGATCAAGACTATCCCCGGAGCGCAACTTCTTTATGAGCCAATTCGCTGTCCTTGCAGTGCTTTTGCCGATGACACTGCTTGGGGTTCTGGCGAACGCCCAAACGCGCGACGACCTGGCAACCGCCGCGCGGGCATTTGACGAAGGTGCCCTGCGCCGCGACGACGACAATGCCAAGGCCACACCGATTCGAAAGCGCACGGGTCCGATCCACCTCGCCTTCCGGAATCCGGGCAGGGCCCCGGGGCTGGTCGAGCCGACCCGGCGCGCGGTCCGCCGGATCGCCGTCGAAGCCGCGGTGATCGTCGAGGACGTGGCAGCCGACGATCCTTCAGCCGACTTCATCGTGAGCTTCGACGAGAACGAATCGCCGAGCGGCAAACGCAACTGCCTTGCGCAGACCTGGTGGAAGGCCTGGTCGATCTATCGCAACGAGCTCAAGATCAATCCTGCCTATGCCGGTGGAATCGACGGCTGCATCATCCATGAATCGATGCATGCGTTTGGATTCAACTCCCACCCGCACGGTGGCGACAGCGTGCTGAGCTATGTCTACAAACGCAGCGCACTCACGCCGCTCGACATCCACCTGATCCACACGCTCTACGATCCCCGCATGACGATTGGCCTGAAGCCTGCGGCGGCTTCGCAACTGGGTTGTCGCATTCTGGGCGAGCGCATGGAATCGAGCGCCACCGACGTCGCCGCGGTCTGCACCGACCGCAAAGGCCCCATGCCCTCGAACTAAGCCAGCGCCTTCAGGATCACGTCGGGCGCGTCGGTAATGACGCAGTGCACACCCATGCCGACCAGCGCCCGCGCCACGTCGCCGTCGTTGATCGTGTAGACGCTGAGCGTGTAGCCGGCCTGGACGATCTCGACGGCCCGCGGCGCGGTGAGTTTCTTGCCATTGGTGTTCACGCCCCGGGCGTCCACCGCCTCGGTCCGCGCGCGCCAATCTTCGCCGATCTCGCCCAGCAGGATCGCCCGGTCGAACTCGGGCGCCCCTTGCCGGGCCGTCGCGAGCGAAAGGTCGGCGAAGCTGGACAGCAGCGGCGGCGGCAGTTGGGCGGGCCAGCAGCGGCGCAGGGTTTCGACCGTCACCCTCGCCGTCTCGGCCTCACGACCCTCGCAGGGCTTGATCTCGACATTGCAGCCCAGGCCCAGCTCCTGGAAGCAGGCGATCGCCTGCTCGAACGTCGGCACACTCTTGGGCAAGTCGGCCGCGAGGGTCTGGGCGGCCATCCGGTCGACGCCCGTGGTCCGCTTGAGCGAGGAATCGTGCATCACGATCGGTACGGAATCGGCCGTCAGCTTGACGTCGATTTCGACCCAGCGGGCACCGCGTTTGCGGGCTTCCCGGAACGATTCGAGGGTGTTTTCGGGAGCGTAGGCGGCGGCCCCGCGATGAGCGATGACTTTCGGCAGTTGCAGCATTCGCCAATACAAAGCTAATTCGGACTGCCGCAATAGACGAATGACCCCGCCCATGTCGACCTTCCCCGACCAGTTCCGGCTCAATGGCCGCACCGCGCTGATCACCGGCTCGGCGCGCGGGCTTGGCTGGGAAATGGCCAAGGGCCTGGCCGAAGCCGGCGCCCGGGTCCTGCTGCATGGCCGCGACCGAGCGCGGCTGGAGCCCCGGCTCGGCGAGCTAAAGGCGGCGGGATTCGCCGCCGATGCGGTGGCCTTCGATGTGGCCGATCGCGCGGCCATGGCCGCCGCCATCGCCGGCGCGCCCGACATCGATATCCTGATCCACAACGTGGGCGAGCGCGACCGGCGGCCGTTCCACGAGATCGACCACGAGGCCTTCTCGCGCCTGATCGACGTCGATCTCCTGGCCGCCCATGCGCTCGTGAAGCGGCTGGTGCCCGGCATGATCGAACGCAAATGGGGCCGGCTGATCATGGTGACCTCGATCGTGGCCGACCTCGCCATTCCCAACGCCTCCTCCTACGCGACGGCCAAGGCGGGACTGACGTCGATGGCCCGCGCGCTGGCCGCCGAATACGGCGCCACCGGCGTCACCTCGAATGCGCTGGCACCCGGCTTCTTCGCCACCGAGACCAACGAGCGCATGATCGCCTCGCCCAACGGCGAACATCATCGCGCGCGCAGCCCGGCCAAGCGCTGGGCGAGGCCCGAGGAGATCACGGGGGCGGCGATCTTCCTCGCGTCGCCCGCCGCCAGCTATGTCAACGGCCACACGCTGGTCGTCGACGGCGGCGTCTCGGCGACCTATCTCGCGTGATGTTCTCTTGTCCATGAGCGGCTTCGCTTCCACGCACGACGCGATCTCGCAGGGGCTGGTGGCCGCGATCCTGGTCGGCGTGTTCGCGCTGCTGGCGGCCGATCGCGTGCATCGCGTGCTGATCCCGATCGGCGCGGTCGCGCTGATCTGGACGATCTCCTATCTGACGCCCTTCCGGCTGATCTCGTTCGAAGCCTCCAAGGAGGCCGTCGACCTCAACGTCATCCTGCTGCTGTTCGCCATGATGGCGCTGGTCGGCGTGCTCAAGACCACCAACATCTTTCCCTGGGCGGTCGATCGCCTGCTCGAGCGCTCGCGCGGCAATCCCAGCCGTTCGGCGGCGCTCATCATCTGGTTCACCGGCATCCTCTCGGCATTGCTCGACAACGTGACCACGGTGATCTTCGCCTATCCGATGGCGTCGGAGATGGCGCGCCGGCTCAGGATCAATGGCGCCGCTTTCTTCCTGCCCATGGTGATGGCGGCCAACATCGGCGGCACCGCGACGCTGATCGGCGATCCCCCCAACGTGCTGATCGGCACCGATGTGCGCGCGCATCTCACCTTCCTGGACTTCGTCTACAACCTCGCCATGCCCTGCACGGTCATGATGGTGGCACTTGTCTGGTACAGCCGGCGTTACTATCCGCACGACATCGGCCGCGACGCCGACCGCGACCATCCGGGCGTCGCGGCACCGACCGGCGCGGCGCTGGTCAACCTGCCGCTGCTGCGCGTCACGCTGGGCGTCTCGCTGCTGATCCTCGCGGGCTTTGCGGCCTCCGCCTTCTCCGGCATGCCGGTCGCCGTGCCGGCCGTGATCGGCGTCGCCTGCATCCTGTTCGCGCAGGATTATTTTTACCTCAAGGAGCACAGGCCGACGGCGGAGGAACGCCAGCACGGCGTGCTCGACATCCTCGCCAACGACGTCGAGTGGCCGACGCTCGCCTTCTTCCTTTTCCTGTTCGTGCTGGTGGGCGCCGCGGTCGAAACCGGACTGATCGGCTCGCTTGCGACGGCGCTGGGCTGGGCGATCGACGGCATTTCGGGCGGGCTGGCCCTGTCGCCGCGCGCGACCCTGCTGGTGGCCGCGCTGATCGTCCTGTGGGTGTCGGGCTTCCTGTCGGCGCTGATCGACAACATCCCCTACACCGCCGTGACCATTCCGCTGGTGGCGGCCCTGCTCGGCCGCATGACTCCGGGGGCCGACGGCCAGGTCCTGTGGTGGGCGTTGGCGCTGGGCGCCTGCCTCGGCGGCAACGGCACCCTGATCGGCGCCTCGGCCAACGTGACGGTGACGGGCCTGGCCGAGAAAGACGGCCAGCGGATCTGGTTCAACGAATTCACCGCCTTCGGCGCGCGGGTGACGGCGATCACGCTCGCCCTGTCCTCGGCCTATCTCGCGCTCTGGCTCTACCTGGGCGGATCGTCCGTGAATCTGGCAGGAGCTGCGGTTCTCGCCTTGTTTATCGGCTTTCGTCTCGTCGCGAAGCGGTAAACACTGACGCGTGGCCCGGGTGCGCCCCGATGGAAGTGCCGCTATCATGGCATAGCGCGTCGATGGCCGGATCATTGGGCGTTGAGGAAAGAGTGGAACGAAGCCAATGAATCTCTATCGCAAACTCCGCAACATCGCCTGGCGCGCGTCGATGAAAGGGCTGCCGCGCGGCCCGCATCTGTCGCGCTACTCCATGTACAACCGTCTCGCCGAGGTCGGGAAAACCCTTCCCAAGCACGGCCGGGTGCTGTCCATCAGCCGGTCGGCGAACGTGTGCGATGTCATGGGCCTCGAGCCCGCCGAGATCGTTCCGGCGGACTTTCCCGAGCACAACATGCTGGCGCTCAGGTTTCCCGACAATGCCTTCGACTACGTGATCTCCGATCAGGTCCTCGAACATGTCGAGGGATCGCCCTTCGACGCCGTCAAGGAATGCAAGCGCGTGCTGAAGCCCGGTGGCCTGGCCATCCACACGACCTGCTTCATCAATCCGATCCACGAGGCACCCGCAGATTTCTGGCGCTTCTCGCCGTATGCGCTGAAGCTGCTTCACCGCGACTGGTCGGAAATCCTGGAGGTCGGCGGCTGGGGCAACATCGACGTCTGGAGCGCCGAGCAGGATGGCGTGCGCTACACCGCCGTCCCGCACGCCAAATGGCATCCATTTCACAAGCTTGCGATCCGCAACACCGAGGAATGGCCGATGCACGTGTGGGTCATTGCCCGCAAGTAGCCCCGGAATCGATGACATGAAGGTCTATTGCACCATCGGCATGCAGGCCGCCGTCGAGGCGATGATGCCGCAACTGGAATCTGCGACCGGCGGTCCGCTCGACTTCACCTGGGCCACGGCGCCGATGCTGGTCCGCCGCCTCCAGGCCGGCGAAGAGACCGACGTGATGATCCTCAATCGCGCCGGGATCGAGACCATGGTCAAGGAAGGCCGGATCGCGCCCGGCTCCGCCGTGAAGCTCGCGGGCTCTCCCGTCGCGCTCGCGGTGAAGGCCGGAGCGCGCAAGCCCGACATCTCCACGGCCGCAGCGCTCAAGCAGACGCTGCTCGACGCCAGGTCGATTTCCTACACCGACCCGGCGGCAGGCGGCGCGAGCGGCGTCTACTTCGCCCAGCTCATCGAAAAACTCGGCATCGCCAGCGAAGTGAATGCCAAGAACACCTATCCGCCGGCGGGCGGGTTCTCCGGCGCGCTGTTGCTGACCGGCCAGGCGGAGATCGCCATCCAGCAGAAGCCCGAACTGCTGCACATCGCGGGCATCGAGATCATCGGCCAGCTTCCGGGCGAGCTGAACATGGTCACCGTTTTCGCCGGCGGCATCGAGACCACGAGCCCGAATGCCGCCGCGGCGAAGAAGTTGATCGCCTTCCTCCAATCGCAGGAAGCGAAGACGATCCTGCGATCGAAAGGCCTCGATCCCGACGCCGAGTGACGGCTACGGCTTCTTCGTGACGTTCCAGAACACGGTCACCGGCGAGACGATCACGCCGTCGACCTTGTTGCTCATCGCAAACGGCTGGTACCACTGGCCGAGGTTGATGTGCGTCGGATGCTCGACCCAATACTTCTGCAGGTCGACGACGATCTGCTTCTGCTTGGCCGGATCGGTCTCCTTGGCGAACTGATCGCGCATTTTCTCGATCGTCTCGTCGCACGGCCAGCCGAACATCGCCTTGTCGCACGAGGCGTTGAAGAAGCCCGCCATCACGGGATTGAGGATGTCGGCGGCAGCCCACGACGTCATGAAGGCATTCCAGCCGCCCTTGTCCGGCGGATCCTTGCGCGTGCGGCGGCCGACCAGCGTCTGCCAGTCCATCGGCTGGACGTCGACCTTGAAGCCCGCGGCTTCGAGCTGGGCCTTCGCCACCGGCGCCAGGTTGGCCAGGATCGTGTTGTCGGTAGCCTGCATGACCACGACCGGCGTGCCGTCGTAGCCCGCTTCCTTCAGGATCTCCTTCGCCTTGGCCGCGTTCTGGTTGAGGATGTTCTCCATGCCGGCGTCGGTGCCCAGCGGCGTGCCGCAGAGGAACATCGCCTTGCATACCTTGTAGTACTTCGGATCGCCGATCGTGGCCTTGAGAAATTCCTCCTGGCCGATGGCGACCGAGGCGGCATAGCGGATCTTGGGGTTGTCGAACGGCTTGTGCAGCGTGTTGAAGCGCAGGACGTCCTGGTTGCCGAGCGGATTGAAGTCGAAGAGCTTGAGGTTCTTGTCCTTGGCGATCGTCGGCAGCAGGTCCATCGTCGGCGACTCGATAAAGTCGATCTCGCCGTTCTGCAGCGCCGCCACCTGGGTCTGGGGATCGGCAATCCAGATCCACTCGACCTTGTCGACCTTGGCGATCTTGGCGCCGGCCAGTCCCGACGTGGGCTCGCTGCGCGGCCGGTACGTCGTGTTCTTGGAGAACACGACCTTCTCGCCCGGCTTCCATTCCTTGCCCTCGAAGACGAACGGACCGGAGCCGATCACGTCCTCGGCCTTGATCTGTTGCATCGGGTCGGTGTCTGCCGTCTTCTTCGGCATCATGAACGCCACGTTCGCCGACGGCTTGCCGAGCGATTCGAGCACCAGGCCGTAGGGCTCCTTCATCTTCATCTTGAAGGTCCGGGCGTCGACGGCCTCGAGGCCCGCGACGAAGCTCAGCAGCTTCTGGCCCATCGAATCGCGGGCGCCCCAGCGCTTGATCGACGCGATGCAATCCTCGGAGGTCACCGGCTTGCCATCCGACCAGACCAGGTCGCGAAGCGTGAACGTCCAGGTGAGCTTGTCGGCCGAGACGTCGTACTTCTCGACCATCTGGGGCTTCACCTCGAACTTCTCGTCCACGGCGAACAGCACGTCCCAGACCATGTAGCCGAAGCCACGCTGGACGTAGGCGGTGGTCCAGATCGGATCGAGGATCTTCAGGTCCGAGTTCATCACGACCTTGAGGGTGGTCTGCGCCGACGCCGGCGCCGCCATCCCGAACACACCACCGACACTCGCGGCCAAAGCCACCGCGGCAACAGATTTCCTTAGACTGAACATGGATAGGCCTCCCTTGTCCCCAGAGCGTCGTAGCAAGAACCGCGCCGCTCCGCACGCCATCGTGATAGGCTTTGGGCGATGAACGCTGGATCGACCGTCCTGGAAAAGCCCCTGTGGGCGGCGATCGCGTTCATGGTCCTGGTTCGCGCCGTTCTGATCGCCCGCTACGGCGTGACCTTCGAGATCTCCGACAAGCTCTGGCAACTGCTCGATGCCGACGTGTTGCGCACGGATGCCGTGCGCTCGCTGTATTTTCCGCACGCGCAACCGCCGCTCTTCAATGCCCTGTACGCCGCGTCACTGCAGCTGCCGGCCAGCGTCGGTCCGGTCTTCCTGCAGGCAATCTACATGCTGTCCTCGGTCTGCATGACGGTGGTCTTTCATTTCTTCCTGCGCCGGTTCGGCTACGGCGCCGTCGCGGCGGCGATCGGTGCCGCGGGATTCAGCGTGCTTCCCCAAGTGCTGCTCTACGAGAACATGTTCCAGTATGCGCACCTCGAAGCGACGCTGGTGCTCGGCGCGACATTCTTCGCCGCGATCTATCTTTCAGGACGTGGTCTCGGCGCGTTCGTCGGCTTTGCGTGTTGCCTCGTGGCGCTGGCGCTGCTGCGGTCCCTGTTCCATCTCGGCTGGGTCGCGTTCACGCTCCTGCTCATCTGGTACATCGGCCGCTCGCGTTCCGGACGGGCACGGTCGGCACTTTTTGTCGCCGTTGCCGGGATCGCCATAGTGACGTCTCTCTACGTCAAGAATTTCCGGGAATTCGGCATCTTCTCGCCGAGCTCATGGCAGGGGTTGAACACCGCCAGCGTAACGCTGCCTATTCGGGCCGGAGATGCCGAGGCGTTCCCGGCGGTGGCGAACGATTTTCGCGGACGCCTTGCGCGCGGCGATTTCTCGCCCTCTGCCGCGCTCGCTCTGGCGGCGACCAATTTCTGGGCGGGCTGGGTGCCGACGGCGAGGGGATGCAGGGCCGAACTGCCACTCCCCCCTGCCTTGTGCGAGATCAGGAAGAGCAACGGCGAGGAGAACTACAACAACATCGCGATCGTCAGCTATTCGGCGGAGCTCAACAGGGATGCCCTCCACGCCCTGCAGCTCTATCCCGTGTTCTATGCCCGGCGGGTCGCCGCCAGCTTCATGACGTTCTTCGGCACGCCCTCGTGGAGCTATGCCAAGCCGGGCCCTGCCCTCAAGGCCTATGGCGATGCCTGGGATTCGCTCTTGTTGTTTCACCCCGATCGCGCGTTCTCGCCCGAGCGCCGCCACGACACCGGGTTGATGCTTCTTGCCAGCCGATTCCTGTCGGCCTCGCTGCCGCTCTGCGCCCTGGTTCTGGCCGGCACGATTTTCATCGTCGCGCGCGGCGTCATTGAAGGCATCGGTTACTTGCGGGGGCGGCGGGACTCGGCCGACTGGGTCTTTCCGCTGCTTGTCGCCGCACTCTTCATCGTGCTGCCCAATTTCATCAACGGCGGCGAAGCCGACCGTATCCGCTACACGATCGAGCCCCTCTTGCTGCTGGCCTTGGCCGACGGCGCGAAGATGCTCTCAAGACGACCGCGCACGACGGCGCAATAGCCACCGTCGCAATGGCGGCTCGAGATAGGCCTGGTTCAGCGCCGCGAGGCCGATGACCAGCGCAACCATCACCGCAGCATTGAGCAGCGGCGGCAGCGACAGTCCCAGCGCCTTGGTCGCGATCCACTTCCACCACAGGCTGACCGGGATGTGCAGGATGTACATCGAGTAGCTGGCATCGCCGAGGAACACCATGACCGGCGAGGCGAGAAACCTGAAGCTTCCGGCCAATCCCGCGGCGCCAAAGATGATTGCGCCGAACGGCAGGCCAATCGTCCCGGTCTCGGTCCTCGCCCACGTCAGCCACGACGGCAGGTCCGACTGCCAGCCAAACATCGCCACCGCGGCCACCAGCCCCAACCACAGGATCGCCTTGTAGGTTCGCTGCGACAGCGTCGGCCCGTACAGGAACACACGCGCGAGCGCGATGCCCAGAATGAACTGAGGCACGGAAAGCGGCGGGAAATAAATCGCGAAGTCGGACAGGGAATTCGGCGCCCCAAGGAAGAGGGAGAAAAGCGCGGCGCGCGCATAGGCCGTCACGACGACAAGGGCGAGCGCCAGAATCAGGAACCGCCTGGGGAACACCAGCACCGCCGCGGACGCGAGCAGCGGAAACAGCAAGTAGAACAGAAACTCCACCGACAGCGACCACGAGGGGAAATTCCAGAGGTACACCACCGGCGGCCACCAGGACTGAAGGAAGGCCGGCGCCAGCAGCAGGCTGGCGATCAGCCGCGACGGCGCCACGGAGTGAGCGACGAAGACGCTGTAGAGAAGGAAGGGAAGCGTGACGAGCAGGCCCAGATAGAAAGTGGGCGCGAGCCTCGCGAAGCGCGCCCACCAGAAATCCCCTTTCCGGGCGGCAAACCCCTGGGACTCGGTAGACCCGGCGTAGACGTAGGTCAGGATAAAGCCCGAAAGGACGAAGAAGAACGAGACGGCCTCGTGCCCCGCCGATGTCGCGAGGTGCACGAAGTTTCCGGGAAAGGTCGTGGGAGCGCTTCCGAAGTAGAGCGCCACCAAATCGACGTCCGTCATCCGGCCGAAATGGAAGATAATGACCTCGGCCGCGGCAAAGAAGCGGAGAGACGTGAGAATCCGAAGCTGTGGCCGATGGGGAGGCCGTCGATCGACGATCGTCATTCGGACGAACCATGCAGCCGTCGCCCGCTGGGGGCAAGAAGGCTAATCTCGGCACCCCATACCGGAGAAGCACGCATGTTCCGCCTCACCGCCTTCACGCTCGCCAGCGCCCTCGTCGTCATCGTTCCGGCCGGGGCGCAGTCGCGCCTGCCGGACATCCCGCCCGCGCAGTACGACGCCGACCAGAAGAAGGCCGCCGAGGAATTCCAGGCGGCGCGCAAGGCGCCGCTGTCCGGCCCGTTCCAGACCATGATGTACAGCCCGGAAGTCATGAGCCGGGCACGCGCCATGGGTGACTATCTGCGTTACCACTCGGCGATCGGCAACACGCTGAGCGAGCTGGTGATCCTGATCACCGCGCGGGCGTGGTCGCAGGGCTACGAATGGTCGGCACACCAGCCGCTCGCGCTCAAGGCCGGCATCTCCAAGGACATCGTCGATGCGATCGCCGAAGGCCGGCGGCCCACCGCGATGAGCGCCGACGAGGAGATCGCCTACGACTTCACGATGGAGCTGCAGTACAACAAGGGCGTCTCCGACACGACCTACGCCAAGGCCGAGAAGCGCTGGGGCAAGAAGGGCGCCGTCGATATCGCGGGCATCAGCGGCTACTACACGTTCCTTGCGCTGCAGCTCAACATGGCGCGGCAGCCGGTACCCGCGAACGCGCCGCCGCTGCCGCGCTTTCCGAACTGATCGAGGCCTGAAATGAGAATGAGCGGCCTGTTGCTGGTGGCGACCCTGTTTGCGGGACCGGCCTATGGCCAGACCGCGACCGTCGCCGCTGCAAATGCGATGACGTGCGGGCCGCTGAAAGCGGAGTCCTCGAAAGCCGGCTCGACGTCGCGCTGGACGATCTCCGGACCGTCGGGAAAGACCGCGGAGACCGGGATCCTGCGCAACGGGCCGCGCTTCGAATGCCTGGACAGCGCCGTTCTGGTCGTCGAATTCACCTCGTCGGCGGGGCACTCCTTGTTCACCGCCTACTTCCCCGACGGCACCGACATCGCCTATGGCCGCCAGCAGATCGACCGTCGCGGAAACCGGTTCGTGCTGCCCGTCCAGGCAAAGGCGCGCATCGCCTCCGCCTTTCGGGCTGCGTTCGACTATCACTGCAAGCTGGAAATGCCGGCGGATCCCATTTCGCCGGCGATGCGCGCGGACTGCGCCTTCTAGACCACGCGGAAGTTCTTGAACTGCCAGGGGTCGGAGGTGTCGAGATCCTCGGGGAACAGCTCGCCGCGGCCCTGCAACGGGGTCCAGTCGCTGTACTTGCCGACGACCGGCCCGAGATAGGGCATGCAGATCTCGAGGTTGCGCGCGAAGTCCATCTCGTCGGCCTCGACGATGCCCTCGTTCGGGTTCTCGAGCGCCCAGATGATGCCCGAGAGCACCGGTGCCACGACCTGGATCGAGGTTGCGTTGTTGTAGGGCACGAGCTTGCGCGCTTCGTGGATGTCGATCTGCGAGCCGTACCAGTAGGCACCCTTCTTGTGACCCATCAGCAGCACGCCGAGCTCGTCGCGGCCCGAGACGACCTCGTCGACGATCAGACGCTGGCGCTTCTGCTGCTTGAGGTTCTTTCCGGCGATCTCGTGCATCGACATGATCGCCTGGTCGCACGGGTGATAGGCGTAGTGGACCGTCGGCCGGTAGGTGACCTTCTTGCCCCCCTTGCCCTCCTCGCGCACGGTGAGGTAGTCGGCGATCGAGATCGATTCGTTGTGCGTGATGATGTAGCCGTGGAACGGGCCCTCGATCGGCGTCCACGTGCGCACCTGCGTGAGCAGGCCGGGGCGGTTCAGGTAGATGGCCGCGTCGCAGCCGAAGGTGTGACGCTTGCCGTCGGGCGGCAGCGCCTTCTCGTGCGTGCCCCAGCCCATCTCGGCGGGCTGGCCGCCTTCCGAGACGAACCCGTCGATCGACCACGTGTTCACGAACTCGCCCACTTCCTTGGGCTTGTTCGAGACCTGTGTGTCGCGCTCGGCGATATGGATCGTCTTGACGCCGAGGCGCTGGGCCAGCTTGCCCCAGCCCTCGCGCGAAGTCGGCACCGCCGTCTTCACGCCGGTGTCGCGGGCGAGGTTCACCAGGGCCTGCTTCACGAAATGCGAAACCAGGCCCGGGTTGGCGCCGTGAGCCACCACCGCCGTCGAGCCGCCGCTGAAGCGCTGCTTCAGCTTCAGCATGGTGTCGCGCAGCGCATAGTTCGAGCGGCGCGAGACCGACAGGTTGGGATCGGTGTAGCCGCCCGGCCAGGGCTCGATGCAGGTGTCGAGGTAGAGCACGCCCTTCTTCTGGCAGAGCTCGATCAGCGCCGTGGAGGCGACCTCGACCGAGAGATTGACCAGGAAGTCGCCCTCGCCCAGCCGGTTGTCGAGCACCGAGCGGACGTTGGACTCGGTCAGGCGCTTTTCGACGAACTCGATCCCGTAGCGCTTGGCTTCGGCCTCGCCGCCGCGCATCTCGTCGGTGATGATGACGATCTGTTCGGGCTTGATGCCGATATGGCGCAGGATCAGCGGCAACACGCCCTGGCCGATGGAACCGAAGCCCACCATGACCATGCGGCCCTTGAAATCGAGGTACTTCTTGTTGCGCGCGGTCTTCTTCGCCATTTCAGCGCCCCCGAGTCTGGTTCGTTAAAGGGTCGATAAACGGCAACGGGGCCTTTCTCAAGGCCCCGTCCCGTCATTCCGATGTAACCGAAGGCTCTAGATGCAGATCGCCTTGAGCGGCGCGAAGCCGTTGAAGGCGACCGACGAGTAGGTCGTCGTGTAGGCGCCGGTCGACATGATCTCGATCTTGTCGCCGGGCTTCAGCGACAGCGGCAGCTTGTACTCGGTCTTTTCGTAGAGGATGTCGGCGGAGTCGCAGGTCGGGCCGGCCAGCACGACCGGGCCGACGCGCGTGCCGTCGCGGCTCGTGCGCAGGCGGTACTTGATGCTCTCGTCCATCGTCTCGGCGAGGCCCGAGAACTTGCCGATGTCGAGGTAGACCCAGCGCTTGCGCTCGTTGGCAGCCTTGCGGCTGACCAGGACCACTTCGCTCTGGATCACGCCCGCGTCGCCCACCATGGAGCGGCCCGGCTCGATGATCACCTCCGGCATGCGGTTGCCGAAGTGGCGCACCAGCGCGCGGCCGACTGCCTCGCAGTACGCCTCGATGGAGCTGACCTCGGCGCGATAGCGCGCCGGGAAGCCGCCGCCCAGGTTGACCATGCGCAGGTCCACGCCCTCTTCCGCGAGGGCGAAGAACATCTGCGAGACCTGGCCCAGCGCCTTGTCCCACTGCTCGAGGTCGGTCTGCTGGCTGCCGACGTGGAAGGAGATGCCGTAGGGATCCATGCCCCACTGCTTGGCCTTGCGCAGGAGATCCTTGGCCATCTCCGGCGCGCAGCCGAACTTCTTGCTGAGCGGCCATTCGGCGCCGCCGCAATCGACCAACACGCGGCAGAACACCCGGGCACCCGGCGCCACACGGACGAGCTTCTGCAGCTCCGCCTCGCTGTCGAAGGCGAACAGGCGCACGCCCTGCTGGTAGGCCCAGGCGATGTCCTTTTCCTTCTTGATGGTGTTGCCGAAGGAAATGCGGTCAGCCGGCACGCCGGCGGCCTGCACGAGCTCGATCTCGCCGCGGCTGGCGGTGTCGAACTTGGACCCTGCCGTGGCTAGACGAGCCAACACCTGTGCGGCCGGGTTCGCCTTCACGGCGTAGAAGATGTGCGCCGTCGGCAGCAGCTCGCGCATGCGGCGGAAGTTGTGCTCGACCACATCGAGGTCGACCACCAGGCACGGCGTCTCGGGCTGCTGTTCGCGGAGATAACGGAAAATACGCTCGGTCATTGCTGGGGGGTTCCCCGTCTAATCGTCAAATTGTCGAAGGTAGTGAGTAAACAGCGACGTACAGTGCCAAAAGGCAGCGTGCGTCAGCCGATACTCGACGGGGTAAACGTCCGCTTCAGCGGAAGATTCAACAACGCCCGGTTCAGAACCGGGCTAGTGACACGATAGCGGGGACGACGCCCCGCGCGGTAAGCAATCATCAGAAGCTCCTTCCCGGACCCGGCTGTTAGCCGGCACTGCCAAAAAGAACACTTTCCGTCGTTGCGTAACCACA
>CAIWTJ010000021.1 GCA_903915535.1 Enhydrobacter aerosaccus
GCCTCCGGCTCGCTCAAGATCGTGAGCGAGCCGGAGGCTCGCGGTCCGGGAGACTATGACTTCGCTTTCTGAATCGCCTTCCAGACATTCTCCGCCGTCGCCGGCATCAGCACGTCCGCGACACCGAGCGGCGCCAGCGCATCCATGACGGCATTCATCACCGCCGGCATCGCACCCACCGTGCCCGCCTCGCCCGCGCCCTTGGCGCCCAGCGGATTGTACTTGGTCGGCACCGGATTGGATTTCACTTCCATGCTGCACATCGTGTCGGCGCGCGGCATGGCGTAGTCGAGGAAGCTCGCCGTCAGAAGCTGCCCGCTCTCGCGATCCCACATCACCTGCTCGCTCAGGATCTGGCCCACGCCCTGCGCCACGCCGCCGTGGATCTGGCCCTTGAGCCCGATCGGGTTCATCACCGTGCCGACGTCGTCGACGACGGAGTAGCGGTCCATCTTCACCTCGCCAGTCTCCGGATCGACCTCGACCTCGCAGATGTGGCAGCCGTTGGGATAGGTATCCTTCTCGCCCTTGAACGTCGCGTTCTCGTACAGCCCGCCCTCGAAACCGCTCTTCGGCCACTTGGCCGGGTTGAACGCAGCCTTGGCGACTTCCTTCAGCGACACGCTCTTGTCGGTGCCCTTGATCGTGAAATTGCCGTCGGCGAAATCGATGTCCTGCTCCCCGGCCTCGAGCAGATGGCCCGCGAGAAACTTGCCCTTCTTGATCACCTTCTCCGCCGCCATGAACAGCGCCGAGCCGCCCAGCACCGTCGAGCGCGAGCCGTTGGTGCCCATGCCGAAGGCCACGCGATCGGTGTCGCCATCGATGTACTGCACCTCGTTGGGATCGATGCCGAGGCGCTCGTTCAGTATCTGCTTGAACATGGTCTCGTGGCCCTGGCCCTGGGCCTTGGTGCCCATCAGCAGCGCCGCCGTGCCGCTCGGGTTGAAGCGGATCTCGGCGTATTCCGGCTGGGCGGGACCCGCCGCCTGCTCGATCGCGTTCACGATGCCCAGACCGCGCAGCTTGCCGCGCTTCTTCGACTCCGCGACGCGCGCGCCGTAGCCCGACACGTCGGCGAGCTTGAGTGCCATGTCCATGTTCTTCTCGAACTCGCCGCAGTCGTAGTACGGCCCGACCGGGCTCTGATACGGCATCGCCGATTCGGGCAGCATGTTCTTGCGGCGCAGCTCGACGCGATCCACGCCCAGCTCGCGCGCGGCATCATCGATCAGCCGCTCGATCAGGTAGATCGCCTCGGGCCGTCCCGCGCCGCGATAGGGCGCCGTCGGATTGGTGTTGGAGAGCACGCCCACCACGTTGATGTAGGCCTTGGGAATCCTGTAGACGCCCAGCACCGTGCCAATCATGCCGAAGGGCGAGAGCAGGTTGCGGTCGGAGCCGACATAGGCGCCGATGTTGGCCAGCATCTCCAGGCGCAGCGCCACGAACTTGTTGTCCTTGTCCAAGGCCAGTTCGATCTCGCCGACATTGTCGCGGCCATGCTCGTCGGCCATCACCGCCTCGGAACGCTCGCACGTCCATTTCACCGGCCGCACCAGCTTGCGCGCCGCCCACAGGGTGAGGCGATGCTCGATGTACTGCCAGCCCTTGGTGCCGAAGCCGCCGCCGACGTCGCCCGAGATCACGCGCATTTTGCTCTCGGGCACCTTGAACACGTTCTGCGCCAGCATGTTGCGCACGCGATGGGGATACTGCACGTCGGCGTAGAGCGTCATGCGGTCCTCGCCCGGATCGTAAACACCCAGCGTCCCGCGCGGCTCCATGTACTGGGCATGCACGCGCGTAATCACGTAGCGCCGCTTGATGACCTTCGCGGCCCCCTTGATCGCCTCGTCGGTCTCGAGCTTCTTGCCGCGCTCGACGTTGTTCGAGATGTTGTCCGGGCAATCGTCCCACACCGCTGGCGCGCCGGGCTTCACCGTGTCTTCGGTCAAAGTCACCGAGCGAAGAGCTTCATAATCGATCTCGACCAGTTCGGCGGCATCCTTCGCTTCGGCCAGCGACTCGGCGATCACCATCACCACGGGATCGCCGACATAGCGCACCCTGTCGGTGATCAAGGGCGGCCGTTGCGGCGCATACATTGGACTTCCATCTGGGCGTTTCCTCGGCATGTTGGCTTTGGGCATGCCCAGCCCATCGGCCTTCACATCGTGGCCGGTGTAGACCGCGACGACGCCCGGCGCGGCTTTCGCGGCCTCGACGTTGATCGACTTGATCTTCGCATGCGCATGCGGCGAGCGGACAAACACGGCATGCACCTGGCCGTGCACGTTGACGTCATTGATGAAGCGCCCCTGGCCGCGCAACAAGCGCGCATCCTCGAAGCGCAGGACAGGCTGGCCGATACCGTACTTGCTCATACTCGCCCCACTCCGAGATAGCGCTCGAGCGGCGCTCCATCCTTCAACAACGACGCGCTCGACGCCTCCAGCACCAGCCGCCCGCGGTCCAGTACGATCGCCTTGTCGGTGATCGGCAGGATCTTGTGGGCATGCTGCTCGACGATGATGCCCGCCATCCGCTCCTCGCGAAAGAGGCGGCTGAGCGCCCGCAGCAATTCCTCGATGATGATCGGCGCCAAACCCTCGGTCGGTTCGTCCAGCAGAAGAAGCGTGGGATTTGTCGCCAGCGCCCGTCCAATCGCCAGCATCTGCTGCTCGCCCCCCGACAGGGCGCTCCCGGCGTTGGAGCGCCGCGCCTCGAGACGCGGGAAGAGTGCGAATACCCGCGCCAAGGTCCACGGCCCCGGCCGCGCCACCGCCGTCAGGTTCTCCTCGACCGTGAGCGAACGGAAGATGTTGCGCTCCTGCGGCACCCAGCCGATGCCCAGCGCCGCGCGCCTCTCGGGCGCGAGGCTGCCGATCTCGCGGCCAGCCAATGTCACCGACCCTGCAAAGCGCCGGGTCACGCCCACGATGCTGTCGATCAGGGTCGTCTTGCCCACGCCGTTGCGCCCGAGCACCGCCAAAGCCTCGCCTTCACCCAGGGTGAAGCCCACATCCGACAAAACGGTGGCGCGCCCATAGCCGGCGGACAGGCCCAAGATGGCAAGAAGCTCAGCCATGGCCGCTCTCACCCAGATAGACAGCGCGAACGCGGGGATCGGCGGCGATCGCCGACGGCTCACCTTCGACCAGCAGGCCACCGTCGACCAGCACGGAGATGCGTTTGGCGAAACTGAACACCAAGTCCATGTCGTGCTCGATCAGCAGCACCGAGACATCGGCTGGCAACGCCGCGATCGCATCGAGGATATCGCGCCGCTCGGCTTCCGGCACGCCCGCCGCCGGTTCATCGAGCAACAGCACTTGCGGCGCGCAGGCGAAGGCGACGGCAATCTCCAGCAGCCGCTGCTTGCCGTAGGGCAAGGTGTCGGTGCGCATGTCGAGCACGTCGCCCAGACCGAAACGCGCGGCGACCTCATCGACTTCGCGTGCCATCGGCTCCGCCGCGCCCAGGCGCCGCCACCACTCCTTGCCCTGCCCCAGACGCTCGCCGACCGCGAGAGCCAGTGTCTCGATCGGCGTCAGATCGGCGAAGAGCTGGTTGATCTGAAACGTGCGCACGAGGCCGCGGCGCACGCGTGCCTCCGGCCGCAAGCTCGTGATGTCCTCGCCCGCGAGAAAGACTTGCCCCGACGACGGCGGCAGCACGCCCGTCAACAGGTTGACGAAGGTCGTCTTGCCAGCGCCATTCGGACCGATCAGCGCCTGACGCGCGCCCTTCTCCAGTGAGAACGTCACGTCCCTGGTCGCGAGCAGCCCGCCGAAGCTCTTGGCGAGCGCGCGGGTTTCCAGGACGGCACTCACGGCATCGCTCTCCTGACAAGGCCATGCAGGCGATCTCGGCCGACCAGCGCCAGCACGACCAGGAACAGGCCCAGCCAGAACAGCCAGAATTGCGGGGCGCCCGACGACAGCAGGTCCTGCAGCACCTTGAACACGAAGGCGCCGACGATGCCGCCGTAGAGCCAACCCGTGCCGCCGATGATCAGGGTCAAGAGCACGTCAGCCGAGCGGTTGAACTCCAGCACATCGAGGGAGACGTAGGCTGTCGTCTGCGCCAGCAGCGCGCCGGCCGCGCCCGCATAGGCCGCACCCAGGGCATAAACCGCGATCAGGCGGCGGTTCACCGGCACGCCCAGCGCCGAGGCGCGGAGGGAATTGCGCCGGATCGCCATCAGGGAGACGCCGAACGGCGACTTCACGATCCGGCGCGCCAGCACGAAGAGCACGAACAGGGTGACGATGCTGTAGCCATAGGCGGTACGCCCGAAGAGGTCGAAGTCGAAGCGTCCCAGCAACGGGCCAACGGCCATGCCCTGCAGCCCGTCCGCGCCGCCGGTCCATTGCGGCAGGGCGTTGGCGATCTCGTGCAGCACCAGCGCCATGCCGAGCGTGACCATCAATCGTGTGAGGTCGCTGCCGCGCAGCACGAGGAGACTCGTAAGCAGGCCCAGCATAGCGGAGAGCAGCATCGCCAGCAGCAGCCCCAGGACGGGATCGGCCGTCGCGTACTTGCAGATCAGACCCGCGGCATAGGCACCGAAGCCGAAGAAAGCGGCGTGGCCCAGGGAGATGATTCCCGCATAGCCCAGGATCAGGTCGAGCGAGAGCGCGAACAGCGCGAGGATCGCTATTTCATTCAGGATCAGATGCTTTCCCGCAGGCGCCGCAATGGCCGCGAGAGCCAGCAGCCAGAAGACGATCTCCGGCCAGCGCCAGCGCGCGCGCCGCGCAAGACTGTCGGCCGCCTTCATCTGGCGCGCGCGAACAGGCCCTGCGGCCTGAGCACCAGCACGACGATCATCACGACATAGATCACGAAGCCTCCCAGTGCCGAAGAGAGGTAGTACTTGCCCGCCACGTCGGCGATGCCCAGCAGCAGCGAGGCCAGGAACGGCCCGGCAATGCCCGACGTCCCGCCCACCGTGACCACGATCAGGAAGTAGATCATGAACTTGAGCGGGAAATAGGGATCGATGCCCAGCAGTTCCGTGCCGAGCGCGCCGCCCAGCCCCGCCAGACCGGAGCCGACGGCGAAGGTCACCGCGAAGATCGTACCGACGGGAATACCGAGGCCGCGCGCCACCCGCGCATCGTCGACGGCCGCGCGCAGGCGACTGCCGAACCGCGTCCGCATCAGCGCAAGCTGCAAGCCGAGCGCCAGCACGCCGCACAGAACGATGATGAAGGCGCGATAGAGTCCGATCGCAACGCCCAGCACCTCCACCCTGCCCTGCAGCCACGGCGGCAGATGGATGTTGCGCTGGCTCGAGCCCAGGAAATAGTCGGTCGCCGCCACCGCCATGAAGACCAGGCCGATCGAGAATAGCACCTGGTCGAGGTGGGAGCGGCCGTACATGTGGCGATAGAGCGTGCGCTCGAGCAGCAGCCCCAACACCGCCGACAGAACGAACGCCGCCGGCAAACACGCGAGGAACGGCACGTTCAATCGATCCATCAGCAGGACGGTTGTGTAGCCCCCCGCCATTGCGAAGGCGCCGTGCGCAAGGTTGACGAAATTCATCAACCCCAGGGTGACGGCCAGCCCGCACGCCAGCACGAACAGCAACATCCCGTAGGCCACGCCGTCGAAGAGGATCGTGGCCACGGTCAGGCGCAGTGCGGTTGCCCATCCTTCGAGACGCCGCGTTTCACGCGGCTCCTCAGGATGAGGTCAAATCGCAAAAGCAAAGCAGACCTCACCCTGAGGAGCGTCCCGCAGGGGCGCGTCTCGAAGGGTGGGCCCAAGACGCCGTCACTTCTTCGCGGCCTTCACCGGGTCCTTGACGTTGGCGATGGTGTCGAACTCGACATTGTAGAGCTCGCCGTCCACTTTCTGGACCTTGCGGATGTAGATGTTCTGCACGATGTCGCGCGTGTCGGGATCGATCGAGATCGGCCCGCGCGGGCTCTCCCACGCCATGCCCTTGATCGCGGTCATCAGCTTGGTGCCATCGGTGTCGCCGTTCGTCTTCTTCAGCGCCTCGTAGATCAGGTGCATGCCGTCATAGCCGCCGACCGCCATGAAGTTGGGCCGCATGCCGCTGTTGGCTTTCTTGAAACCCTCGACGAAGCTCTTGTTGAGCGCGCTGTTGTGGTTGGCCGAGTAGTTGTGCGCGTTGATCACGCCCACGACCGCGTCGCCCATGCCGTTCAGCTGGTCGTCGTCGGTCACGTCGCCGGTGGCGATCAGCTTGACGCCCGACTTGTCGAGTCCGCGCTCGACGAACTGCTTCACGAACTGCGCGCCGGTGCCCGACGGCACGAAGACGAACAGCGCATCCGGCTTGGCATCGGCCACCTTCTGCAGCACCGGCGAGAAATCGGGACTGCGCATCGGAATTCGGAGATTCTCGACGATCGTGCCGCCGTCGGCCTTGAACTTGTCGCTGAACGACTTTTCAGCATCGATGCCGGGGCCGTAGTCGCTGACCAGGGTCACGACCTTCTTGATGCCGTTCTTGAACGCCCACTCCGCCATCGGAACGGAGGATTGCGCCAGGGTGAAGCTGGTGCGCGCGATGAAAGGCGATGCCTCGGTGATCGAGGAGGTCCCTGCCGCCATCACGATCTCCGGCACCTTGGCCTGGGTCGCAACCGGCGCCGTCGACATGGCCGACGGCGTGATGCCGAAGCCCGCCAAGAAGGCGACCTTGTCGTTGGTCACGAGTTCCGTTGCCAGGCGCTTGGTCACGTCGGGCACGGTCGTGTCGTCCTTCAGGATGACCTCGATCTTCTTGCCCGCGACCATGTTGCCATGCTGCGCCTGGTAGAGCTTGACGGCGGCTTCGATCTGCTTGCCGGTCGAAGCCTGCTGGCCGGTCATCGGCAGCACGAGGCCAATTTTCACGGTCTCCTGGGCGGCCGCGCCAGATGACGCGAGCGCCAGGGCTGCCACGGCGGCCATTCCACGTTTCAGCATTGTTTCCTCCCGGATTTTTCTTGCCGTTCTTCTAGCACAAAGCTCTATTCTCGCCGCTCAAGAAATAGGGAGCCAGCCCAATGAAAAGCTACAAGGTCGTCGAGTTCGGCCAGCCGCTGCAGAAGGTCGAGGAAGCCAATCCCACGCCCAAGGGCACCGAGGTGCTGGTGCGCATCACCGCGGCCGGCGTCTGCCACAGCGACGTCCATCTGTGGGAAGGCTATTTCGACATGGGCGGCGGCAACAAATACTCGACCGCCAAGACGATGAACCCGCCGCGCACCATGGGCCACGAGATCGTTGGCGAAGTCGTAGCCGTCGGTCCCGATTCCAAAGGCGCCAAGATCGGCGACAAGGCGGTGGTCTACCCGTGGATCGGCTGCGGCAAGTGCTGGTACTGCCAGGGCGGCACCGAAAACCTCTGCCCCACGCCGCATGCGCTGGGCGTCAACGAGGATGGCGGCTATGCCGACCACGTGCTCGTGCCCCATGCGAAGTATCTCTATCCCTACGGCAACCTGCCGGTCGAACTCGCCTGCCTCTACGCCTGCTCCGGCATCACCGCCTTCGGCGCGGTGAAGAAGGCGGTGGGCCACGATGGCGGCAAGCCGATCCTGGTGATCGGCGCGGGCGGCGTCGGCCTGATGGGCGTGCGCTTCGCCAAGGCGGTCCTCGGCCGCGAGCCGATCGTGGCCGACATCGACGAGAACAAGCGCGCCCTCGCCCTCAAGAATGGCGCCTGTGCGGTCGTCGATCCGCGCGAGAAGGACTCGCGTAAGACGCTGCTCGAGCTGACCGGGGGCACCGGTGTCGCCGCGGCGATCGACTTCGTGGGCAACGAAGCCTCCGCGCAGTTCGGCTGGCGTGCGCTTGGCCGCGGCGGCCGCCTGGTCGTGGTCGGCCTGTTCGGCGGCACCTTCTCCGTGCCGCTGCCGATGTTCGCCTTCACCGGCAACCAGATCATGGGCTCCGTCACCGGCACCCCCGCCGAAATGAAGGAGATGATGGACATCGTGACCGCAGGCAAGGCCGAACCGGTCCCTGTCTTCAAGCGCAAGCTCGACGACGCAGACGCGGCGCTGCAGGACCTGCGCAAGGGTCTCGTGATGGGTCGCGCCGTCTTGATGCCGTGAGCCAGGCTAGCCGCGCTCTCGCCCACGCCTTCGAAACAGGAGCGCTCGCCGAAAAGCGGGCGTTCTTTTTGCGTGCCGAGGATCCGCCGTTCGACGGTATCGATTGCGAGCAGTCCTTCCGGCCGGCCTTCCTGAAACTCGGGCAGGCGAAGCCGCGGATCGTGGACGGTTCATGGCCGCTCGGCCTCGTGCTGCTGACCAAGCACAAGGAGGAGAACTTCGCCAACGTCGCCCGCGCCTGGGCGTTGCTGGAGGACGGCGGCACGCTGGTCTGCGCCGGCGCCAACGAGGACGGTGCCGCGAGTCTCGAGAAGCATGTGGCCAAAGCGCTTGGTATCGTCGACACGCTCTCGAAATTCCATTGCCGCGTGTTCTGGCTCACCAAAGGCGAGAAGCCCCCGCCCGCCTACTGGCGCGGCCTCGCGGGACTTCAGCCGGTCAGCGACAGCACGTGGCGCAGTACGCCCGGCATCTTCGCCTGGGACAGGATCGACGACGGCTCCGCCCTGCTGGCCAATCATCTGCCGGACGATCTGTCGGGCCATGTCGCCGACTTCGGCTGCGGCTGGGGTTACCTCAGCCGCGAGGCCCTCTTACTCGCCGACGGCATCCAGCACATCGACCTGATCGACGCCGAGCATCTGGCCCTCGATGCCGCGCGCACGAACATCACCGATGAGCGTGCCTCCTTCCACTGGCTCGATCTCACGACGGAAGCGCCGCCCCATACGTACGACGCGATCATCTGCAATCCGCCGTTCCACACCGGCCGCGCCTCCACGCCGGAACTGGGCCAGCAGATGATCGACGCCGCGTCGCGTGCACTGCGGCCGGGCGGGCGCTTCTGCATGGTGGCCAACCGTGGACTGCCCTACGAGCGGATGCTCAAGGCCAACTTCGCCTCGTTCGAGACCCTGGCCGACAACAACAAGTTCAGGGTCACGCGCGCTCTTCGCTGAAAACGGCGCCGATCAGGAATTCCTTGTTGCCCTCCGCGCCCGTGATCGGGCTTTCGGTGACGCCCAGCACCGTCCAGCCAGGTTGTTCGCCCATCCACGCCTGGACCGTGTCCACGACTTCCTTGTGCAGCTCCGGTTCGCGCACGATGCCGCCCTTGCCCACGCGGCCCTTGCCGACCTCGAACTGCGGCTTGATCAGCGCCGCGAGATGCGCCCCCGGTCCGGCGAGTGCGAGCGCGGCCGGCAGGACCGTCGCGAGACTGATGAACGAGGCGTCGCAGACGATAAGGTCAATCGGTTCTGGAATCTGAGCGCGCGTGACGGCGCGCATGTTGGTCTTCTCCATCGAGACCACGCGCGGATCGGAGCGCATCTTCCAGGCGAGCTGGTTGGTGCCGACGTCGACGGCATAGACCTTGGCCGCACCGCGCTGCAGGAGGCAGTCGGTGAACCCGCCTGTCGAGGAGCCGACATCGAGGGCTATGCGGCCCATCACCGGGATCGCGAAATGATCGAGCGCCTTCTCCAGCTTCAGCCCACCGCGCGAGACATAGGGATGAGGCTGGCCGCGCACTTCGAGCGCCGTGTCGGGACCGATGCCGAGGCCCGCCTTTTCAAGCTTCCTGTCGCCCGAAAAGACCAGCCCGGCCATGACCAGGCGCTGCGCCGCGGCACGCGTTTCCGCAAGCCCTCGCTCCACCAGCGCCACATCGAGTCGGGTTTTGGCCGCCATCGTTACCCTGCTAGCATGCCGGCCATGAGCATGAAACTTCTCGAGGGCGAGCGCGCCCTGGTCACCGGCTGCGCGGGCGGCATCGGCCGCGGCATCGCCAAAGCCCTCCTCGCCGAAGGTGCACAGGTCCTCGGCAGCGACATTGTCGCTCCACCTGCGGAGGATGGTATCGATTTCCTCGCTGCCGATCTTTCCAAGCCCGACGGCTGGAAAGCTCTGCTCGATGGCGCGACGAAGAAGCTCGGCACGATCTCGCTGTTCGTCCATGCCGCCAGCCCGCGCCGCCGCGAGACTGATTCACCCCTCGTGGTCGACGAGGAAACGTGGGACGCCATGACCGGCATCAACCTGCGCTCGGGCTTTTTTCTCGCGCGCGGGATCGGCAAGCACATGCAGGCGCACAAGACCAAGGGCCGCATCCTGCTGATCACGTCGCAGCATCGCCAGACGCCACGCAACCTGCCGCACTATTCGGCATCGAAAGCCGGCATGACGATGGTGATGAAGGAACTCGCGCGCGTGCTGGCGCCGAACGGCATCCGCGTCAACGCGATTGCCCCCGGCGCGATCCCGGGCGGCGGCTTCGCGCGTGACCTCGACGAAATGATCAAACAAATCCCCATCGGCCGTCCGGGCACTCCCGACGACGTGGCGCAAATTGCAGTCGCAATTCTGTCAGAAAGATTTGGTCGGTACGTCGTGGGAACGACAGTAGAAGTTGATGGCGGTTTGGGCCTAATCAGCTGGATTCCGGCAGGTTAGCAATAATTAGCGGCCGCCTAGTTGCGGCTTAATCCGGTAGTGAACATATTCTCGCCACCACCAGGGAGAACAGACATGACGCTTCGCATCAATTCAACCGCACCGGACTTCACGGCCGAGACCACGCAGGGACCGATCGAGTTCCACAAGTGGATCGGCGACGGCTGGGCGATCCTGTTCTCGCATCCCAAGGACTTCACGCCGGTCTGCACGACCGAGCTGGGCTACATGGCCGGCCTCAAACCGAAGTTCGACAAGATGAACACCAAGATCATCGGCCTCTCGGTCGATCCGGTGACCAACCACGCCAAGTGGGCCAAGGATATCGAGGAGACGCAGGGCCATGCCGTCACCTATCCGATGATCGGCGATCCGGAACTCAAGGTCGCGACCGCCTACGACATGCTGCCGGAAGGCGCGGGCACCTCTTCGGAAGGCCGCACCGCCGCCGACAACGCCACAGTGCGCTCGGTTTTCATCATCGGCCCCGACAAGAAGATCAAGGCGATGCTGACCTATCCGATGAGCACCGGCCGCAACTTCGACGAGGTGATGCGCCTGCTCGAAAGCTGCCAGCTGACCGCCAAGCACCAGGTCGCCACGCCGGTGAACTGGAAGCATGGCGAGGACGTGATCATCGTCCCGGCCGTGAACGACGAGGCCGCCAAGGCCAAGTATCCGAACGGCTGGAAGGCGCCGAAGCCGTACCTGCGCATCGTCCCGATGCCGAAGGGCTAACCGCCCTATTGAGCGAATAAAGTGGAGTCGCCCGTCTTGGTGGCGACCCACTTGGTGCGGTCGTAGTCGACGAACGATTTCAGCACGATCTCCGCCCGGCCATCCCTGACGATGGTCTCGTCGACGAACACCAGAACCCGCTTCGCGCGCCCCTTGTATTTGCGCACTTCGAGTTGCTGCTCGATGCCCGCATTCACCACGACGCGGGCATCGCGCACTTCCAGCGCGATCTCCGGCATCATGGTCCAGACGACCGTCCCGCTATCTGCGCCCTGCAGTTCGCGGCGCATCAGGGCGAGGCCATCGTGAGTCAGCGTGCCGTGGTGGAAGCCACGGCTGCCCAGCGGCACCTGGAGATTGTGTTGCAGGCGCACGGCGTAAGAGCTGATGCCGTAGACCATCGTCGCGGCTGCCAGCGCACCGAGCGGCAACCGGATCGCCGGACGGGCGCTTGCAACCGCATGCACGACGCCGATCAGTAGGACGAGCGCGAGTGGCCGGTAGAACCGGTCCTCCATCAACAGTGCGCCGCCCTTGGCATAGATCAACGCCATGGCGGCGACGTAGAAGAGCGCCGTGGCGGCGGCGAAGCGCAGGTAATCCGGGTGCGAAATCCTGAGACGCCGTCCGCTCCAGACCAGGAGTGCGAGCGCGGGAACGCTGGCGATCAGGTAGACCAGATCGAGGCTCTGCAGCACCTGATGCCCTGGACGCTGGAGGATGCGCGCCGCGAGGTCGCCGAGCGCGAACATCGCCATCACGGCGGCGGCCCATCCTTCGAGGAAGCGCGCGGGCAGCGACGCCCACGCGGCACCGTTCTTGGCCTCGATCGCCGTCCAGCCTTTCGAGGTCCAGAAAAAATAGAGCGCCCCCATGAACACGATCACCAGGGCTGCGGCCGTCAGCGGCCGGCGCCACCTGATCCGGCGCAGCGGCCAGAAATCGTAGACCACGATCGCCGCCAGGGCCGCCAAGGCGAAGACGATTCCGGACAGCTTCAGGAAGGCGACGGCGACGAACGCCGCGAGCAGAGCGACGACCTGTCGGGGCGCAAGCGATGCCGAGCGCCCGAGCAGCAACAGGAACCACGGCATGCCGCCGAACAGCAGCACCTCGCCGCCATTGTAGATGCCGAACGGCAGGGCGAAGTGCCGGCTTCCGGTGGTGAGGGCGAGGGCAACGACGGCGCTCGCGGCCGGAAAGTTCCAGCTCCGGTAAAGATGATACCAGCCGAAAAGCCCCAGGACGGTGAACATCGTCGTGACGACATTCATGGCCGCCCCCAAACCGAGGCCGGCCCACTCGAGCGGGCCGGCGAACAGATATTGGCCGGGCGACCAGACCGCCATGAAGAGATCCTGGTCGCGCGATATGTCGGCAAAATCGGGCAGACGCCACTCGTTGAACGAGGCGCCGCGCAGCATCGAGTCCCAGACCAGGAAGCCGTAGGCGCTGTCGGAATACATCTCCGGCAGCACGACGAACGCCGCGATGCTGTAGAGCGCGACCAGGACGGCGATCGCGGGGACGAGAAGCCTCGGAATGCGGACTATCCCCGTGCGCGCTCGGCGGGCCGTCCCAGCGCTGCGAGCGCGGTGCCGACGATGGATGCGGAATCGAGGCCCGCCCACTCATACTGGTGCGCGGGCGAGCCCTGCTCGATGAAGCGGTCGGGCAGCACCATCGGCCGCACCTTCAGCCCGTGGTCGAGCAGCCCCGCCGTCGCGAGATGCTGCAGCACATGGCTGGCGAAGCCGCCGACCGCGCCCTCCTCGATGGTGATCAGCACTTCGTGCTCTCGCGCCAGGCGCCCGATCAGGTCGGTGTCGAGCGGCTTGCAGAAGCGCGCGTCGGCGACGGTCGTGCTCAGCCCCTTGGCCGCGAGATCCTCCGCCGCAATCATGCAATCGCGCAGGCGCGTGCCGAAACTCAGGATGGCGATCTTGGTGCCTTCGCGCAGGATGCGGCCCTTGCCGATCTCGAGCGGCGTGCCGCGAGCCGGCAGGTCGATGCCCACGCCCTCGCCGCGCGGATAGCGGAACGAGGACGGCCGGTCGTCGATCTGCGCCGCCGTCGCGACCATGTGCATCAGTTCGAGCTCGTCCGCCGCCGCCATCACCACGAAGCCGGGCAGGCAGGCGAGATAGGTGACGTCGAAGGAGCCGGCGTGCGTCGCGCCATCGGCACCGACGAGGCCCGCACGATCGATCGCGAAGCGCACCGGCAGGCTCTGGATCGCCACATCATGCACGCACTGATCGTAGGCGCGCTGCAGGAAGGTCGAGTAGATCGCGGCGAACGGCTTGTAGCCTTCGCAGGCGAGGCCCGCCGCGAAGGTGACGCCGTGCTGCTCGGCGATCGCCACGTCGAAGCAGCGCTCGGGGAAGCGCTCGGCGAACTTGTCGAGGCTGGTACCCGACGGCATCGCGGCCGTAATCGCCACGATCTTCGGATCGACCTCGGCCTCGGCGATCAGCGCCTTGGCGAACACCGCCTGGTAGGCCGGCGCATTGGCCACGGGCTTGTTCTGCTTGCCGGTCACGACGTCGAACTTCACGACGCCATGGTACTTGTCGGCACTGGCTTCGGCCGGCGCGTACCCCTTGCCCTTCTTGGTCACGACATGGATCAGGATGGGCTTGTCGAGCTTGCTGTCGCGCGCGTTCTTCAGCACCGGCAGCAGGTGGTCGATGTTGTGACCGTCGACCGGGCCCACGTAGTAGAAGCCCATCTCGTCGAACAAGGTGCCGCCGGTCACGAAGCCGCGCGCGAACTCTTCTGCTTTGCGTGCCGCTGTCTCGAGCGGCTTGGGCAGCGACTCGGCAAACGAGCGGCCGAGGTTGCGCAGCGAGACGTACGGATTGCCCGAGAGCAGGCGAGACAGGTGCCCCGACAGCGCGCCGACCGGCGGGGCGATCGACATGTCGTTGTCGTTCAGGATCACGATCAGGCGGCTGCGCATGGCGCCGGCGTTGTTCATCGCCTCGTAGGCCATGCCGGCGCTCATGGCGCCGTCGCCGATCACGGCGATGACATTGTTGTGCCCGCCGGAGAGGTCGCGCGCCACGGCCATGCCGAGGCCGGCCGAGATAGAGGTCGAGGAGTGCGCGGCGCCGAACGGGTCGTACTCGCTCTCGCTGCGGCGGGTGAAGCCCGAGAGGCCGCCTTCCTGGCGGAGCGTGCGGATGCGGCTGCGGCGGCCGGTGACGATCTTGTGCGGATAGGCCTGGTGACCGACGTCCCAGATCAGCCGGTCGGCCGGCGTGTTGAACGTGTAGTGCAGCGCCACGGTGAGTTCGACCACGCCGAGCCCCGCGCCGAGATGGCCACCGGTCACCGAAACGGCGGAGATCGTCTCCTGGCGCAGCTCGTCGGCCAGCTGGCGCAACTGGCTGGGCTGCAGGCGGCGGATATCGGCCGGGACGTCGACGGTGTCGAGAAGCGGTGTGGAACTCGGAACGCTCATGAGACCCTTATACTCTTCCCCGCCCCGTCACGCGCGGCGCGATACGACGAATTTGGCCGCCTGTCGCAGAAGGTCTGCGGCCGTACCGAGCGGCTCGAGGTGCGCCGAGGCCTGATCGGCCAGCATCCACGCCTGCGCCCGCGCCCGTTCCAGCCCCAGGATGGAGACGAATGTGGCTTTTCCTGCGGCCGCATCCTTGCCCGGCGTCTTGCCGAGTTCGGCGGCGCTTCCTTCCACATCGAGCAGATCGTCGACGATCTGGAAGGCAAGGCCGAGATCGTGGGCGTAAGCGGAGAGCGCGGCCCGCATCGGCTCGGGCGCTTTGCCCAGGATCGCGCCGGCCGTGCACGAGAACGAAATCAACGCGCCGGTCTTCAGCCGCTGCAGCCGCGTGATCGCGCCGATCGACAGCGGCTCGGCACCCTTCTCTTCGGCCAGCAGGTCGAGCATCTGCCCGCCCACCATGCCGTGCGCGCCGGACGCCTTCGCCAGTTCGGCCACCAGCGCGGCGCGGACGGCGGGATCGCCATGCGTCTCTTCGTGCGCCAGCACTTCGAAGGCCAGTGCCTGCAGCGCATCGCCCGCCAGGATCGCCGTCGCCTCGTCGAATTGCCTGTGGCACGAAGGCTTGCCGCGTCGCAGGTCGTCGTCGTCCATCGCGGGCAGATCGTCGTGGATCAGCGAATAGGCGTGCACGAACTCGATCGCGCTCGCGGTGCGCAGCGCCGGTGTCGCCCCCACCTTGAACAGCGAGGCACCGGCCAGCACGAAGAAGGCGCGCAAGCGCTTTCCGCCGCCCAGGCTCGAATAACGCATCGCCTCGAACACACGGGCCTCGCCTTCGGTGCCCTTGGGCAGCAGGCGATCCATGGTTCGTTCGGTGGCCTCGGCCGCATGGGCGAGCGCCGGCTCGAACGCGCGGAGCGACGACAACGGCATGATGCGGAAAACTAGCCGAGGTCTGCGGGCTGGGTGTTGACCGAACCGTCGGCCGAGAAGCTGATCTTCTCGACCTTCATCTTGGCCTCGGCCAGCTTCTGCTCGCAGTGGCGCTTCAGCAGCGCGCCGCGCTCATAGGCGGTGATGGCCTCATCTAGCTTGGTCTTGCCCTGCTCGAGTTGCTGGACGATCGTCTCCAGCTCCTTCAGCGCGTCCTCGAAAGAGAGGCCGGCGATATCCTTGGGCAGTGCAGGTTCTTTGGCCACGGGCGCCTCGTTGGGGGTGTCTATACATGGTAGCCCGCCCTGCCCTCAGGGGCCAGCAGTGCCTATACCGGATCGGGAAAACAGCCTGATTTGGCGAGCTTTTCCGGCCCAGCACAACTCACGGTCTAGGATTGTGCGTCCATGGCATGGCGGCCTTGCACGTTCGCACGTCAAAACCCCGCTTGGCGCATTGCGGCCCTCTTGGGCGAATGGCAGCTTTCGCCGCGCAGAAATAAACGGCCATTCATGGGAGAAACGCCGATGGGCAATGTCAGCCACCTTGTCACACGTACCGCCGCCTTGCAGAGCTCGACCGAGAATGGCTTGGGCGAGGGAATGCCCGGCAAGGACCGCCAGTTCGTCACCGCGCTGGCCCGCGGCCTCGACATTCTCCGCGCCTTCCATGCCGGTGAAGGCATGCTGGGCAACCAGGAAATCGCCCACCGCACAGGCCTGCCCAAGCCGACGGTCGCCCGCCTCACCCATACGCTGACCGAGCTGGGCTACCTCAACTACATCCGCCGCTTCCGCAAATACGAGCTGGGCGCTTCGGTCCTGGCGCTGGGATATGCCGCGATCTCGAGCATGGATGTGCGCCGCGCCAGCCGCGCCCCGCTCGAGGCGCTCGCCCACGCCCTCAACGCCTCGACGGCGCTGGGCGGACGCGACCGTCACTCGATGATCTATCTCGAAGCCTGCCGTGGCCCCTCGGTCGTGGCGATCACGCACGATGTCGGCACGCGCGTGCCGATGGCCAGCACCGCGATGGGCCGCGCCTACCTCTTCTCGCTGCCCGACGCCGACCGCAACAAGCAGGTCGACGCGATCCGCCGCCGCTGGCGCGACGACTGGACCAAGGTGAAGACGGGCATGGAGCGCTCGTTCAAGGAACTCGCCGACAAGGGCTTCTGCGTCACCTGGGGCGAGTGGCTGCCGGAACTGTGCGGCGTCGGCGTCCCGCTGCGCAACACCGACGGCACCGCGGCCTATGCCGTGAACGCCTCGGCGCCGATCTACCAGATCAGCCGTGACCGGCTCGAGGCCGACTGGGGCCCGCGTCTGGTGAAGGTCGCGCGCGACATCCGCACCGGCATGGCCGCCCAGCCGGGCGCCACGACGGCACCGGCCGCTGCCGCCGCGATGCGTCCTGCCGCCAACGGCAGCACCAACGGCGTGTCTCGTCCGCCGATGGCCGCGATGGCCCGCCGCTAAGCTCTACGCTACAAGAGCCCATGGCAATCCAACGACCGGCCGATGCACGGCCGGTCGCTCCTTATGAGTTCCGCGGTTTCAACGGCCTGATCGGCCACGAGGTCGTCTCGTGGCGTCCGGGATTCGTCGAAATGCGCATGCACGTCCGCCCGGAACTGTGCAACGCCAACGGCCTGCTGCACGGCGGCGTGCTGATGACCCTCCTCGATTCGGCGAGCGGCTTCGCCTGCACCTTCAACGACACCGCGACAGCCCGTCGTCTTTCGGTGACGCTCGCCTTCACCACGCAGTTCATCAAGGCTGGCCGCGAAGGCGACGTGCTCGCGATCCTGGGCGCGCTCCGGCCCTCGACCAGCCAGAGCACCTTCGCCGCCGAGACCGAGATCTACAATCAGGCGAACGAGCTGCTCGCCACCGGCGCCGGCACTTTCCGCTTTCTCAAGGGCGAGCGCAGCGACGGCACGCTCGCCTTCCTCGATCAGAAAGCCGCCGACTGAAAGCCTCGCGCACCCTCGCGATTGCGGCCGCCCTCGTGCTCTTCGCAGCTTTCACCATCGTCCCCTATTTCGTCGTGCCGATCGTCGAGCGGCGGATGACGTTCCATCCCGGCCGCTACGACGACGCACGTCCGCAGCGCCTGCCGCCCGCCGCGACGGACGTCACCGTCACGACCGATGACGGCGTGCGGCTGAACGGATGGTTCTTCACGGGCGCCGCGCCCCGGAACGGCGTCACCGTGCTCTTCCTGCACGGCAACTCTGGCACGCTGAACCAGGTGACGAACGACGCCACCTTCCTGCAGGTGCACGGCTTCGACGTCTTCGCCATCGACTACCGCGGCTATGGAAAGAGCGAGGGCGTCTCGACCAACGAAGCAGCCCTCCTGCGCGACGGGCAGGCGGCGCTGCGCTACCTCACCGCCCAGCGAGGCGTGGCCCCCGGCAGCGTCGCCCTCTTCGGCCAGTCGCTGGGCACGGTCGTGGCCACCGATCTCGCGGTCGGCGGACCGTGCCGCGCGCTGGTGCTGATGTCGCCGCTCGGTTCGGAGAAGCGGCAGGCGCGCGATGTACTGCCGTGGATCCCCTCCCTGTTCGACGTCTGGATGCAAAGCCCGCTCGACACGCTGGGCAAGATCGAGCGGGCCCGCTGTCCCGTGCTGGTTGTCCATGGCGACCACGACCGCACGATCAACGTGGCGCAGGGCATCGACGTCTACAAGGCCGCGCGCGAGCCCAAGAAGCTGATCGTGGTGCCGGGAGGCGCCCATGTGCCGCCGCTCTATCGCGGCGACTTCTATGTCGAGGACGTGCTCGCCTTCCTCGCTCAGCCCAGCCGGTAGCGCAGCCATACCGCGCCGCCGTCCAGGACCTTGTGGCTGGCGAGCGCCATCTTCCCGATCGGTGCTGGACCGAGATCCTTGTCGCCGGAATTGAAGACGCTGGGCGCACCGGTGGCGCCGTCGATGACGGGATTGATGACGAGGCTGATCTCGTCGACCAGTCCGGCACGGAGCAACGCGCCGTTGGCGCCGCCGCCGCCTTCGAGCATCAGGTGCTCGATGCCCAGTTCGCGGTTGAGCGTCTCGAGCGCCGCGGCGAGGTCGATCCCGGTCTTGCCGGCGAAGATGTAGGACACCTTGTCGGCGCGCAGGCCCGCGAGATGGGAGTCGGGCACCTGCTCCGTCAGGATCACGAGGATCGGATCGCCGCCGCAATCGGAGCGCTCCCAGCAGGCCTTGCCGTGCGCGTCGAGGAAGATGCCCCATGCCTTCGCCTTGCGCTGGGCAAACCAGTTCTCGCGCGGAAAGACCTTGTCGGTCGGCGGATAGACCTTGCCTTTGCCGCGCGCGAATTCCTGCGCGGTGACCCGACCGCAAAGCCAGGAGCCCGCTCCCGGCGTCTCGGCGACGAGCCGGTCATGCAGTGTCTCGAACAGGTTGGGCACGGCATTGCCCTTCGGACGCTGGCGGCTTGCGGTGATGCGCCCGTCGATGGAGCACACCATGTGGCAGAGAACATAAGGCTTCATGGCCAGCAGTTTAGCCCACCTACGCAAGAAGCGCGTAAAGCGATGTCTCCTGCCGTGAGGAATCCGGCTGGGATACGCCATAGATCTCCCAGTTCACGCCCGCCAGCTTGAGACCTTCGGCGGCACACCAGTCGAACAGGATTTTCCATGCGCCGGGAAGGCCATCGAAAGGTCCCTTCAGCACATGATGCGCTGCCCGACCGGCGGGGAGTTCGGATGGCACGACTTCCCCGGCGGGTGCGAATGCCTTCGAGACAATCATCCCCGGCTCCATCGCTAGAGTGCCGTTCGCCGGGGGGCGCCAGCGCGTGCAGGTGAGCCCGACCGGACCGGCATCGAGGGTTGGAACCACGGCCGCAAGCGTCGAACGGGCCGTGCGCTGCATCTCGGGCAGCTTGTTCATGGGCGCGTCGACCTTCACGACAGCCGTCGGCGTGCGCTCGGTGGTCACGATGGTGCAAGTCATGCGTCGCCTCCAACAGTTAACTTATTGGTTAACTGTTAAGTGCCTATCCGCCGCCCGTCAACTAGGCTAGGGCAATACGCGCGAGATGCCGGGGGCTCGGCTTGCCCGGCAGACTGTGGACGACGACGATGTCCTCCACGTCCCATTCGATCGGCTCGATCTCGCGATCCGGCACGCGATGGGCGTCGCGCAGCAGGGTCATGTGTGGTGTGAAGGCGCGCGCCCGCTGCGGACGTCCGTCGAATGAATCGCTGAGGCGCTGCTGCAGGATCTCGAGGCCGATCAGGCTCTCGTCCCCGCGCAATACGAAGGCGCCGTTCCTGAAGCTGCCGACGCGGTCGAAGCCGACCTTGAACGACGGCATGGCGATGCTTGCCGCGCGCTCGGCCGCCAACGCCACGACATCGGCAGGAGCACCAGCTCCATTGTCGAGGCGGCAGAGGGCAACGTGGAGATGCTCGCGCTGTAGCGGCTTGCCCGTCAGTTCATGACCGATCTTGAAGTGCCGCGCGAGCCGCGCGATCCGCTCGGCCACGTCGGTCGGCGGCACGATCGCCAGGAAGAGCCGGTCCGACCCGCCGGTATTGGCTTTGGAGAGGGGGTAGCGGGGTAGCGCTAATTGCGCCAACTGGTCGTGGACCCGCTGTTGACGACCGGTCTTCAGGGCCGAAAGACCCTGCAGGGCCGGCGAAAAAGCGCTGAAAGACGAGCCAAGCGAGAGTTCCACGATCATTCCCCCGATATCAATGTTCTTATTATGTTCTTTTCTGGGGATAACGTCAAGGACTCACGTTGCCACGAGCTTCTTCATGCGCCCGAGATCGTCGCGAAAGGCCTTGTAGGCCTCCGCCTTCCCCGCCGCGTCGGGGATGCGCAGCAGATAGGACGGATGCACCGTCGCGTAGCCCGGGAACGCGCCGAACTGCAGCGGGCCGCGCGCGCGCATCACCGAGAGCGGCTTGCCGGTCAGGCCGAGCAGCGCCGTGCCCCCAAGGGCCACGACGAGTTTGGGATGCACGAACTCGAGCTCCTTGGTGAGCCACCAGCGATAGCGCTTCACCTCGCCGGGGCTGGGCTTCTTGTGGATGCGCCGCTTGCCGCGCGGCTCGTACTTGAAGTGCTTCACCGCATTGGTGACGTAGACGCGCTTGCGATCGATACCGACTTCTTCGAGCGCCCTGTCGAGCATCTGGCCCGCAGGCCCGACGAAGGGCTTCCCCTCGAGATCTTCCTGGTCGCCAGGTTGCTCGCCCACGAAAGCGATGTCGGCGCCGATCGGCCCCTCGCCCAGCACGGCATGGTCTGCGCCCGGCGTCAGGGGCTCCGACGCCGCGATCAGAGCGTTCAGCGCCCTCAGCGACTTCGGCTCCTGATCGGCCATCGCCGCCACGGCCTTCTTCGGATCGCGCTTGGTGGGCATCGCCGCTTCCCTCTCGATCATCTCGCGAGCGCGGTTCGGCGCCTCGCGTACCAGATCGGAAATGGCCGCAGCCTCGGGAAGGTTCCGCCAATACTTCTTCGGCATGTGCTGGCGCATCGCCGCGGGATTGACCCGCGCCGGATTGAAGATGCTCTCGTAGTAGCTCTTCCACGCCGCCTCGAAGGCATCACTGTCGGGCGCATCGGCCTTGTGGGCCGGCGGGCCCTCGACGAGGGTCTCGCGATCCCAGTGCCGCGCGCCCTGCGGCGTCAGGATCGACCAGACCATGCCACGAAAGCGTTCGACGAAGAACGGCACGGCGGCATCGAGGATGTGATGCTCCGGCTCGAACCAGGCGACGAAGCGCTCGGTACCGTCGGGATCGTGCGTCTCGCGGAAGCGGAGGAAGGCATGCATCTTGTGGATGTCGCGCCGCACACTCCTGGCCATGAGTTGCAGGCGATGCACCAGCGGGTCGCTCTGCACCTCAAGCAGGTGACGTTCGCCGTTCAGGACACGCCAGACCAGCCGGTACAGCAAAGCGAAGCGCTCCGGATCGCTATGGCAGATCGCCAATCCGATGAGCTCCGTCACGTCGCGCGGCAACGACACCGCGGGCGCCTCGCCCACCGGCGCCGCCTGGGCGCCGAAAAGATCGTTGTCGTTCGCCGTGCTCCACACCACCGCGTCAGGCGGCGCGTGTTGCGCGACCAACGTGCGGACGGCAGTGCGGAAGCCGTCGAGATCGGCGCCATCGTGCAGAGCCATGCGGATCATGCCCATCAGAACAGGCTCGCCTGTTCGGGGACGGACGCGAGTTGCGGCCGAAGGTCGAGGGCGCCGGCCAGCTTCGCGGGCGGACGATAGTCGGCGGTGATCAGGAACGGCCGAAGGCGTTTCACGCTCTTGGCCAGGCGCGCCACATCCACCAGCCGCAGTTCGGTGTGACGACGCGCGGCGATGATGCGGTCGACGGAGCGCGTACCCAGCCCCGGAACGCGCAGCAGCATCTCGCGATCCGCGGCGTTCACGTCGAGCGGAAACAGGTGTCGGTTCTTGAGCGCCCAGGCCGACTTGGGATCGATATCGAGGTCGAGCATGCCATCGGTGCCGCCGCTCGCCACTTCCTCCGCCGTGAAGCCGTAGAAGCGCAGCAGCCAGTCGGCCTGATAGAGCCGGTTCTCACGCTGCAGCGGCGGCGCCTTGAGCGGCAATACCGCGGACGCCGCCGGGATTGGGCTGAAGGCCGAGTAGTAGACCCGGCGCAGCGCATAGTCCTTGTAGAGCGTGGCGCTGGTGTCGAGCAGCGACGCGTCGGTCGTCGCATCGGCGCCGACGATGATCTGCGTGCTCTGCCCTGCCGGCGAGAACTTGCGGCGATCTTCCTTGGCCTCCTCGATACGCTCGTGCATCTGGCCCATCGCGCCGGTGATGGTGCCGGCGTTCTTCTCCGGCGCCAGCGCACGCAGGCTGTCCGCCGAGGGCAGCTCGAGATTGATCGACATGCGATCGGCGAACAGCCCCGCCTGTTCGATCAGCCACGGGCTCGCCTCCGGAATGGTCTTGAGATGGATGTAGCCTGCAAAGCCGTGCTGCTGCCGCAGCGACTTCGCCACACGCATCATCTCTTCCATCGTGTGGTCGGGCGACTTCACGATGCCGGACGAAAGGAACAGGCCTTCGATGTAGTTGCGTTTGTAGAAGTTGAGCGTGAGCTGCACGACCTCTTCCACGCTGAACCGCGCGCGCGCGACGTTCGAGGAGCGTCGGTTGATGCAGTAGGCGCAGTCGAACAGGCAGTAGTTGGTCAACAGGATCTTGAGCAGCGAGACGCAACGCCCGTCCGGCGTATAGGCGTGGCAGATCCCATTGCTGGTCGAGCCAATGCCGTCCACGCCCGCGGCGCGCTTGGGCGCCCCCGACGAGGCGCACGACGCGTCGTATTTGGCGGCGTCCGAGAGGATGCGCAGCTTCGCGGCGAACTTGTCGTCCAAGGTGGGCCTCCTCCGCTACAAAACGCAGGCTGTTCCCTATATGTTCCTTCGGACGACTCCGTGCAAGCAGAGAAGATTTCGCAGACGCCGGGCGAAATCAGAACTCCATCGGGTTCCTGAAATGCGCGCGAAAAATGCTGTCGCGATGCGCGAGCAGAACGGGATCGAGGGCCGCCACGATCTCGGGCTCGCGCGCTGTGAAGCCGGCCCGGAACGCGTCCGGCATGGGGCATTGTTCGGGCGGCAACGGCGCCACGAGATTGAGGAACGTGACGAAATAGATGTCGGCAGCGCTCAAGGAGTCGCCGACCAGGAAAGCGATGCCGCGTGCCTGCTGCGCCTTCAATTGCGCCGTGAGCGCCGCCAGCGTGCCCGCGATGCGCGACACGACGTTCTTCACCGCCTCGGCGTCGTAACCGTACTTGCCGATCAGCGCCTCGGAGACGGGATTGGTCTTGCCGCTGTTGCGTACGCGCCCGAAACTTTGCAGGCGGCGGTTCCAGCCGAGCCCCTGCTCGCCCGCGAGTTCGTTGACGTAGCCCCACATCAGCGCGCGCTCATGCGCGTCGGTCGGGATCAAGGCGGGCGTCGGAGCAATGCGCTCGGCGAGCAGGATGATGTCCTGCCAGCGATGGATCGGCGCCTCATCGTTCCAGGCGACGACCGGCGCGCTGTTCTGCCCCGTCCAGGCAACGATCTCCTCGTTCTTGCCCGCAAGCTCGAGCGGCGCCGCGATGTAATCGACGCCCTTGATCTCGAACAGCGTCTTGGCCGCCATACCCCAGGGGCTCGGCACGCCGCGAACGAAGACGAGGCGCAGCCCCTTGGCTTTGATCGCCTCGGCGGGCGGGACGTAGGCGACGGCCATCGCGGTCTACTTGATCGTGACCTCGGTGTGGCCCAGTCCTTCGAACTCGGTGCGCGCCACGCCCTTGCCCGGCAGGAATGCCGGCGGATGGACGGAGCCCGTGAGCACGAGGTCGCCCGCCTTCAGCATCTTGCCGTGCTTGTTCAGCGTGTTGGCAAGCCACGCGAGCGAGATCGGCATGCCGCCCATCACCGCGCTGCCCGTACCCTTGGCGAGTTCCTTGCCATCGAGCGTCGAATGGCCCTTGAGGTTCGGAAAGTCGAGCCTTTTCCAATCCTTGATCTCGCTGCCGGTCAAGAGTGCCGCCTGCAGGACGTTGTCGGCAATGCGCGCGGGGCCGCCCATCTTGGTGACATCGGCGTAGCGGTTATCGACCAGTTCCATGCCGCAGTAGAGGTTCGACACATGGTCGAGGATGCTCTCGGCCGTGTAGGGCTTCGCGCCCGCCGGTGCGTCCTTCGAGATGCGCGCGACCAGCTCGGGCTCGATGCCGGGCTTGATCGGATATCCCGCCTCGTACACCGCGCCGCTCTGGCGCAGACCGCTCTTGTAGATGCCGGCGAACACCGGACCGGAAAGCTTCAGCGGCTCGTACTGCACGGGCAGCGTGAGCGCCACCTTCCAGCCGGCGATCGGATCGCCTTCCGCGGTCAAACGATCGTGCACCGCGAACTGCACCTTGTAGGCATCGGCTTCGGAGAGGTCGGCCATCAGGCCGGCCACGTCCATCGGCTTCTTCGACTTGCGTCCCGCAACCAGCTTGTCGGCGAGTGCGGCGATTTCCTGGGCGTTCATGAACCTATTCCTTCTTCCGGACCGCGAGCCTCCGGCTCGCTCATGCAAGAGCGAGCC
>CAIWTJ010000022.1 GCA_903915535.1 Enhydrobacter aerosaccus
CGCCACCATCTCGCCCTGCACGGTGAGCGAGGCGAGTTCGGTTTCGATCAGCTCGTCCTCGTAGTCGCTGAGATAGACCGCGCCCAGCGCGAGCAGCGCCACCGGCACGATGTTCAACAGCAGGATGCGGCGCGTGAGCGGCGAATAGCGCCGGCTCTGGCTGCGGCGCCGGCGCAGCAAGGAAGGCGATTCGGCCCGCGCAACGCCGCGCGACACGCGGCGTCGGAACCGCGGCAACAACCGTTTCAGTGTCGTCGTGAACGAGCCCAGGTATGATCCTGAGGGCTCAGGCGTCGCGGTATCGGTATCCGATGCCATAAAGCGTTTCGATCTGCTCGAATTCGCCGTCGACCTCGCGGAACTTGCGGCGCACGCGCTTGATGTGGCTGTCGATGGTGCGGTCGTCGACGTAGATGGTCTCGCCGTAGGCGGCATCCATCAACTGGTCGCGATTCTTGACGTGCCCGGGACGCTCGGCGAGCGACTTCAGCAGCAGGAACTCGGTGACCGTGAGGTGCACTTCCTTGCCTTTCCAAGTGCACTGGTGGCGGCTCGGATCGAGGATCAGCTCGCCGCGCACGATGCGTTCGGCCTGGGGCTCGCCCTTGGCCGTGCCGACGTCGGCGCGGCGCAGCACGGCGCGGATGCGCTCGAGCAGCAGGCGCTGCGAGAACGGCTTGCGGATGAAATCGTCGGCGCCCATGCGCAGGCCCAGCACCTCGTCGATCTCTTCGTCCTTCGACGTCAGGAAGATCACCGGGAACTGCTGCGTCTTGCGCACCTTGTTCAACAGCTCCATGCCGTCCATGCGCGGCATCTTGATGTCGAAGATGCCGAGATCGGGCGGCGACTGATTCAGTCCCTCGAGCGCCGAGGCGCCGTCGGAATAGGTCTTGATCTGGAAGCCCTCGGCTTCGAGCAGCATCGACACGGAGGTCAGGATGTTGCGGTCGTCATCCACGAGGGCGATATTTTTGCGCACGATGTCGGTCTCTCCTGCAGCTCTGTTTGTCATGGTAGCACAGTCGGGCAGCCACCAGAGACCGGCGGTTGCCGCCGCAGTCCCGTTCTGCCATCGATGATGACGAATTGAGGCTTTTTTTGTTCCCCAGATGACGGAAGACCTTCCTCACAGCGTGCGAGATCTCGTTCGTGGACTGGACAAGGCGGCCCTGGCGACCGCCCTGCCAAATGAGAACGGAACGTGGCCGTACGCCTCGCTGGTGCTGGTGGCGGTTGACCACGACCTGTCGCCGATCCTGCTGATGAGCGACCTTGCCGAGCACAGCAAGGCCATCTCCGCCGACAATCGGGTATCGCTGCTGTTCGACGGGACAGCGGGTCTCGACCAGCCCCTGACCGGCCCGCGGGCGTCCTTGCTGGGCCGCGCGGTGCCGACGGACGACGCGCGGTATCGGGCCCGCTTCCTGGCCCGGCATCCCGATGCCGCGATGTACGCGGACTTCCGCGACTTCCGGTTCTACCGGGTGGTGCTCGAGCGGGCGCATCTGGTGGGCGGCTTCGGCAAGATACGCTGGCTGACGGCGGCCGAGCTGCTGCCCGCGGCGCCCGCCCCGGCACTGGTCGAGGCCGAGCACGACATCGTGGCGCACATGAACGACGACCACGCCGACGCCGTGGCGCTCTATGCGGGGAAGCTGCTGGGCTTGCCGGGCGAGGGATGGCGCATGACCGGCATCGACGGCGAAGGCATCGACCTGCGCCGGCGGGGCGCCGTGGCGCGCCTGCCCCTGCCGGCCCCTGTCACCGGCCCCGAAGAGGCGCGCAAGGCGCTGATCGCGCTCGTGGCAAAGGCGCGCGCTGCCTGAACCGATTGCCGGATTGCCGCAGGCTTTCGCTATACAGGCCGGTACACCATATGATGAGCCAGCGTGACCACCCTCCCTAACGCCACTTCTGCGGCCACACCGGCACACCCTGACGAGACGACGGCCCGTCCCGCCGCGCGCCGACCGTGGCGTCTGCCGCTGGTCGCGGCACTCGCGCTGGCGTTCGTGTCGTTGGCGGTGGTCTCGGGGGCCGCCTACATCATCGTGCTGGCGGGCGCGACCGGCACCGCCGAGCGGCTGATCGTCGACCGCACCGGCCGCCAGATCGAGGCCCAGATAGCGCTGATCGAGAGCCGACTCGATCCCATCACCGATCAGCTCGAATTGCTGGCGGCGCTTACCGCGGCCGGCCGCATCGACATCGATTCGCCGGTCGCCGTGCGCGAGTCCCTGGCCGTCGCCATGACCCGCATGCCGGCCGTCTCGGTCGCCGCCTTCGGCACGCTCGACCTGCAGCTCCATCGCGCGGTCCGCCATCCCGACGGCGTGGTCACGCGCGACACGGTGAAGCTCGCGGAATTCCCGCGCGGCCTCGAGCGTTTCCGCGAGATGGCGACGTCGCATGCCACATTCTGGGGCGCGCTGTTCTGGAATCCCGTGCTGAAGCAGCCGGTGCTGAATGTGCGCACGCCGGTGCGGCGCAACGACGACGCCTTCGTGGGCGCGCTGATCGCCACCGTCGCCGTCGGCGACCTGTCGCTGCTGATCGGAGATCCGGAAGCCCCCGGCAGCCGCTATTTCATCCTGGTCGACCATGACCGCGTGCTGGCGCACCATCGCCTGATCGACCCGCGCGGGCTTGGCCTCACCGAGAATTCGCCGCTGCCCTCGATCCAGGACATCGACGATCCGGTGCTGGCCCATATCTGGGATCCGCCGGTGCGCAGTGCGCAGTTCGACCGCGCGCTGGGCGACCTGGGCCATGTCGTCTCGATCAACGGCCGCAGCTGGCTCTTCGTCTATCGCGCCCTGCCCAAATACGGTCCCAAGCCCTGGCTCGTCGGGCAGTACTCGCCGCTCGAGGATGCGACGGCCGATCTCGACCGCCTGACCAACGGCGCGCTGGTCGGCGCGGCCACGCTCGCGGTCGCGGTCGTCCTGGCGCTGGCGATGGGCCTGTGGATGGGTCGTTCGATTCGCACCATCACCTCGGCCGCCGACGCGATCGTGCGGCTGGAATTCGACCAGCCGGTCCGTCGCGGATCGCGGGTGCGCGAGATCGACGATGCCGGCCTCAGTCTCGAGAAGGCGCTGGGCGCGCTCAAATGGTTTCGCGCCTACGTGCCGCAGCGCCTCGTGTTCCGTCTCATGGAGCATGGCGAGGACGCGGTGCGCTCGCGCCGGCGCGACGTCACGGTGATGTTCACCGACATCGTAGAGTTCACGCCGCAGGCCGAGGACCTGCCCGAGCAGGAGACCGCCGACCTGCTCAACCATCACTTTGCGCTGCTCGGCGCCTGCATCGACAAGGAAGGCGGCGTCATCGACAAGTATATCGGCGACTCCGTGATGGCGGTGTGGGGCGGCATCTCGCACACCGAGGACCATGCCGCCGCCGCGATCCGCGCGGCGCTCGCCATCGCCCGGGTGATCCGCGAGGACAATGCGATGCGCCGCGCCGCGGGCAAGAAGCCGATCCGCGTGCGCATCGGCATGCATTCGGGGCCGGTCGTCGTGGGCAACATCGGCGCGCCGAGCCGCGTGAACTTCACCGTCGTCGGCGACACGGTGAACGTGGCCCAGCGCTTCGAGCAGCTCGGCAAGGAATTCATGAAGCCCGAGGACGAGGTCGTGATCCTGGCCAGCGGCGGAACGATCAAGGCGGTCAAGGACGAGACCGCGATCGACCTGCCGACCCTGCCCGTGCCCCAGCTATGGTCGATCAAGGGCCACGAGGAGCACGTCGAGGTCTATCGGCTGGCGTGAGTCCTCTGTCGGTCGCCGAGCTTCAGCTCAGCGGCGCCATCACATGCTTGGCGTAGGCCGGTCGCGTCTTCAGCCGCTCGTACCAGGCCTTCACGTTCTTGAGGTCGGGCCGCTCGATGTCGAGCGCGTACCAGCGGTGCACGAAGCAGCCGACCGGAATGTCGCCCATCGTGAAGTGCTGGCCCGCGACGTAGTGCTTGCCCGCGAGCTTCTCGTCGAGCCGCGCCCAGACCTTGCCGGCGTCGGCGGCGGATTTCTTGATCGCCGCCATGTCGCGCTTCTCGGGCGCGGTGCGGATCAGGCCCCAGAAGGCGTCGCGCATCGGCCCGTTGATCGTGCTGTTCTGCCAGTCCATCCAGCGGTCGGCCTCGCTGCGCACGCCGGGGTCGATCGGCCACAAGGTCCCCGCGCCGTACTTGGCCGCGAGATAGCGCACGATCGTGTTGCTCTCGTAGATGATGCGCCCGCCGTCCTCGATCGTGGGCACCACGCCGTTGGGGTTCATGTCGAGGTACCATTTCTGGTCGTTGCCGCCGAAGGCCATGCCGACGTCGACGCGGTCGTAGGCGAGGCCGCACTCGTCGGCGCACCACAGTACCTTCATCACGTTGATCGAATTGACGCGTCCCCAGATTTTCATCTTTTCTTTCCCCTCACCTTCAGCATTCCCACTGTGGCCGGCCAGAGCCGGGGCCAAGGCCCGGGCCAGAGCCGATGCGCAGAACTGCCTTGCCTTTGTACACCCGATAGTCGCTGTCCGCAGGCAGCCAGGGCATATCGCCATCGAATCGCACATGGTTGTCGTCGGCCCAGACCGGATGGGGCGGCAGAAGCGATAGACCGGAGTCGAACGCGGCGCAGGACGGCGGCGCGACGCTGACGGTCCTGGGCGGATCGGCCGCCAGGTCGACGATATCGATCCGCACGTTCTGCGTGGGAGATGACAGCAGAGCGATACCGTAGCGGCCCGACGGCGAGAGGACCGGCATTGTCGACACCACCGTCGTGCGGCCGTCCTTTTCCGACACCAGGTAGGTCGGTTTCACGACTCCGCTTTGTTCGACATGAACCAGGTAAAGGCGATAGGCCGGCCACCAGGCCGCGAGCCGGTACGCGTTTTCCGGCGCCTTGCAGATCGAGGAGTCGTCGCAGTCCTCGATCCTGAGGGTACGTCCGCCCTCGAGCGCGAGCCGCAGGACCGCGCCATCGCGCGCCGCTCTTCCTGCGAGCTGCTTCAGGACCACCGCTTCGGCAACGTCAGGCGATCCGCCGTTGTTGGCCGGCAGACAGCAGGGCTTGGCCTCGATGCTCGCCCATAACGGCATCTCAGATCGGTCGGCCCAATCGTAAAAATCCTGGGCCAGGGACGGCACAGCCAGCAGCGCAACGCACAGGCCCGTGACGATCGATCGCGCGATGGCCATGCCCGGATGCGTCTAGTGCGCCGCGGCCCAGTTGAGGCCCACGCCGGTGTCGACGACCAGCGGCACCGACAGAGTGGCGGCGCTTTCCATGACCGTGCGCGCCATCTCCTTGGTCTTCTCGATCTCCTTGTCGGGCACCTCGAACAGCAGTTCGTCGTGCACCTGCAAGAGCATGCGCGCCTTGAGCTTGGCGGCGGCAAGCGCCGGCGGGACTCGGATCATGGCGCGCTTGATGATGTCGGCGGCGCCGCCCTGCAGCGGGGCGTTGATCGCGGCGCGCTCGGAGAAGGCACGCAGGCCGCCGTTCTTCTCGTTGATGTACTTGAGGTGGATCTTGCGGCCGAACGGCGTCTTCACGTAGCCGTTCTTGCGCGCGTACTCCTTGGTGTTCTCCATGTAGTCGCGGATGCCGGGATAGCGCTGGAAATACTTGGCGATGTAGTCGCGCGCCTCGGGCTGGCCTATGCCGAGCTGGTTGGCGAGGCCGAAGGCCGAGATGCCGTAGATGATGCCGAAGTTGATCGCCTTGGCGCGGCGCCGCACCAGCGGGTCCATGCCCTTCACCGGCACGCCGAACATCTCCGACGCGGTGATGGCGTGGATGTCGTCGCCGCGCGCGAAGGCCTCTTTCAATGTGGCGAGGTCGGCCACGTGCGCGAGCAGCCTGAGCTCGATCTGCGAATAGTCGGCGCTGAGAAGCTGGCATCCTTTCTCGGCGATGAAGGCGTGGCGGATCTTGCGGCCTTCCTCCGTGCGCACCGGGATGTTCTGCAGGTTGGGGTCGGTCGAGGCGAGGCGGCCGGTCGCGGCACCCGTCATGTGATACGAGGTGTGCACCCTGTTGGTCTTGGGATCGAGCTCGCGCACCAGCGCGTCGGTGTAGGTGCCCTTGAGCTTGGCGAGCTGGCGATGCTCCAGGATCTTCACGGGCAGCGCATGGCCTTGCGCGGCGAGATCGTCGAGCACCGAGGCATCCGTGGCCCACGAGCCGTTCTTGTTGCGCTTGCCACCCGGCAGCTTCTGCTCGTCGAACAGGATCTCGCCCAGTTGCTTGGGGCTCGAGACGTTGAATTCGCGGCCGGCGATCTTGTGCAGCTCGATCTCGAGCGCGGCCAGCCGCTTCTCGAACTCGGCGCTGAGGCGCTTCAGTTCCGTGGCGTCGACCTTGATGCCGGCGCCTTCCATGCCCAGCAGCACGGGGATCAGCGGCCGCTCGATGGTCTCGTACATGGTGACCATGTGCTCGGCCGTGATGCGCGGCTTGAACTGCGCCCAGAGCTGCATGGTGACGTCGGCGTCTTCGGCGGCGTACTCCAGCGCCTTGTCGAGCGGCACCTTGTCGAAGCTCACCTGCTTGGCGCCGCTGCCGGCCACGTCGGAGAACTTGATGGTCTTCTGGTTGAGGTAGCGCTCGGCCAGCTCGTCCATGCCATGGCCGTGCTTGCCGCCGTCGAGCACGAAGGAGAGCAGCATCGTGTCGTCGACCGGGCCGATCTCGATGCCGTAGCGCTTCAGCACGGCGATGTCGTACTTGATGTTCTGGCCGACCTTCAGCACGCCCGGGTCCTCGAGCAGCGGCTTCAGCTTCTCGATCGCCTTCTTGAGCGGAATCTGGCCCGGCAACAGCTTGCCGTCGCCGCCGGGACCATCGCCGCCCAGGTCGAGCGCGCCCTGTGCTTCGCCGCCCGGCGCGCGATGGGCCAGCGGCAGGTAGGCGGCGCGGCGCTTGCCCGAATTGACGTTGCCCCACGGGCCGTCAAGCAGGGCGAGGGAAATACCGACTAGGCCCGCATTGTTGGAATCGAGCGCATCGGTCTCGCAGTCGAAGGCGACGGTGCCGGCCTTCGTGGCTTCCGCGATCCATTCGTCGAGCAGCTTCTCGTCCTGGATCATCTCGTAGTCGGCGGCGGTGAACGGCTTGTTGACCTTGGCCGACTGGGTTTTCGCGGGTGCTGCTTCCGGCTTCGGCGCGGCCGCGGTGACACCGGCGGGCGGCGCCACCGGATGGGTCGCCTCGCCCAGCTCCTTGGCGAAGCGCGCGATCAGGCTCTTGAACCCCTGCTGCTCCAGCCACGGCAGCAGCACGTTGGGATCGGGCGGCCGCTTGTCGAACGTCTCGGGCTCGGCGGGCGTCGGCACCTGGTCGGTGAGCTGCACCAGCTGCTTGGAGATGCGGATCAGCCCCGCGTTCTGTTGCAGCGACTCGCGTCGCTTGGGCTGCTTGATCTCGCCCGCGCGCTTCAACAACGTTTCGAGGTCGCCGTATTCGGTGATCAATTGCGCGGCCGTCTTGATGCCGATGCCGGGTGCGCCCGGCACGTTGTCGGTGGAGTCACCGGCCAGCGCCTGCACGTCGACCACCTTGTCGGGCGTGACGCCGAACTTCTCGAACACGGCCTCTGGCCCGAGCTTCTTCTGCTTGATCGGATCCATCATGTCGACGCCGGGCCGGATCAGCTGCATCAGGTCCTTGTCGGAGGAGATGATGGTGCAGGTGCCGCCGGCCTCGACCGTCATCCGGGCATAGGTCGCGATCAGGTCGTCGGCTTCGTAGCCTTCGAGTTCGCAGACCGTGACGTTGAAGGCCTTGGCCGCTTCGCGGATCAGCGGGAACTGCGGGATCAGGTCCTCCGGCGGCTCGGGCCGGTTGGCCTTGTACTTGTCGTAGATCTTGTTGCGGAACGTCGTGCGCCCGGCGTCGAGGATCATGGCGATGTGGTCGACCTCGGGATCGTCGAGGAGCTGCACCAGCATGCGCGAGAAGCCGTAGACGGCGTTGATCGGCGTGCCGTCCGGCCGCGTCATCGGCGGCAGCGCATGATAGGCGCGGAACAGGTAGCCCGAGCCGTCGACCAGGTAGAGGTGCTTGAGAGGCTTGCCGTCAGCCTGCGTGGGAGCTTTGGATTTCGCCATGTCCCAAGGTTTAGCACGGCCAAAAGGGCGCCCGCGAGGCGGCGTTGTGTCTGTTTCCCACCGGCCGTTCCTGGAATAAGCATGCGGCCCCCGACGTAGAGTATTCCGACCCCATGGAAGCCTTCCTCATCTCCACCGGCCTGGTCGCCATCGCCGAGATCGGCGACAAGACCAACATCCTGGCCATGATCCTGGCGACGCGGTACCGCCAGCCGATCCCCGTGATTCTGGGCATCCTCGTGGCCACGCTCGCCAACCATGCGCTGGCGGCTTCGGTCGGCGCCGCGGTCGCGGCCTGGCTCGGGCCGCAGGCGATGCGCTGGATCCTGGCGGTGCTGTTCCTGGTGATGGCCGGCTGGTGCCTGATCCCCGACAAGGAAGACGACGGCCCCAAGTCCGTGGGCAAGCTGGGCGCGTTCCTGGCGACCACGGTCGCTTTCTTCCTGGTCGAGATGGGCGACAAGACCCAGCTCGCCACCATGGGACTGGCGGCGCGCTTCCACTCGGTCGTGCTGGTCACCGCCGGCACGACGGCCGGCATGCTGCTGGCCAACGTGCCGGCCGTTCTGTTCGGCGATGTGCTCTCGCGCAAGCTGTCGCTCAAGTTCATGCGCACGATCGCGGCGGTGTCGTTCCTCGTCCTGGGCGCGCTGACGCTGATGGGCGTCGACCTGGGGCTGTTCTAGTCCTTGTCGGGCGGCGTGCGCGAGAACATCGGCCGGCTCACGGGCGGTTCTTCGCCCGGAGGCCTCGGCTTCATGTCCTGTCGATAGAGGTAGTAGGCAAAGCCGCCGGCGGCGGCGAGGGCCGCGATCGCGAGCACTTCGTAGATCGACATGCGTCTCTCCTAGGGCGCCGCGCGCGCGATGAAGTCGGCGGCTTCCTTCGGCTGGCGGGCGGTGGTGGTGATCGCCGCCGTGTAGACCGTGGTGAGATCGCAGCCGGGCGGCAGCGGCGCCACCAGCGTCACGCCTTGCGTCGAGCGGATTTCGGTTTCCTGCGTGCTGCCGATCGGATGTGCCGACGTCGACGTTGCCAGCGCGCGCATCGCGGTGGCGCCGTTGGGCGCGAGCTTCAGCCGGTCGCTCACCTGATCCCACAGGCCGAGTTGCGTCAGCACCTTGGCGAAGTGGATGCCGGCGGTCGCCAGCGCAGGATCGGGGAAATGGATTTCGTCGGCCGCCGCGAGGGCTGCACGCAAGCCATCGGCGGTCGCGACGTCGGGCAGCGGATCGCCCGTGCGGACGGCGACCGATGTAGCCACGCGCGCCACATCCCGGATCGACCCCGTCACGACATGCCCGCTCGCGGCCAGTTCGTCGATCAGCGCGCGGCTCAGGATCATCACGTCGGCGGGATCGCCCGCCAGCAGCTTGTCGCGCATCGCGCCCACGGCGCTGAAGGTGCCGTCGATGATGCAGCCGTTCGCTTTCTCGAACCCGGCCCGCGCGCCTTCGACCACGCCCTGTGTGGCGCCGCCGCTCAGGATCCGGAGGCTTTTCACTGGATCGCGATCCCGGCGGTCTTGATCACCTTGGCCCACTTGTCGATGTCCTGCTTCAGGTAGGCGCCGAACTGGTCGGGCGACATGGTCATCGGCACGGCGCCCTGTTTGGCCCAGGCCTCGCGAATTTCCGGCTTTGCGATGATCCTGCCGATCTCGGCGTTGAGCTTGTCGACGATCTCCTTGGGCGTGCCCTTGGGCGCCATGATGCCCAGCCAGATCGTGGCCTCGTAGCCCGGCACGCCGGACTCGTTCACCGTCGGCACGTTGGGCATGACCGACGAGCGCTGCAGCCCGGTGGTCGCGAGTGCGCGCACTTCGCCGGCATCGATCGAGCCCTTCATCGCGGTGACGGCGTCGAACATCATCTGCACATGGCCGCCCATCACGTCGTTGCGCGCTTCGGCGCTGCCCTTGTGCGGGATATGCAGGATGTCGGTGCCGCTCATCGACTTAAAGAGCTCGCCCGCCATGTGATAGGGCGTGCCCGGACCCGACGACGCGTAGCTGAGCTTGCCCGGCTGCGCCTTGGCCAAGGCAATGAACTCCTGCAGTGTCTTCGCGGGCACCGAGGGATGCACGACCATCACAAGGTCCGACGAATTGACCGGCGCCACCGGGATCAGGTCGCGCATCAGGTCGTAGGGCCGCTTCGCGAACAGCGTCTCGTTGACCGTGTGCGTGTTCGACATCATCAGCAGCGTGTAGCCGTCGGGCGCCGATTTCGCCACGACCTCGGTGCCGATCAGCGCGCCCGCGCCCGGCTTGTTCTCGATGATGAACTGCTGCTTGAAGCTCTCGGTCAGCCCCTGGCCCACGATGCGGGCATAGACGTCGGCCGGGCCGCCAGGGCCGAACGGCACCACGACCTTCACCGGCTTGGCTGGCCAAGTTTGTGCGGCGGCAGGCGTTGCGAGCGCCGCGACCGCGGTCACGATCAGGCCGAGTTTCCACCAGCGCATTTGTTGCCTCCCGAATGCGCATCCCTCATGCCATGGCCGGCACCACAGCGACAATGCAAAGTCACGCGATGTTGACGGCCGGGAGGATGCTTCGAGACGCTGCCGCTACAACAGGCATCGTACTGCTTGGAGCGCGCCACTCCAGTGGCGCTCAGAGTCTTCCGGACCGCGAGCTTCCAGCTCGCTCATGATGTCTGAGCGAGC
>CAIWTJ010000023.1 GCA_903915535.1 Enhydrobacter aerosaccus
ATGTTTTCCGCGGCAAGAAAAGGGCTTTCCAATGCGCAAGCTTTTGGCGCCTCACGGCGCAGAACCTTGCGATCCAATAACGCCCCTCAGCACCTAAAATGCTTCAATGCCAATGCGCGAGGGGTTTTTCACGGCCGACTATTTATTCGTCACTTACGATAGCAGCACTTCCCGGACTTCCTCAATTGTTTGCGCGCACGCTGAAATCAACATTTGCTGAACTACTCGGCCGCCCGGACCTGTCGCGTGAGCGGTCCCACGCGTGCGGCGCAATATTTGAACTCGGGGATCTTTCCGAACGGATCGAGCATCGGGTTGGTGAGGGCGTTGGCCGGGCTCTCGTTGAAGCAGAACGGCATGAAGACCATGCCGTCGGCCACTTCGCGGTCGGCACGTAGAATAGCCTCGACGCTGCCGCGCCGGGTTTCGACCTGGATCATGTCGCCGATCACCAGCTTCCTGCGTTCGATCTCGTACGGATTCATGGCCGCGATGCCCTGCGGCTCGATGGCGTCGAGCACGCCCGCACGCCGCGTCATGGCGCCGGTGTGCCAGTGCTCGAGCATGCGGCCCGTCGTCAGCACCAGCGGATACTCCTCGTCCGGCACCTCGTCCGGCGGCAGGAGGTCGGCCGGCACGATGCGGCCGCGACCGTCGCTGGTCGGGAAGCCGGTCTTGAAGATGATCTCGTTGCCCGGCACGTCCGGACCGTCGGCCGGATAGATCACCGAACCCTCGCGGTCCACACGCTCCCAGCTGATGTGCTTCAGCGACGGCATGACCTGCATCATCTCGGCATAGACGTCCGAGACATGCTTGTACGTCCAGCCGAGGCCCATGCGGTTGGCGATCTCGACGATCAGCTCCCAGTCCTGCCGCGCCTCGCCCGGCAGGTCGAGCGCCGGCCGGCCCATCTGGACCTGGCGGTTGGTGTTCGAGTAGGTGCCGACCTTCTCGGCATGCGCCGAGGCCGGCAACACGACATCGGCGTGCCACGCCGTCTCGGTGAGGAAGATGTCCTGCACCACGAGATGGTCGAGCATCGCCAGCGCGGCGCGCGCGTGATGCTGGTCGGGATCCGACATCGCGGGGTTCTCGCCCATGATGTACATGCCCTTGATGCCGCCGGCGTGGATGTCGTCGACGATCTCGACGACCGTCAGGCCGCGCTTGGGGTCGAGCGTCTGGCCCCAGAAGTTCTCGTAGCTGCCGCGGATGTCGGGATTCTCGACCGACTTGTAGTCGGGGAAGAACATCGGGATCAGGCCGACGTCGGACGCGCCCTGCACGTTGTTCTGGCCGCGCAGCGGATGCAGGCCCGTACCCGGCCGGCCGACGTGGCCGGTGATCAACGCGAGCGCGATCAGGCAGCGCGAGTTGTCGGTGCCGTGCGTGTGCTGGGAAATGCCCATGCCCCAGAAGATCATCGAGCGTTCGGACTTGGCGTATGTCCGCGCCACGCCGCGCAGGGTCTCGGCATCAATGCCGCAGACCGGCGCCATCGCCTCGGGCGAGAAGTCCTTCACCTTGGCCTTCAGCGCCTCGAAGCCGGTGACGTTGGCCTGGATGTACTGCTCGTCGTAGAGCTTCTCCTCGATGATCGTGTGGATCAGCGCGTTCAGCATCGCCACGTCGCTGCCGGGCTTGAAGCGCAGCGAATAGGTGGCGTGGCGCATCAGGTCCTGGCCGCGCGGGTCCATGACGATCAGCTTGGCGCCGCGCTTGACCGCCTGCTTAAAGTAGGTCGCCGCGACCGGATGGTTGGTCGTGGGGCGCGCGCCGATGACGATCACGCATTCGGCCTTCAGCGCATCCGTGAACGGCGCGGACACCGCACCGGAGCCCACGCCCTCCAGCAGCGCCGCGACCGACGAGGCATGGCAGAGCCGCGTACAGTGATCGACATTGTTGGTCTCGAAGCCGGTGCGCACCAGCTTCTGGAACAGGTAGGCCTCTTCGTTGGAGCCCTTGGCCGAGCCAAAGCCGGCCAGTCCCTTGCCGCCCTTCTCCTTCAGGATCTTCTTCAGCCCGCCGGCAGCACGCTCCAGCGCCTCCTCCCAGGTGGCTTCGCGGAAGATCGTGAGCGGATCGACGCCGCGCAGGTCGATGTCGCCCGCCTTGGGCGCGTCGTCGCGGCGGATCAGCGGCTTGGTCAGGCGTTCGGACGACATTGCATAGTCGAAGCCGAAGCGGCCCTTCACGCAGAGCCGGTTCTCGTTGGCGAAGCCGTTGCGGCCGTCGACCTGGACGATCTTGTTGTCCTTTACCGACACGCTGGTCTGGCAGCCGACGCCGCAGAACGGGCAGAGCGTGTCGACGACCTTGTCGACCTTCTGGATCGCGCGCGTCTTGAATTCCTTGTCCATCAGCGACTTCTCGTACAGCGCGCCCGTCGGGCAGGCCTGCACGCACTCGCCACAGGTGACGCAGGTCGACAGGCCCATCGGGTCGTGCATGTCGAACACTGGCACCGTGTGGCCGCCGCGGTCGGCCATGCCGATCACGTCGTTGACCTGCACCTCGCGGCAGGCGCGTACGCAGGCGCCGCAGGCGATGCAGGCGTCGAGATTGACCGCGATGGCGGGATTGGTGATGTCGAATTCGGCGTGCTCGTGCGCCCCGGATTCATTGGAGAACTTGCTCGCGTAGCGGTCGCTGCCGGCGATGCCCATCTCGCCCGCCCACTGCCAGAACGGCGACTGGTTGTCGGGCCCCGACTCGGCCGGCCGCATGTTGCTGGCCAGCAGCTCGAACACCATCTCGCGCGACTTCTGCGCGCGCTCGGTGTCGGTCTTGACCTTCATGCCGGCCGTGGGCTTGCGGATGCACGACGCCGCCAGCACGCGCTCGCCTTCGATCTCGACCATGCAGGCGCGGCAGTTGCCGTCGGTGCGATATCCCGGCAGGTCGACGTGGCAGAGATGCGGGATCCTGGTGCCCTCGCGCTTGGCCACATCCCAGATGCTTTCGCCCGCCGCGGCGGTGACGGTCTTGCCGTCGAGCGTGAACTCGATCTTGGACGTCATTTAGAGATCCTCACGGAAATGCAGCAGCAGGTGGTTCATCGGATTGGGGGCGGCCTGGCCCAGGCCGCAGATCGAGGAGTCGCGCATGACGGTCTCGAGGTCGCGCAGCCCCTGCTCGTCGAGCGCGCCCTTCTTCTCCAGCAGCGCGACCATCTTGCCGGTGCCCTCGCGGCACGGCGTGCACTGGCCGCAGCTCTCGTGCCGGAAGAACTTCAGCAGGTTGACCGTCGCATCCTTGGCACTGTCCTTGTCGGAGAACACCACGATGGCGTGGCTGCCGACGAACGAGCCTTGCTTCGCGAGCTCGCCGCCGAAGTCGAGCGGGATGTCGCCCATCGACGCCGGCAAGATGCCGCCCGACGCACCGCCCGGCAGATAGGCCTTGAACGAATGGCCATCGGCCATGCCGCCGCAACGCTCGATCAGCTCGCGCACCGTGACGCCGGCCGGCGCCAGGATCATGCCCGGGTTTTTCACCCGGCCCGACACCGACCACGAGCGCGGACCGGGATGGCCGGGCTTGCCTTGGGCGGCGAACCAGTCGGCGCCCTTCTCGACGATGTCGCGAATCCACCACAGGGTCTCGATGTTGTGGTTGAGCGTCGGACGGCCGAACAGACCGACCTCGGCGATGTAGGGCGGACGATGGCGCGGCAGGCCGCGCTTGCCTTCGATGCTCTCCAGCATCGCGCTCTCCTCGCCGCAGATATAGGCGCCCGCGCCGCGCCGCAGCTCGATGAAGCCCGGCGCCGCGATGCCCGAGGCCTCGAGCGCCGCGATCTCCGTGCGCAGGATGGTCAGCACCGCGGGATATTCGTCGCGCATGTAGAGGTAGATCTTCTGCGCCTCGACGGCGTGTGCCGCGATCAGCGCGCCTTCGAGGGTGCGATGCGGATCGCGCTCGAGATAGATGCGGTCCTTGAACGTGCCGGGCTCGCCCTCGTCGCCGTTGATCGACATCAGGCGCGGGCCCGGGAAGGAACGGACGATTTCCCATTTCTTGCCGGCCACGAATCCCGCACCGCCCAATCCGCGCAAGCCGGCGGCCTGCATCGTGCTCATCAGCGTCTCGGCCGTGACCTGGCCGTCGCGCACCTTCTTCAGGAGCTGGTAGCCGCCTTCCGCACGATAGGCCGCGAGCGCGGTGTATTTCGGCAGCACGACCTTGGTGTCGCCGGAGCGCGCCATCGCCAGCAGGCCGTCGCGCGTGGCGTGATCGACTTCGCGATCGCCGATCCGCGCGGCCGGTGCACCGGCACAGCGGCCGACGCAGGGCGCGCGCATGACGCGGATCGCCGCCGGATCGACGCCGCCGGAGAGCTCGGCAATGAGCTTCTCGGCACCGGCCACCATGCAGGCGACGGAATCGCAGACGCGGATCGTGAGCGGCGCCGGCTCGGGCTCGCCTTCCTTCACGACATCGAAGTGGTCGTAGAAGGACGCGACCTCGTAGACTTCGGCCTGCGACAGCCGCATCTCCTCGGCCAGCGCCCGCAGATGCCGCGCCGACAGGCAGCGGTACTTGTCCTGGATCAGGTGCAGGAATTCGATCAGCAAGTCGCGTCGCCGCGGACGCGTGCCCAGCAGCGCGCGCACATCGGCAACCGCCCGGTCGTCGAGCGGCCGGCCCTTGGGGCCGCGGTCGCGGCGGCGGTCGTTGCTCAGTGCTTTGGGAAGAGGTCGTGCCATTCGTTCATCCTACGAGACTTGAATAGGCGAGAAAGGGCACCGATTGCCCATGCTCGACCTGAACCACATGCTCGCGCAATTCGACGAGGCCATCGGTGTCGACGAGCGACGACAGAAGCCCAGCGCCCTCGCGCGGAAACTTGATCACTTCGGCGCTGCCGTCGCTCGCCTTGCGCAGATGCGCCCGCACATATTCACGGCGCCCGGCCTTCTTCTTGTAGGTGAACGCAGCGCGCGCCTGCACGGGCTCCGGAAGTTCCACGGCCGTGCCCGACAGGGCCAGGATGGCCGCGCGAGCGACATAGGCGAAGGTCACGTAGCTCGCCACGGGGTTGCCCGGCAGGCCGATGAAGGGCGTTCCGTCGATCACGCCCATGGCGACGGGCCGGCCCGGCTTGATGGCCATGCGCCAGAAGACGAGCGACCCTATGCTTTCGACCGCGGCCTTCACATAGTCGGCCTCGCCGGTCGAGACGCCGCCGGAGGTCAGGATGAGATCGTGACCTGCCGCCGCGCGCTTCAGCATGTGCGCCGTCGCGTCCTGGTCGTCCCGCAGGATGCCCAGATCGTCGACCTCGCATCCGAGACGACGCAGCATGGCCAGCAGCATGAAGCGATTTGAATCGTAGAGCTGGACGGGACCGCGCGGCGCGCCCGGCGACACGATCTCGTTGCCGGTCGAGAAGACAGCGACGCGGATCCGTCGACGCACTTCCAGATGGGTGTGCCCGAGCGCCGCCGCCAACGCGACATCCTGCGGCCGCAGGCGATGACCCGCCTTCAGCACGACCTGGCCCTGCGCGATGTCCTCTCCTGCCGGACGCACGTTGGCGCCGCGCTTCAGGCCGAACGGCAGGACGACCGTGCCATCGGCTGCGACGCGCACATCCTCCTGCATGAAGACGGTGTCGGCCCCGACGGGCATGGGTGCACCGGTGAAGATGCGGATTGCCTTGCCTGCCGTTGCGGCGAAATCGGCCGGGGCGCCGGCCTGCACGAAGTCGATGACGGAAAAGCTCTTCTCCTTGTCGACGGGCAAGTCCTCTCCGCGGAGCGCGTAACCGTCGACAGCGGAATTGGTGAAGGGTGGCAGCGGCAACGGCGCGGCGATCGCTTGCGCCAGCACGCGGCCGTCGGCCGCCGCGAGGCCTACGCTCTCGCTGCCCTCGACGACATCCAGCACCGTCGGCAGACGCGCCACGGCTTCGTCGACCGACAGCATCGGCCCACCGAAGGCAAAGCAGTCAGCCGACAACTGCGCCATCAGGCGGGACCAGGTCGGTTACGAAAAGTAACGCTTTTAAATACGGGAATAAAAAGGTCACTAAAAGTAACCGTCGATAGAGCGCGAGAATCGCGAGGATCGCATAAAAAGCCCCGTGGGGCCTCGCCGAGCCGTTCGTCGCGATTTTCCATGATTTTCACGGTTCTACTGGAGAGAGAAGGCACTCAAATCCCAAAACGAAGCTAGGCATGCCGCCGTGAAGTTCAAGCGATTTTCGCAATTCCATGCCACTGCCTGGCACATGCTGCATGACGACGGAAACCAACATCGCCCTGCGGCCGGTCGGCCGCATTAAAGCTAACACATGCTGCAATAGAACAAATCTATGAACTGACGCGATTAACGTCAGGATCGTCGACCAAATCAACCTAAGTCATTGATTTGGCTAGATATGTCGCCTCAGCGACCAGGGCGACGGTCAGCGGCGTCGAGGGTTCCCGCAGGGGGACCACCAACCCGATCTGATGCGTGGCCTCGGGTTCGACGATCGGGATGGACCGCAGGCGCTCGGTCAGGCCCAGGGTCAAAGCGAGCTTCTCCGGCATGACGCTGGCCCAGCGTCCGGTGCGGACATGAGAGAAGAGCACGATCATGGAATTCGATTCCAGCGTGGGCTCCGCGCGGCCACCGGCGGCGTGCAACAGGCCGTCGATGATGCGCCGGTTCTGCATGTCCGGCGTCAGCAGGCAGAGCGGGATCGTCGCCACTTCCGCCCAGGTCACGCGGTCACGATTGCCGAGCGGACTTTCGTCGGAGGTGAGCAGCCGATAATGCTCGGTATAGAGCGGCACTGCGCGTAGGCGGCCGAGCGGTTCGTTGTCGATGTAGGTGAGCCCCGCATCGACTTCGAGATTCTCCAGCATCGACAGGATCTCGATCGACGTGCGCGACAGGATCGTGAACTTCACGTTGGGATGCTTGGCGCGATAGGGCGTGGTCAGCGCCGAGACCATCGGGAGTGCCGTGGGGATCGCGGCGATCTTGAGATGACCGTTGAGGCCCTTCTTCAGCGTACGCAGCTCGTCCCGCATGGCGCGCGAGTCGGCGACGATGGTGCGCGCCCAGTCGAGCACGCGTTCGCCTTCCGCGGTGAAGCCGATGAAGCGCGACGTGCGCTGTACCAGCAGGACGCCCAGCGTTTCCTCGAGCTGCTTGATGCCGGCGGAGAAAGTCGGCTGCGTGACGCCGCACGAAGCGGCGGCTTTGCTGAAATTCTTTTCGCGCGCCAGCGCCAGGAAATATTCGAGTTTATCTATCACGGGCTAGAGTCCCAGCGTCAGTTGCGGCGGCGCGGGCGCGGGCGCATCCGCGCGTTCGGCCATATTCGACAGCGAGACGCCGAGCAGTCTCACCCTCTTCTCCAGCGGAAAGATCGTGCGCACAAGCGCCACGCTGGTGCGTGCGAGCTCGTCTCGGCTGGCAACCGGCGCAGGCAGCGAGCGGCTGCGGGTCACGATCTGGAAGTCGGCATACTTGATCTTCACCGTCACCGTGCGGCCCGACATGCCGGTGCGCTCGCAGTAGCTCCAGACATCGTCGAGCACCGAATCGACGCCCTCCTCGATCTCCTGCGGGCGGCCGAGATCTTCCATGAAGGTCGTCTCCGAGCCGACCGACTTGCGCGGCCGGTTGGGCACGACGCGCCGTTCGTCCTGGCCGCGCGCGATTGCGTAGTAATAGGTGCCCGACTTGCCGAAATACTGTTCGAGGAATTCGAGACTCTGTTCCTTGAGGTCGGCGCCGGTATGAATGCCCAGCCGCTTCATCTTTTCAGCGGTCTTGGGCCCGACGCCGTGGAATTTGGCCACGTCGAGACCTTCGACGAAGGCCGGGCCCTTCTCGGGCGGGATCACGGTCTGGTTGTTGGGCTTGCGATAGTCCGACGCGAGCTTGGCCAGGAACTTGTTGTAGGAGATGCCGGCGGAGGCGGTGACGCCCGTCTTCTCCAGGATGCGGGCGCGAATCTCGCGGGCAATGTCCGACGCCAGGGGAATGTTCTTGAGGTTCGTCGTGACGTCGAGATAGGCCTCGTCGAGCGACAGCGGTTCCACGAGCGGCGTGTAGTCGAGGAAGATCTCGCGGATCTGGCGCGACACTTCCTTGTAGACCTCGAAGCGCGGCTTCACGAACACCAGCTCCGCGCACATGCGCTTGGCGGTGACCGAGGGCATGGCCGAGCGCACGCCGAACTTGCGCGCCTCGTAGCTCGCGGCCATGACGACGCCGCGCTGGCGACCGCCCACGGCGACGGGCTTGCCGCGCAGGCTCGGGTCGTCGCGCTGCTCCACGGACGCATAGAAAGCATCCATGTCGACATGGATGATCTTGCGGACTTCGGGCTCCGCCATGCCCGACAGACTAACGTGCTATCGGATCGCCGTCAGGCGCTGCAGCAGGTGGGCCCGCACATTGTCGATATGGGTCTGTACGGCGGCGCGTGCCGCCTCGCCATCACCGCTCGCCAGCGCCTCGACGATCGCCAGATGCTCGTCGCAGACCTGGTCGATGCGCTCGGGCAGGCGGCCGAGACGAAACATCGCCGTGCGCCGGCGCAGGTCGGAGATCGCCGTGGCCAGCACGGGATTGCCGGAGGCCACGGCGATGGACGCATGGAAGTCGCGATCGTCCTGGCGCGCCGATTCGCTGAGACCGTTGGTGCGCAGTTGGGCGATGCGCTCGCGCGCGGTCTCAAGCATCTCGCGCGAGACCTTTCCCGCCGCCAGCCGCGCCGCCTCGCCTTCGAGCAAACGGCGCACCGCGAGCGCGTGCAGGAATTCCTCCATCGAATAGGGCTTCACGACCAGCGCGCCGCCGCGTTGCCGCTCCAGCGTGCCCTCGCCTTCGAGGCGCCGCACGGCCTCGCGCACCGGCGTGCGCGACATGCCGAGGCGCGCCGCGATTTGCCGCTCGGTCACCATTTCCCCGGCGGCGATCGCGCCCCGCAGGATCATGTCGAGCAGCGCGCCATAGGCCACGACCGACCGCTTCTGGCTGTCGCCACCCTCGACGTCGTCTTGGATCAAGGTATCCATTGCACCGCTGGTATACCGGTTGCATTTCAATAGCGTCAATGTTAATTGGCGGCGTTTTTCGGGGGATGAAGGAGCCTGCCATGGCGAGCGCGAGCAACGACGAGATCCGCATCCTCACGCCCTCGGGCATGCTGGGCTACGGCTTCCCGGTCGATCACTTCAAGATGGGCCTGGCGCTGAAGCCGCACGCGATCACCATCGATTCCGGCTCGACCGACTCCGGGCCGCAGAAGCTCGGCCTCGGCGAGATGACCTGCAGCCGCGAGGCCTATGTGAAGGACATCGAAGTCCTGCTCGAAGCGCAGCACGCGACCCGGATCCCGGTACTGATCTCCTCGGCCGGCGGCGACGGCACGAACCTGCATGTCGACGTCTTCCGCGACATCATCGTCGAGATCGCCAAGAAGCGCGGCTGGCACTTCAAGCTCGCCTCGATCTATGCCGACATCGACAAAGCCCTCATCTCCAAGGAATTGAAGGCCGGTCGCGTCGAGCCGCTGGGCCCGGTGCCGCCGCTCGACCAGCGCGAAATCGATGCCGCGACCGTCATCGTGGCGCAGATGGGCGCCGAGCCGTTCCTGAAGGCGCTCGACGAAAGCGAAGGTGTCGATGTCGTGGTGAGCGGCCGTTCCTACGATCCCTCGCCCACCGCCGCGATGGCGATCCGCGCCGGCTTCGACCCGGCGCTCGCCTGGCACATGGGCAAGATCATGGAATGCGGCGCGCTCTGCGCCGAGCCCGTGGGCCGCAACGTCATGGGTTACCTGCGTCGCGATCATTTCGAGATCGAGCCGCTCAATCCCGCCGAGCGCTGCACGACCGCATCGGTCGCCGCGCACACACTCTACGAGAAGACGCATCCGTTCCTGCTGGCGGGCCCCGGCGGCACGCTCGACCTCTCGCAGTGCCGGTACGAGCAGGTGAGCGACCGGCGCGTGCGCGTGTCGGGCAGCAAGTTCATTCCCTCCAACCCCTACACTGTGAAGCTCGAGGGCGCGAAGACCGCGGGCTATCGCAGCATCTTCATCGCGGGCGCGCGCGATCCGATCTTCATCGCGCAGATCGACGAGATCCTGGCCAAGGTGACGGCGGGCACGCGCGCCTATTTCGCCGACGTGCCGGAAGAGACCTACCAGATCATTCCCCATGTCTACGGCAAGAACGGCGTGATGGGCCCGCTCGAGCCGGTGAAGACGGCGGCCCACGAGCTCTGCATCATCGTCGAGGTCGCCGCCGCCACGCAGGCGATCGCGACGGCGGTCTGCAACAAGTTCCGCACCAGCCTGATGCACTCGCCCTATCCCGGCCGCATCGCCACCGCAGGCAACATCGCCTCGCCCTTCACGCCGCTCGAAATACCGCTGGGCCAGGCCTGCGAGTTCAACGTCTATCACCTGATGAAGATCGACAGCCCCACGGCGCTGTTTCCCATCCGTTACGAGCAGGTGTGACCATGGCCCTCGTTCCCACGCCGCTGCGCGACATCGCCAAGGTGGTGCGCAGCAAGAACGCCGGCCCGTTCGAGATCACGCTCGATATCGTCTTCAAGACGAAGGAAGACTTCGAGGCGGTGAAGAAGAGCGGCGTGATCACCAAGGAGCTGGTGAGCGAGCTCTATAACGTGCCGACGCAGAACATCATCACCTTCGGCTTCTTCGACCTGGTCAACGCCGTGAAGATCACCCTGCCGCGGCCGCGGCCCCAGGGCGGCATCGGCGAGACCGACATGCATGCCGCCCAGCAGCACGTGCCGCTGCAGGAAATCCGCGTGCCGTGGCCCGCGGCCGCGTGATGCGTCGCCGGTCGTTCCTTGGCGGTGCGGCCACGGCGGGCCTTGTCAGACCTGCCTTTGCCGATTCCTGGCCGTCGCGGCCGATCAAGCTCGTGGCGCCGTTCGCGCCGGGTGGTGGGTCGGACTTCACCAGCCGCCTGATCGCGGAAAAGCTCTCGGCGCGGCTGGGCCAGCCGATGATCGTCGACAACAAGCCCGGCGCTGGCGGCAATCTGGGCGCCGAAATCGCGATCAAGGCGCCGGCCGACGGGTACACCTTCCTCACCATCTCCGGCAGCTACACGATCAACTCGATCCTGCACACGCCTTCGTTCGATTCGCTGAACGACATCGTGGCGATCGGCCAGTTCACCGACGAACCGACGATCCTCTGCGTCCATCCCGGCGTGTCCGCGAAGAACCTCGAGGAGCTGGTCAAAATCGGCAAGCGCGATCCGGGCAAGCTCACCTTCGGATCGAGCGGACCGGGCGGGCTGGTCCATCTCGGCACCGAGTTCTTCCTCGATGCCGCGGGAATCAGGGCCACCCACGTGCCCTATCGCGGCACGGCGCTGGCGCTGAACGACCTGCTCGCGGGCAACGTGCAGATCCTCGACGGCGGCACGACGACAATGCTGCCCTATATCAAGAACGGCCAGGTGCGGCCGCTCGCCATCACCAAGCGCATCGCCGCCGCGCCCGACATCGCGACCTACGGCGAGCAGGGCTATCCCGCGCTGGAGTTCAACCTGTGGCACGGCATGATCGGCCCCAAGGGCATTCCGGCCGAGATCGTGACCAGACTGAATGCCGAGCTGGATGCGGTGCTGAAGAGTCCGGAGGTTTCCGGCCGTCTCGCCGCGGATGGCGTGATCGCCGTCGGCGGCGCGTCGGAATCGTTCATGGCCACGATCCGCACCGAGGAGAAGCGCTGGCGGGAGTTCATCCAGCGCACCGGCATCAAGCTCGATTGACCGGACCTAGAACGGCAACCAGCTTCGCCATTTCGGTACCGGCGGCTTGGGCGCAGGCGCCGGATCCGATGACGGCGTCTGCGCCGGCACCGGCATGTCCTGCACGCGCCAGCCGCCGCCCAGCGCCGTCACCAGCGTGGCGCTGGTCGTAAAGCGCGTCAGCCGTATGTTGATCAGGTTCTGCTCGGCGCTGAGGGCCGTCGTCTGGCTCGTGATCACCGTCGTGTAGGGAATGGTGCCGGCGCGATATTGATTGAGCGACAGGCGCTCGGCCTCGCGCGCCGCGGCGACGGCTGCTTCCTGCACCTTCTCCTGCTGCTCTACCAGCCGCTGCTGGACCAACCCGTCCTCGACCTGCTGGAAGGCCGTCAGCACGGTCTGGCGATAGGTCGCGACCGTCTTGTCGTAGTTGGCGCGCGCGCCCTCGACCTGGGCGCCGCGCGCGCCGCCGTCGATCAGGGTGCCGGCAAGCTGCGGACCGACCGACCAGGTGGACGACGCGATCTGGAACAGCGTGCCCAGCATGGTGCTGGCAAAGTTCATGCTGCCGCCCAGGGTGATGCTGGGATAGTAGGCGGCCACCGCGATGCCGATCTGTGCGTTGGCGGCGGCCATGCTGCGCTCCGCCGAGGCAATGTCGGGCCGGCGTTCGAGCAGGGCGGAGGGAATGCCGGCATCGATGGTCGGCACGTTCTCCGGCAGAGGCTCGGGCGGGATGCTGACTTCCGCCGGCGTTTTGCCGATCAGCGCCGCGATCGCATGCTCGAACTGCGCCCGGTTCACGCCCTCGGCGACGAGTTGCGCACGCGTCTGGTCGTAGATCGTCTGCGCCTGCATCTGGTCGAGCTTGGAGACCGTGCCGGCGGCGGCCTGGTTGTTCACGATCGCGAGCGAACGCGCATACGCCGCGACCGATTCCTCGTACAGCCGGCGGCGGCGGTCGGAAACGCGCAGCGAGAAGTAGTTGGTGGCGAGGCTGGATTGCGCCGAAAGCCGCGCGGCGGCGAGCGTGCCGGCACTGGCCTGGGCTGCCGCCGCATCGCTCTCGATGGTGCGCCGGATGCTGCCCCACACGTCGATTTCCCAGCTCAGCGACCCGCCGACCGAGAACTGGCCCACGCTGTTGCCGACCGTGCCGGAGGAGGTGCCGGTGGTGCTGGTGCCGCCGCCGACGCTGCGCTGAACCGCGCCGCCGGTGTAGCCGAGCGTCGGATAGAGCTGCGACTGGGTCTGGCGGATCAGCGCCACGGCCTGGCGATAGGCGGCTTCGTTCTGCTTCAACGTCTGGTTCGAGACCTCGACCTGGGCCATCAACTTGTCGAGCGTCGGATCGCCGTAGACGGACCACCATGGCCCGCGATCGATCGTGTCGCGCGGCAGCGCCGGACGGAACACCGAGTCGCTCGTCTCCTTGAACTCGGGTGTCGGCTCCGAGGCGGGCGGCGGCTTCTTGTAGTCGGGCCCGACCATGCAGCCGGCCAGCGCCGGGGTCAGCGAGAGCGCGGCCGCGAGGGCCGTTAGCGTGCGAAGAGTGCTCATGCCTGCGCCTCCAGGCCGCCCATGCGGCGCGCCAGCCGGCTGTGCGGATCGCGATCGCGGCGGCGGAAGCGATCGAGATAAAGGTAGATCACCGGCGTGGTGTAGAGCGTCAGCACCTGGCTGACCAGCAGGCCGCCGATGATCGAGATGCCGAGCGGCCGGCGCAGCTCCGCGCCGTCGCCGAAGCCCAGCGCCAGCGGCAAGGCGCCCAGCATGGCGGCCATGGTCGTCATCAGGATCGGCCGGAAGCGCAGGAGGCAGGCATGGAAGATCGCGGCCTGCGGCTCCAGCCCTTCGTTGCGTTCGACCTCGAGGGCGACGTCGATCATCATGATCGCATTCTTCTTCACGATGCCGATCAGCAGCAGCACGCCGATCATGGCGATGATGCTGAACTCGACGCCGAATATTTCGAGGGCAAGCAGGGCGCCGATGCCGGCCGACGGCAACGTCGACAGGATCGTGATCGGATGGATATAGCTTTCGTAGAGCACGCCGAGCACGATGTAGATCGCGATCAGCGCCGCCAGCACGATGAAGACCTGGTTGTTGAGCGATTTCTGGAAGGCCTGCGCGGTGCCGGCAAACGTGCCGTGGATCGTGGCGGGCACGCCCACTTCGTTCATGGTGTTGTTCACGAAGGCCACCGCATCGCTCAAGGTCTTGCCTTCGGCCAGGTTGAACGAGACGGTCGTGGCGACGAACAGGCCCTGGTGATTGACGCCAAGCGGCGTGGTGCCGAATTCGTAACGCGTCACCGACGACAGCGGCACCATCCTCTCGGCGGTGTTGCTGACGGCGGCGCCCGTCGAGGCCGAGCCGCGGCCACTGACGGCGATGGCGTTGGTGCGCTGGTTGGCGACGGCGGCGGCCGCGGCATTGGAGGTGCTCGCGGTCGTGCCGCTCGCCGACGAGGACGCCGCGGGCGCAACCGTCACGACCGCCTGCGTGGCCTGCGCGCCGCTGATCGAACCGCCGGAAGTGCTGACATAGATCTCCTTCAGCGACTCGGGGTTCTCCCAGTTGTCCGGCGAGACCTCCATGACGACGTGATACTGGTTCAGCGCGTTGTAGATCGTCGACACCTGGCGCTGGCCGAACGCGTCGTAGAGCGTCGCGGAGATCGACCGCGTATCGACGCCAAGACGGCTCGCGGCGTCGCGATCGATCGAGAGATTGACCTGAAGGCCGCGCTGCTGCTGGTCGGAATCGACGTCGGTGACGATCGACGTGTCTTTCTGCAGTGCCGCGACCAGCTTCGGTCCCCAGGTGTAGAGATCGGGCAGCGAATCGGCCTGCAGGGTGAACTGGTACTGCGAGTTGCTCTGCCGGCCGCCGACCCGGATGTCCTGCACCGCCTGCATGAAGAGATTGGCGCCCGCGACCTGGCTCACCTTCGCGCGCAGACGCGTGATCACCTGGTCCGCCGACACATTGCGTTCCGATAGCGGCTTCAGGGTGGCGAACAGGAAGCCCGAATTGGTCTGGAAGCCGCCCGTGAAGCCCACGACGTTCTCGATCGCCGGGTCGTCGCGCACGATGGCGACGAACTGGCGGAATTTGCGCCGCATCGCCTGGAACGAAATGCTCTGGTCGGCCCGGATGCCGGCCACGATACGGCCGGTATCCTGCTGCGGGAAGAAGCCCTTGGGAATCGAGGCATAGAGGTGGACGTTGAGCAGAACGGTGCCCAGGAACACCACCATGGTCATGCGCGGATGGCGCAACACCCAGCCCAGGCTTCGTCCGTAGAACGACTGCACCGCGCCGAACACGCGCTCGGCGGCGACTGCAATTCGGTTGGGCTTCTTCTCTTCCTCGGCTTCTCCCTCACGCCGCGGCGGCTTCAGGATATAGGCACACATCATCGGCGTGGTGGTGAGCGAGATCACCATCGAGATCAGGATCGCGATCGACAGCGTCAGCGCAAACTCGCGGAACAGGCGGCCGACAATGCCGCCCATCAGCAGGATCGGAATGAACACCGCGATCAGCGAGATGCTCATGGACACCACGGTGAAGCCCACCTCGCGTGCGCCGAGCAGGGCCGCGTCCATGCGCTCCATGCCCGATTCGATGTGACGCTGGATGTTCTCGAGCACGATGATCGCGTCGTCGACGACGAAGCCCGCCGCGATCGTCATCGCCATCAGCGACAGGTTATTGAGGCTGAAGCCCAGCAGGTACATGACGCCAAAAGTGCCGATCAGCGACACCGGCACCGCGACCGAGGGCACCAGACCCGCGCGTATCGAGCGCAGGAAGGCGAAAGTCACCAGCACGACGAGAATCACGCTGATGGTGAGCGACCGCTCGACCTCCTTGAGCGAGGCGCGGATGGTGGTGGTTCGATCGGTCGCGACCACGACATCGACGTCGTTCGGCAGCGCGGCCTGCAGTTCCGGCAGCAGCTCCTTCACCCTGTCGACGGTCTCGATGATGTTGGCGTTGGGCTGGAGATAGATGATGACCAGTACCGAACGCTTGCCGTTCGACTGGCCCTCGTTGCGGATGTCTTCCGTCGAATCGATGACCTCGGCGACATCCGAGAGGCGCACCGGGCCGCCATTGCGCCAAGCGATGATGAGGTCGCGGAAGTCGGCGGCGACCCTGCTTTGGTCGTTGGTGTAGATCTGATAGCGCTGGGCGCCCACCTCGATCGCGCCCTTGGGGGAGTTGGCATTGGCTGCGGCCAATGCCGCGCGCACGCTTTCCAGGCCGATCTGGTACTTCGACAGCGCCTGAGGATTGATCTCGACCCGCACCGCCGGCAGCGAGGAGCCACCCAAAGTGACCTGGCCGACGCCGTTCACCTGCGAGATCTTCTGCTGCAGGACGTTGGAGGCCGCGTCATAGATGCGGCCCTGGCCCAGGGTGTCGGAAGTCAGCGCCAGGATCATGACCGGCGCATCGGCGGGATTGACCTTGCGGTACTGCGGGTTGCTGCGCAGGTCGGTCGGCAGGTCGGCGCGCGCGGCATTGATCGCGGCCTGCACGTCGCGCGCGGCACCGTCGATGTCGCGCGACAGATCGAACTGCAGGGTGATGCGCGAGTTGCCGACCGTGCTGGTCGAGGTGATCTCGCTCACGCCCGCGATCGCGCCGAGGCGCCGTTCGAGCGGCGTGGTGACGCTGGTCGCCACCGTGTCCGGCGACGCACCCGGCAGCGACGCCGATACCGAAATCGTCGGGAAGTCGACCTTGGGCAACGGGGCCACCGGCAACCTGGTGAACGCCATGCCGCCCGCGAGCAGGACGCCGAACGTCAGCAGGGTCGTGGCGACCGGCCGCGCGATGAAGGGCGCCGACAGGTTCACGGTTGGTAGCCTTCCGGCAGCTCGCTGGGCTGCGGCGCGCCCGGCTCCGGCAAGGGATAGGCCGGCGTATCGCGCGGCACGCCACGCACCCGGCGGCCGAGACGGTCGAAGGCGAGGTAGATCACCGGCGTGGTGAAGAGCGTCAGCATCTGGCTGACGATCAGGCCGCCCACGATGGTGAGGCCAAGCGGATGGCGCAGCTCCGAACCCGTGCCGGTGCCGACCATCAGCGGCAGCGCGCCGACGAGGGCGGCGATGGTCGTCATCAGGATCGGCCGGAAGCGCAGCAGGCAGGCCTGGTGGATGGCCTCCATCGGCGTCTTGCCCTCGTGCCGCTCGGCCTCGAGCGCGAAGTCGATCATCATGATGGCGTTCTTCTTCACGATGCCGATCAGCAGCACGATGCCGATGATGGCCACGACCGAGAGATCGTCACCGGCGATGATCAGCGCCAGCAGGGCCCCGATGCCGGCCGACGGCAGGGTCGAGAGGATCGTGATCGGATGGATGTAGCTCTCGTAGAGCACGCCCAGCACGATGTAGACCGTCACGATGGCCGCCAGGATCAGCAGGAGCTGGCTCGACAAGGCCTTCTGGAAGGCAAGCGCCGCGCCCTGGAACTGGGTCGTGATCGAGCGCGGCATGCCGATTTCCTTCTGCGCCGCGGTGATCTCGTCGACCGCCTCGCCCAGCGACGCGCCGGCGGAGAGGTTGAAGGACACGGTGGTCGAGGGGAATTGGCTCAGCCGGTCGAGGCGGAGCGGCGCGGTCTGCTGCTCGAAGGTGGCGATCGCCGACAGCGGCACCTGCTTGCCGCTCGCGGCCGAGCTCGGCAGGTAGAGATTGTTCAGCGCATCGAGGGTGCGCGCCATTGAGGGCTCGACCTCGTAGATCACGCGGTACTGGTTGGTCTGGGTGTAGACGGTAGAGACGATGCGCTGGCCGAACGAATCGTAGAGCAGATTGTCGACCGTGGCGGCGGTGATGCCGAAGCGCGCCGCCGCATCACGATCGATCTTGATGAACATCGTGAGGCCCTTGCTCTGGAGCTCGCTCGCGATGTCGGTGATGTGCGGGATCGTCGACATGCGATCGACCAGCTTGGGCACCCAGATGTCGAAGTCGGCGGCGTTGGGGCTGACGAGGACGAACTGGTACTGCGTGCGGCTCACGGTCGAATCGATCGTGAGGTCCTGCGACGGCTGCATATAGAGCTGTATGCCCTCGACATTGCGCGTCTCGCGCTGGATGCGGCGGATGATCTCGCTCGCCGTCGCGGCGCGCGTGCCGCGCTCCTTGAGGTTTATCACCATGCGGCCTGAATTCAGCGTCGGATTGGTCCCGTCCACGCCGATGAACGAGCTGATGCTCTCGACGTCCGGATCCTTCAGGATGGCTTCGACCAGCGCGCGCTGGCGCTCGCTCATGGCGTCGAACGACACGCTCTGCGAGGCCTCGGTCACCGCCTGGATCAGGCCGTTGTCCTGCACCGGGAAGAAGCCCTTGGGCACCACGATGTAAAGGACCACCGTGAGCGCGACGGTGCCGAGCGCGACCAGCAGGGTAAGCGGCTGGTGGCGGAAGACGAAGACCAGGCCGTCGTCGTACCAGTCGATCAGCTTGGCGAACCAGCGCGCGCCGAGCGCCTGGGCATCGGCATGCTTCTCGGTCTGGCCGCCGGCAGGCCTCGGCCGCTTGCGCAGGAGCTGGGCGCACAACATCGGCACGAGGGTGAGCGAGACCACGGCCGAGATCAGGATGGTGACCGAGAGCGTGACGGCGAATTCGCTGAACAGCCGGCCGACGACGTCGCCCATGAACAACAGCGGGATCAGCACCGCGATCAGCGACACGGTGAGCGACACGACCGTGAAGGCGATTTGGGCCGAACCCCGGAGAGCGGCCAGGACCGGATCCTCGCCCTCCTCGATGTAGCGCGCGATGTTCTCGATCCTGACGATCGCATCGTCGACCACGACGCCGGTGGCGATGGTCAACGCCATGATCGACAGGTTGTTCAGGCTGAAACCCGCGAGATACATGATCGCGAGCGTGCCGACGAGAGACAGCGGCACCGAGAGGCTCGGAATGACGGTGGCGCGCCAGTCGCCCAGGAACAG
>CAIWTJ010000024.1 GCA_903915535.1 Enhydrobacter aerosaccus
GATCGTCATGCCGGGGAGCGTGAGGCCCTGCTCGGGGCCGATCACGTGCACGATGCCGCGGCGCGGATCGTCCATGCCGAAGTAGGGCACATGGAAGTCGGCGACGTTCTTCTCGAGCGTCTCGACCTGGATGCGCGATTCGTCGTCCATCAGGCCGGTCGTGGTGGGCGTGTTATGGTCGGCGACGGCGATGGTGGCGTCGGGACGGCGCAACTGCCGGCCCGCCATGCGCAGGCCTTCGAAGGCCTGCGGGCTCGTCACCTCGTGCACGAGGTGACGGTCGATGTAGAGCACGCAGGTCCCGTCGGCCTGGCGGTCGACGAGATGGTTGTCCCAGATCTTCTCGAACAACGTGCGCGGCGGAGCGGGAGGCGGCGGCGGAACCGCCGACTTCTTGCGGAACGCCATGGTGCGCCTACTTCTTGCCGCCGCCCTTGGCGGCGCGCACGGTCTTCTCTTCCTTGGGCTTTTCCTTCTTGAGCTTCTCGCGGCGCGGACGCTTGAGAGCCTCCTCGGCCTGCACGGCGATGAGTTCGCGCTGGGCGTCGGTGTCCTCGGCGATGCGGCTCGCCTTGCCGCGCAGATCGCGCAGGTAGTAGAGCTTGGCGCGGCGCACGACGCCCTTACGGACGACTTCGATTTCCCAGATGCTGGGGCCATAGAGCGGGAACACGCGCTCGACGCCTTCGCCGAACGAGATCTTGCGCACGGTGAACGAGGAGTTCACGCCGTCGTTCTTGCGCGCGATGCACAGGCCTTCGTAGACCTGCAGACGCTCGCGGGCGCCTTCCTGCACCTTGACGTGCACCTTGAGGGTGTCGCCGGACTCGAAGTGCGGCACGGGCCGCTCGGCCTGCACCTTGTCGATCGTCTGCTGGCCGATCGCGTCGATAATGTTCATCGCAGTCTTCCTTTCATCACTGATCTTCGTTCGTCTTCGCGGTCCGCCGGCGGTCCCACAGATCGGGCCGCCGCCGCCGCGTAATCTCTTCCCGCTGCTGCCTCCGCCATTCCGCGACCCTGCCGTGATGGCCCGAGACCAGAACCTCCGGCACGCGCCGTTCGGTTCCATCCGGGCCGGCCCAGGTCGCGGGCCGCGTGTAGTGCGGGTACTCCAGTAGTCCGTCCTCGAAACTCTCCTCGCTCGCCGATTCGGCCGCGCCCATCACGCCAGGCAGCAGCCTCACACAACAATCCATCACCGCCATGGCCGCGATCTCGCCGCCCGAAAGCACGAAATCACCGACCGAAACCTCCTCCAGCGCGTGGGCCTCGATGACCCTCTCGTCCACGCCCTCGAACCGTCCGCACACCAGCAACACGCCCGGCCCCGCCGCCAGTTCCCGCCCGCGCGCCTGACTGAACGGCGCCCCGCGCGGAGACATCAGCAGCTTCGACACACCCGGCACCGCGACCGCTTCGATCGCCGCCGACAGAATGTCGGGCTTCAACACCATTCCGGCACCGCCCCCGAACGGAGCATCGTCCACCGTGCCGTGGCGGTCCCTGGCGAACCGCCTGATGTCGACCGCTTCCAGCGACCAGACGCCTTCCTTCAGAGCCTTGCCGGCCAGGCTCTCGCCCAGCGGGCCCGGAAACATCTCCGGGAAAAGCGTCAGCGCGGTTGCGCGCCACACGTTGCCTTACGCCTCCTTCGTCTCGCGACCTGCCAGCAGACCCGCCGGCGGATCGATCACCACCTTGCCGCCCGCGACGTCGATCTCGGGCACCGCTTCGTCGGTGAAGGGCAACATCGCCCCGCCCGACACCTCCATCACCGACCCGGCGCCGAAATCGTGGAAGGCGACCACCTTCCCCCAATCCTTGCCGTCCCGGCCGACCGCGGCGAGACCGATGAGGTCCGCCTCGTACCACTCCCGCTCGCCCGCGTTGGGCAACTGCTTGCGCTCCACGTAGAGCCGCAAACCGCGTATTGCCTCGGCCGCCGTGCGATCGGCGACGCCTTCGATCCGGGCCAGGACCGCGTCACGTGACGCGCTGAGGGCCTCGACCCGGTAGTTCTTCTTCCCCGCCTCGTCCGAGAGAGGGCCGTATGCGGCCACTGCCATCGGGTCTTCGGTGAAGCTCTTGATGCGTACCAGACCGCGTACGCCGTGCGGCGCCGCGACGACGCCCAGCAGGACGCGGTCGGAACTCATCAGGTGGCTGCGGCCTCCGGAGCCGCCTCGGCGGGCGCGGCCGGCGGAGCGGCAGCAGCGGCGGCCGCCGCGGCAGCTTCCGTCTTCATGCGCTCCTGCGTCTTGGCGCGGGGCAGGCTCTTCTTGGTCTGCTCGCGGCGCTCGCGCGGCTTCATCAGCTCGGCGTTCGCCAGGAACTTGGCAACGCGGTCCGACGGGCGGGCGCCGACCTTGAGCCAGTGCGCGATGCGCTCCTTCTCCATGGTCAGGCGCTGCTCGTGCTCGCGCGGCAGCAGCGGATTGTACGTGCCCAGCTTCTCGATGAAGCGGCCGTCGCGCGGGCTGCGCGAGTCGGCGACGACGATGTGGTAGAACGGCCGCTTCTTGGTGCCGTGACGGGTCATACGGATCGCTAGCATTCTATCTCCTATAGATTCGTCAGATTGTCGGTAGGTTCACGAAACTCTTTCAGCGCGGGAAACCCGGCGGAGGCTGCATGCCTCCCAGGCTGCGCATGAATCCTTTTTCTCCGAGCTTGTTCACTCGCTTCATCATCTTCAGCATGTCGGCGTGCTGCTTGAGCAGCTTGTTGACGTCCTGCACCTGGACGCCCGATCCCGCCGCGATGCGCTTCTTGCGCGAGGCGTGGATCACGTCGGGGTTGCGGCGTTCCTTTTTCGTCATCGACAGGATGACGGCTTCCTGGCGCTTCAGTTGGTTCTCGTCGATCTTGGCCTTCGACATCGCGGCCTTGGCCTGCATGGCGCCCGGCAGCATGCCCATCAGGCCCGACAGCCCGCCCATCTTGCGCAGCTGACGCAGCTGGCTCAGCAGGTCGTCCATGTCGAACTGGCCCTTGCGGACCTTGGCCGCGAGTTTCTCGGCCTCTTCCTTGTCGATCGTCTCGGCGGCGCGCTCGACCAGCGAGACGATGTCGCCCATGCCCAGGATGCGGCTGGCGATGCGGTCGGGGTGGAACGGCTCGAGCTGGTCGAACTTCTCGCCGACGCCGATCAGCTTGACCGGACGGCCGGTGACCGCGCGCATCGAGAGCGCGGCACCGCCGCGGCTGTCGCCGTCGACGCGGGTCAGCACGATGCCGGTGACGGCGAGACGCTCGTTGAACGCCTTGGCGACGTTGACGGCGTCCTGGCCGGTCATCGCGTCGGCGACGAGCAGGGTCTCCTTCGGCTTGGCGAGATCGGAGATCTGCTTGACCTCCGTCATCAGCTCTTCGTCGATCGAGAGGCGGCCCGCGGTGTCGAGGATCAGGACGTCGAAGCCTTCGCGCCGTGCCGTCTCCATCGCGCGCCTGGTGATCGCCAGCGGCATCTCGAGGGGCACGATGGGAAGAGTGGCCACGCCGGTCTGCTCGCCCAGGATCTTGAGCTGCTGCTGCGCGGCGGGGCGGCGCGTGTCGAGCGAGGCCATCATGACCTTGCGCTTCACCGAGAAGCTGCCGCCGAATTCGGCGGCCATGCCTTGCGGGCCCTGGCTGAGGCGATAGCCGATCTTGGCGGAGGACGTGGTCTTGCCGGAGCCCTGCAGGCCCACCATCAGGATCACGACCGGCGGAATGGCATTGAGGTCGAGGTCGGCGACGGCGCCGCCCAGCATCTCGACCAGGTGGTCGTTGACGATCTTGATGACCATCTGGCCCGGCGTGACCGAGCGGATGACGTCGGCGCCAATGGCCTTGGGACGGACGCCATCGATGAAGTCGCGGACGACGGGGAGGGCGACGTCGGCTTCGAGCAGCGCGGTCCGGACCTCGCGCAGGGCCGCGTCGACATCGGCTTCGGAGAGCGCACCACGCCCCCGCAGCTTGTCGAATACGTCGCCCAGACGTTTGCTCAGACCTTCGAACATCGACCTATCGTCACTCCACTTGGCAACCCAATCGCCCAAACGACTATCGCGCCGGTGCGCGAACCTTCGCGGACCAGCGGAGCTCCCACACGGGGGAACCTAGAAATCGGGACGACCGATTGAACGGAGGGGGGTATAAGCCTTGAAGGGCGGGGAGTCAAAGTCGTGTCGACCGAGCATAACCTATTGATTTACAAGGATATTCGGCCGATCTCGGGCTGGACACTGCTGCTTTTCGTGGCCGCGTTGCTGATCGTCGGCGCCTTGGCGGCGTGGTTTCTGCGCAGCCACCCGCACGGGCTCATCGGGATTCTCGCTCTGTTCTATGCCGGGGGCCTCCTGGCGGTGGTGCTGGCCGTCTTGCCGATGGGCCGCGACGCCCCGCCGGCCCTGGCTCTGCGCAAGGCCGGCTGGCGCTATGCCGTGTTCGGCGCGCTGGGCACGCTGGTCCTGTCGGTGACGGTAAGCTGGATCGGGCCCGAGCCCGAGGGAATGAAGCAGGTGATGGAGCTCGCACAGGATCGCGGCAAGCTCCTGCCCAGCCTCTTCGCCTTTGCGGTGCTGGCGCCGGTAGTCGAGGAGCTGATCTTCCGTGGTCTGCTCTACGGCTGGATCGAGAGTCGCTGGGGCTCGAAGGTGGCCTTGGTTGTGAGCTCGCTGGCCTTCGCGGCCGCGCACTTTGAGCTCGCGCACATCCTGCTCGTGCTGCCGCTGGGCTTCCTGTTCGGGTGGCTGCGCCGGCGGACCAATTCGCTGATGCCGTCGATGGTCTCGCACATCGTCAACAACGGCTTTGCCGTTCTGTCGGCGGCCTTCCTCAGCGGCTGATCAGGACGCGCATTTTCTCCGTCGCTACGAAGCGAGCTTGCGATCGACGAACTCGAGCCGGTCCTGGCCCCAGAACCTCTCGCCGTCGATCACGAAGAACGGCGCACCGAACACGCTCTGGTCGATGGCGTGCTTGGTGTAGGCCTCGCGCTTGGCGGCCATGCCTTCGCTCGCCTTCAGGACCGCATCGGCATCGAGGCCGCATTCGCCCAGGATCGCTTTCAAGGTCGCGGGATCGGCGGGGTTGCGTTCCTCGACCCAGACGGCGGCGAGCACGGCGTGCGCCAGCTTGATCGCGTCGGCCATGCGGCCCTCTTCGCGAAGCGCGATCACGCACTGCGCCGCCGGCACCTCATTGTGCGGGAAGAACTTGGGCTCGAGCGTGAGCTTGATGCCGAGATGATCGCGCCAGCGCTTCAGCTCCATCATGCGATAGGCCTGACGTTGCGGCGAACGCTTGGGCAGCGGCAGGCCGCCCGATACCGAGAACACCGAGCCGAAATCGACCGGCCAGATCGTCACGTCGGCGTTGTGTTTCGCCGCAATCGCCTCGAAGCGCCGGGAGGCGAGAAACGCCCAGGGCGAGTTGAGCGAGAGATAGTAGTCGACGTGCTTGGCCATTCGTTCCTCCGGGGGGCGGAGTGTGGCATCTTTTGCCGGTGACGGAAAAGGCCATCGCGATTACCGGCGGCGACGCCGCCTATTTCGACCTGATGCGCGACTGCATCGGTTCGCTGCGTGCAACGGCGGAAGGCCGCGCGCTGGCGTTGGGCGTTCTCGATTGCGGCCTGACTGGTGAACAGCGCGACTGGTGCCGCGACCAGGGCGCATTGCTGGTCGAGCCGGTCTGGGATTTCGAATTTCCCGGGCGCGAGAAATTGAAGGATGGCTACAAGGCGCTCACCGCACGGCCGTTCCTGCCGCGCTATTTCCCGGGCTTCGATCTCCACCTCTGGATCGACGGCGATTGCTGGGTCCAGCAGGGCGATGCGCTCTCGCTGTTCCTTGCCGCGGCGCGCACCGGCGCGCTGGCCGTGGCGCCGGAAATCCACCGCTCGATGCGCCACTACCGTCATGCCTGGACGGAGTTCTCGACGATCAACGGGGCCGCTTACGCGGAATGCTTCGACAAGGAGACGGCCGAACGCTTGATCCGCTATCCGCTGATCAATGCCGGCGTGTTCGCGCTGAAAGCCGACGCGCCGCACTGGGCGGGCTGGGCGGAGCTGCTGGGCGAGGCCCTGCAACGTTCGGCAAACATGACCGATCAGATCGCCCTCAACGTGCTGGTCTACGATCGCGGCTTCGCGTGTGAGCCCCTGCCCAGCCGGTGCAACTGGCCCATACACCACGCCACGCCCGCGTGGGATGCCGACCGTGGCCTCTTCGTCGAGCCCGCCATGCCCTACGATCCGCTCGGCATCCTGCACATGACGATCTACACCAAGCGGCTGGCGACGATGGACGTGCGCGAAATCGGCGGACCGCACGCGGGACAGGTGCGCGCACGCTCGTTGCGCTGGCCCGGCCAAGACGCCATATAGCGCGGCATGAGCGGCACCCCGTTCCTCAAGATGCATGGTCTGGGCAACGATTTCGTCATCCTCGACGATCGGGCAGGCACGCTTAGCCTCTCGCCCCGGCGCATCAGCACCATCGCGCATCGCCAGCTGGGCGTGGGCTGCGACCAGCTGATCGTGCTCGAGAAGCCGACCGAGCGCGAGGCCGACGTCTTCATGCGCATCTACAATCCCGACGGCGGCGAGGCCGGGGCCTGTGGCAACGCCACGCGCTGCGTCGCCTCGCTTCTGATGGACGAGCGCAAGTCCGACCATGCGATCGTACAGACCATCTCAGGCCTGCTCGATTCGCAGAAGACGGGCATGGGCGCCAACGGCCTGCCGGTGATCGCCGTCGACATGGGCCCGGCGCGGCTCGACTGGCGCGAGATTCCCGTGGTCAGGGCCTGCGACACCAATCACATGCCGGTCGGCATCGGTCCGCTGCATGATCCCGTCGGTACCAACATGGGTAACCCGCACGCGACCTTCTTCGTCGACGATCTCGACTCGATTCCCATCGCCGAGCTGGGGCCGCAGCTCGAGCATCACGCCTTCTTTCCCGAGCGCGCCAACATCGGCGTCGCGCAAATGGTCGGCAAGGACCGGCTGCGCCTGAAGGTCTGGGAGCGCGGGGCAGGGCTCACGTTGGCGTGCGGCTCCGGTGCCTGCGCGGCCGGCGTCGCGGCGATCCGGCGTGGCCTCAGCGGGCGTACGGTCGAGGTGGTCGTCGAGCACGGCACGCTCACCATCGAATGGATGCGCGACGGACATGTGATGATGACCGGCGGCATTTCGCTCGCCTACAAGGGCGAACTGCCGCCCGCGTTGGCGGCATGAGCGAAGAGAAGCGTTCCTGGCTTTCGCGGCTGCGTGGCGGTCTCTCGAAATCGACCCAGCGGGTCACCGAGAGCATCACCAGCATCTTCACCAAGAAGAAGCTCGACCAGGCGACCCTGGGCGAGCTGGAAGACGCGCTGATCCAGGCGGACCTCGGTGTCGCCGTCGCCGCCCGTCTCGTGCAGAAGCTGGGCAAGGAGCGCTTCGGCAAGGAAGTGACCGATGAGGACGTGCGCGCGGCCTTCGCCGAGGACATCGCCGAGATCCTGCGGCCGGTGGCCCGGCCGCTCGCGATCGATGCGGCGCTCAAGCCGCATGTCGTGCTGGTCGTGGGCGTGAACGGCAGCGGCAAGACCACCACCATCGCCAAGCTCGCGCACCTGCTGAAGGGCGAAGGGCGCAAGGTGATGCTGGCGGCGGGTGACACCTTCCGGGCCGCCGCCGTCGAGCAACTCAAGGTCTGGGGCGAGCGCGCGGGCGTGCCGGTGATCGCCAAGGAAACCGGCGCCGATGCGGCAGGGCTCGCCTTCGAGGCGCTGCAGCGCGCCACGGCCGAAGGGTGCGACGTGCTGCTCATCGACACGGCGGGCCGACTGCACAACAAGACGAACCTGATGGAAGAGCTGGCCAAGATGGTGCGTGTGATCCGCAAGCTCGATCCTGCGGCGCCGCATTCGTGCCTGCTCGTGCTCGACGCCACCACCGGCCAGAACGCCCATGCCCAGGTCGAGACGTTCATGAGCCTGTCGCCCGTCGATGCGCTGGTCGTCACCAAGCTCGACGGCAGCGCCAAGGGCGGCGTGCTGGTGGCGCTTGCGGAAAAGTTCAAGCTGCCGGTGGTTGCCATCGGTATCGGCGAAGGCATCGACGACCTGCGGCCCTTCGAGGCCCGGTCCTTCGCCCGCGGACTGATGGGATTGCCGGCATGAGCGACGACGACATCAAGCCCGAGCACGGCATGCGCAAGCTCTATGCGACCCTGCTCGAGATCGGGCCGCTGATTCTTTTCTTCGCGGTCACCGCGAAGTGGGAGATCCGCACCGGCACGATCGTGTTCATGATCGCAACGGCCATCGCCGTTCCCTGCTATCGCTGGATGGAGGGCCGGTGGCCGATCATGCCGATGGTCGGCGGCTTCTTCGTGCTCGTGTTCGGCGGGCTCACGATCTATCTCGACAATTCGATATTCATCAAGCTGAAGCCCACCATCGTGAATTGCCTGTTCGGGCTGATCCTGGGCGGCGGCCTGCTGATCCTGAAGCGCCCGCTGCTGAAGCCGATCTTCGGTGCCGCCTTCCAGCTTACCGACGAAGGCTGGCGCAAGCTCACGATCCGCTGGGCGCTGTTTTTCTTCCTGCTGGCCATCGTCAATGAGATCGCCTGGCGCAACTTCTCCGACGCGACCTGGGCCGCCAGCAAGGCCTTCGTGAGCTTTCCGCTCACGATGATCTTCGCCTTCTTCCAGATTCCGCTGCTGAAGCGCTACTGGGAAGGCGAGAACAATCCCTTCACCAAGGGCTGAGCGCTAGAGAATCTGCGGCTGCAGCATCGCGGCCTCCGCGAGCAGCGCGGGGACGTGGCGCTCGGCGGCCGAGCCGACCGACGAATCCTCGACCCAGACGGCGACGCATAGCGCTCCGATCGTGACGCCGTCGTAGCGGCGCACCGGTACCGCCGCCGCGTGATAGCCACGCCGCCATTCCTGCGCGGTGATGGCAAAACCCTGCTTGCGGATATTCATCATCTCCGACCTCAGTGCGCGCTTGTCGGTGACGGTGAAATCCGTCGCGCCCTTGGGCTGGAGGTCGTCGAGCCAGCTATCGAGCGCCGCGTCCGGCATCTGGCTCAGGATGGCGCGGCCTGCCGCGGTGTTGAAGGCGGGGCGGCGCAGCCCGATGGTCGGCGCCAGCACGTCGGGCCGGCCGTGCATTGAATGGGCGATCACCATGATGTCGTGGCCGTCGAGGACGGCGGCGAAGCAGGATTGTTCGGTGCGCTCGGCTAGGCGCTCGCACGCCGGCTGGACCACGGTCGAGATCATGTTTGAGCCGAGATAGGCCGAGGCCAGCTCCATGATCTTGGGCGTGAGCCGGAAGGTGCGGCCGTCGCTGGCGGCGAGGCCGAGGCAGGTGAGCGTGTAGAGCGCGCGCCGCACGCTGGGCTTGGGCAGGTCGGTGGCGCGCGCCACGTCGCTCAGCGTCATCTGGCTGCGCTGCTGGCTGAAGGCGCCGATCACCCGCAGGCCGCGCGCGAAGGCTTCGAGGAAGTCCGGCCCGAAGCCGCTGGCCGCGCGGCGCTCCGCATCGGCTGCCCGCAATCGCGCCATCTATATTCTCCTGAATGTCATGACGGCTCGACGGCCCATGTGCTCTCGGCGTCGACCAGAACCGTCACCGCATCGCCGACCGCAACCGTGCGTGTCGCGGGACACTCGACGTTGAAGCGAAGGCCGGCCGCCTCGACGATCAGGGTGCGGCGGGGGCCGCGGAAGATGCCGTCGACTACTTTTCCCGACCATGCGAGCTTGCCCGGCGCCGTCGTGCCGGCTTCGCCCAGCACGACATCCTCGGGACGGACGACGAGCAATACCTTGTCGCCGCTGGCGAAGGCGCGCGCCGCGCAGCAGGTTCCGCGCCAGCCGGCCCCTTCGACCGCGAGCAGCCATTCGCCCTCGGTGGCGGGCTGGCTGGCGGTCACGGACGCCTCGATCAGGTTGGGCGCGCCGAAGAAGGACGCGACCTCGCGGCTGGCGGGACGGCGATAGACGGCCTCGGGCGCGCCGATCTGCAGGATGCGGCCGCGCTGCATCACCACCACGCGGTCGCTGAGCGCCATAGCTTCTTCCTGGTCGTGCGTCACATAGAGCGTGGTGATCTTGAGCCGCCGCTGCAGGCTGCGGAATTCGACGCCCATCTGGGTGCGCAGACGAGCGTCAAGATTGCTGAGAGGCTCGTCGAGCAGCAGCACCTCGGGCTCGAACACCAGCGCCCGCGCGATCGCCACGCGTTGCTGCTGGCCGCCCGACAGGGCCGGCGCCGGCCGGTCGGCATAGCGCTCCATCTCGACGAGCTGCAGGGCCCGGGTCACTCGGTCCTTGATCTCGGCCTTGGCGACGTGCCGGACGGAGAGCGGATAGGCCACGTTGTCGAACACCGTCATGTGCGGCCAGATCGCGTAGGACTGGAACACCATGCCCAGCTTGCGCTGGTCGGGCGGCAGAAAAAGTCCGGCGCGGGCGTCGCTCACCGTGCGGCTGCCGATATCGATGCTGCCGGTGTCGTTGCGCTCCAGCCCCGCGACCATACGCAAGGTCGTCGTCTTGCCGCAGCCCGAGGGGCCCAGCAGCGTCACGAACTCGCCGTCCTCGATCGACAGGTCGATGTCGTCGACCGCTTTCAACTCGGCGAAATGCCGTCCGACGGCGCGCAGGGTGACCGACGGCATGGGTTATTTGTAGATTTCTTTGGCGAGTGCCAGCATGGCGTCCTGTTTAGAGGGCGTGGTGGTGCCCATGGCCTTGGTCGCGAGATGCGGCCGGATTTCCTCCGACGTCTTTTCGACCACGCCCTTGACCACGGGGTTGTAGCCCGCATTGCCGAACACGAGCTGCTGCTCGGGCTCGAGATAGAAATTCATGAAAAGCCGTGTCGCGTTGGGATGCGGTGCGTTCTTCAGCATCGACAGGTCGAAGCGCACGTAAGGCCGTCCCTCTGCCGGCACGATCGGCTTCACCGGCAGGCCCTTCAGGTTGTTGAAATCCTGCAGCGAGAAGGGAATGTAGAGCGGGAACTCGCCGCGCGCGACGCGCCGCTCGCTGTTGGCGATGTCGCGCGAAAAGACAGGCTTCTGCGCCGCCAGCTTCTCGTGGAACTCCTTGCCGAAGGAATCGTACATCACCATGAAGAACACCGCGCCGCCGCCCAGCGCACGGTAGTCGTCGGACAGGATCTTGCCCGCCCACTTGGGATCGAGGATGTCCTTCCACGCCTTGGGCTCGTCGCCGGGCTTCACCATGTTCTTGTTGACCATCAGGCAATAGCTGATGACCTCGGCCGGGATGCTCATCTCGCTCGCCTCGTAGGGCGGCTCGATGTTCTTGAGGTTGGGCAGCGGGCCGTGCGGCTGGAAGTTGCCGTCCTGCGTCATCAGCCACGTGGTCGTGCTGCCGTTGTGGTGCAGGTCGCCCAGGAAACGGCCGGCCGACTGCTCGACCCGCACGCGCTCGCGCACTTCGCTGGCGCGCGCCTCGAGCAGCTCGATCTTGATGCCGTACTTGGCCTCGAAGGCCTTGAACACGACCTTGTGGAACGGCGAGCCGATCGAGGCCGTGTAGATCACGACCTTGCCTTCCTTCCTGGCGGCATCGACGAGCTTCTGCCAATCGGCATCCTGCGCCGCAGCGGACCGTACGATCGCAGTGCTGGCCGCGAGGCCTCCCAGGACAGTTCTCCTCAGCATGTCGATTTCCTTCCCATTGTCTTTGTCACAGCGTGCTGATGCGCTTGGCGATGAAGCGCAGCTGCACCCAGCGGAACACCAGCACCAGGACCAGCATGATCAGTCCCAGCACGCTCACTTCCTCGGGCTTGCCCCCCACCCACATCTTCAGCATCACGACCGACATCACTTCGGTGGCGGGCACGTAGAGCAGGATCGACGCGCTGAGCTCGCGCATGATGCCGAAGAAGATCAGCACCCAGCCGACCGCGAAGGCTGGCCAGGCGAGCGCGATCAGGATACGGCCGAGCGTCTGCCACCAGCCGGCGCCGTGCACGCGGCTGCATTCCTCGATGTCCTTGGCGATCTGCGCGTAGGCGCCCGATGTCACGCGCACCGCGACCGGCGTGCCGAGCGCCACGTAGGCCAGCAGCAGCGCCCACAGCGTGCCGTAGATCGGGATCGAATGCGGCAGCGTCGCGAAGCCCCACAGGAAGCCGATGCCCAGCACCATGCCCGGCATCATCCAGGGCAGCCACGCGAGGATGTCGATCAGCCGCCGTCCGCGCCACGTCGTGCGCGTGGTCACGTAGGCCACGATGGCGCCCAGCGCCATGGTCGCGGTGGCGCCGAGCACGCCCAGCAGCATGGTGTTGCCGAAGGCGTGCCAGAATTCGTCGTTCTCCCAGACGTCGCGGTAGTGCTGCAGGGTCAGCATGTCGAGCTGGTAGAAACCGAAGAACTGGAAGAACGAGCTCAGCAGCAACTGGCCGACCGGCAGCACGACGGTGAGCGCAAAGAAGGCGGCGCAGACCGCGAAGGTGACCCAGCGCAGGCGGCCCAGCCGCGTCACGTTGGGCGCGTAGCCCTTGCCGGTGACGGTCGTGAAGCTGCGGCCGCCCAGCAGGCGCGACTGGAGGACCAGCAGCAGGAACATCAGCGCCATGGCGGCGAAGCCCAGCGCCGTCGACGACTGGTAGTCGGGCGTGCCCTTCTGGGTGATCGAGTTGTAGATCTGCGTAGTGATGACGTTGATGCCGACGGGCGTGCCGAAGAACACCGCCGATTCGAACGACTCCATGCCGCGGATGAAGCTCAGGATGAAGGCGCTGGTGGTGACCGGCAGCATCAGCGCGAAGGTGACGCGCCAGAAGGTCTGCCAGCGCGAAGCGCCCGACATGCGGCTCGCTTCTTCCAGCGAGGGATCCATGGCGCGGAAGGCGTCGACGACCAGCAGGAAGATGAACGGCGTCGAGTACTGCATCATGTGCCAGATCACGCCGCCGTAGGAAAAGACATCGACCAGCGGCGTCTCAAGGCCGGTGATCGCCTTCCAGACAAGGTTGATCGTGCCGACCTGCGCGTTGCCCAGCATCGCCCAGGCGGTCGCCGTCAGGATCGGCGGAATGAAGAACGGCAGAGTGATCAGGATTTCGAGCACGCCGCGTCCGGGCGTATCGGTGCGGGCCACGATCCAGGCCAACAGGACGGCGAGCGCCACCGACAGGATCGTCTTGATCAACGAGATCGCGACCGTGTTGACCAGCGCCGAGAGGTTCTCGCCGGAGGCAAGCGTCGCGTAGCCGTCGAGGTTGAACACGCCCGCCATGCCCGGCGGCGTCGAATGCAGGCTGCCGTAGAACAGCATCGCCATCGGATAGAGCGACAGGAAGCCCAGGATCGCGATCAGCAGGGTGAGTCCGAACGCGCGGCCGTGCCGGCCGAAGAAGCCTCCGGCCGGACGCACGGGCGTCGTCGTCAGGTCGACGGCAACGCTCATCTTTTCGGTAACCGCGTCGCGGCGGCCGATCCCATCGTCGCGCCTCCTCTGTGCGGCGGCCGTCTGCGCGGCCGTCTCGCGTTACGCTATTCGGCCGCGAGCGGCAGGCGCTCGAGCAGGTTGAGCGGGCTGAGCGCCGTCTGCAGCTTCTCGGCGTAGGCGTCGAGCCAGTCGAGCTTGGCCGAGGCCACGAACGATCCGCCGCGCGCGCGGCGGCAGGCGTCGGGGTCGTCGACCAGCGGCGGCGCCTTCTTCTCGTTCATCAGCTTCTGGCAGGCGTCGATCAGGCGCTTGCGCGTGATCGCGATCATGCGGTCCGACGGCGCCAGATGCTCGAGGCTGCGATCGACGATCTCGCCCATGCACTCGACGGCGGCCTGGTCCTGGCGGCCGATGCCCTGGATGCCGGTGTAGTTGACGTTCTTCTGCATGTCGCGGTCGATGAAGTAGTCGTTCTCGCGCCGCGCCACGAGGCGGTGCCGGCCGTACCAGTCGTTGGTGTTGGGCAGGAACTTCATGTCGGGCGCGATGCCCGGGATCCAGTCGCCGTTCTTCAGCGTCTCGAGCGGACGGGTCTTCTTCGTCCAGGCGAGGTTGTAAGTCAGCGTATGCGTGTCATCCATCGGCACGTTCAGCGTGCACGCGACCTGGTCCTCGAACGAGCCGTTCGGGGTCAGCGTGATGAACGGGAACATGAAGTGCGCGAAGCGGTAGTAGACGTTGCCCGGATCGGCGTCGCGATAGGCGGCATACATCGTGCCCCACTCGGTCTCCGTCGCCTTGTAGTCGGGCGCGCGGTCCATGATGCCCCAGCGATGGATCGAATTGGGATCGACGTCGTCGATCTTGAGGCCGCCCACGTGCAGGAAGCCGAAATGCGAGGTGTCGATGTCGCCTTCCAGCGACTGGAACCAGTTGCACTCGCGCTGGTGGACGCGGGTCATGCGGTCGGCCTCGGGGAGCTGCAGCACTTCGAGAGAGGGCAGCGCGGGCGGCTCGGCGCGGGTTCCCATGTAGGTCCAGATGAAGCCCGAGCGCTCGACCACCTTGTAGGCCTTGGCCTTCACGCGGTGCTTGAAGTCCTGCTCTTCCTTCACGTTCGGCATGTCGACGCAGTTGCCTTCGACGTCGAACTTCCAGCCGTGATAGACGCAGCGCAGGCCGCCTTCCTCGTTGCGCCCGAAGAACAGCGAGGCGCAACGGTGCGGGCAGCGGTGCTCCATGATGCCGACGCGGCCGTCGGTGTCGCGGAAGGCGATCAGCTGTTCGCCCAGCAGCAGCAGCCGCATCGGCTCGCCGTCGGCCTTCAATTCGGAAGAGAGACAGGCGGGGATCCAGTATTCCCGCATCAGATTGCCCATGGGCGTGCCCGGCCCAACGCGCGTCAGCAGTTCATTCGCGGCTGTCGTCAGCATCGATTCCTCCGTCTTTTTTAAGATTCGTACGCATAGCGAACGTTTGTACGATCGTAGCAAAAACCCCTGCCAGTGGCGAGTCTCAAACCCCGTGCGGCTTGCGGGGCGGCCACATTTTCGCGAGGTCGCCGGTCGGATTCGAGAAGGTCGAGAAATCTTTCTGGCCGCGGGTCTCGTGAAAGTGCGCCAGCGCCCAGACCATGGTGGGGAAGGCGAGCTGGTCCCAGGGAATGTCTTTCCATTCGACCAGCGCCACTTCCTCGCTCTCGATGCCGGGCGCGATGTTCTCGTTCAGCAAGCGGGCGCGATACATGATCTGCACCTGGCCGATGCGCGCGACCGAATACATCGCCAGTAACCGGTCGATCTCGATCTCGGCGCAGGCTTCTTCCTTGGCTTCGCGTTGCGCCGCCTGCTCGGTGGTCTCGCCCAGTTCCATGTAGCCCGCGGGCAAAGTCCAGAACCCCTTGCGCGGTTCGATGGCGCGTCTGGCCATCAGGATCTTGTCCTTCCAGGTGACGACGGCGCCCGCGACGACTTTCGGATTCTGATAGTGGATGAACTCGCAGCGTCCGCAGACCAGGCGCTCGCGACTGTCGCCGTCGGGGACGCGCTTCTCGAAATGCTCGGGCGGGTCCCAGGGGAGCCGCGGACGCTCGGGAGGAGGGGTGGGGGCGCTCATGCCCCGAGGCTAGGACGGTTTTCGGCCGGAGGCGAATCGCCCGCGGGTCATAGGCCGAGACGATAGAACCTCGATGCCGTTCCGTGAAACAGGTCGGCTTTTTCGGCCGGACTCATCCCCTGCGCCAGGCGCTTGCAGGCATTCCAGTAGACGCCGTAGCCGTAGGAGCCCTTGTCGACGGGGAAGTTGCTTTCGAACATCGCGCGCGTGGGGCCGAAGGCTCCGACGCAGGTCTCGACGTAAGGCTTCCACAGTGCGGCTAGCTGTTCGGAACTGGGCGGCAGCTCGCCTTCGTGGACATCGAAGCCGAACATCTTCATGCCGAGGCCGCCCAGCTTCACGTGCACGTTGGGACAGGCCGCGAGTTCGCGGATGCGCGCGCTCCACTCGGCGAAAACCTCGTCGCGCTTGCCCTTGTAGCGGCCGAGCCCAATCGGACCGCCGACATGATTGAGCACGATCGGCGTTTCCGGAAAGGCGCGCGCGAGGTCGATCACGTCGCCCAGCTGCGGATGATAGACCCAGGCATCGAAGCTGAGGCCGAGCGGCGCCAGACGGGCAAAGCCCTCGCGCACGCGGGCATCGCGCAGCAGGCCCATCGGCCGCGCCGCCGTCGCGCCCCACTGTCCCTGGTCGGCGTCCATCGAGGCGATGTGCCGGATGCCGCGAAACCGGCCGCCGCCCGCGGCGATCATCGCCTCAAGGACCTTGGCGACGTTGTTGCCGAGCGTGAGGTCGGCATGCCCGACGATGCCGGCGCAGGCGCGCGTCCGGCCGTAGCTGCCGCTCGCGCACATCGCGGCGGCGCCGTTGGCGAACTCGACCTCGCCGACCGGCCGCATCTCGACGGGACCGTCGGCGCGATACATCGACAGCCATTCCAGATAGACCGTCGCGACAATGTTGTGACCGCCGCCGTCGATATCGTCCAGCAGGTCCGGCAGCAGGTAACGCCCGTTCTCCGGACGATCGATCAGGTGATGGTGCGGATCGACGATCGGCAGCGCGGGCTCGAGCGCCGCTTCGCGCCGGCGGTCGAGCCACTCGGGCCGCACGGTCAGGTGCGAGCTGATGGCCCCTGCCGATGGTTCCGTCTTCATCGCGCGCTCTCCCGATTCTGGAGAGAGCTTAGGCCGCCCGGATCAGGGCCGCCACGCCGGGGAGCGTCTTGCCTTCCATCCATTCGAGGAAGGCGCCACCGGCTGTCGAAACGTAGCTGAACTGGTCCGCCACGCCCGCCGCTTCCAGCGCCGCCACGGTGTCGCCACCGCCCGCGACCGAGAGCAGCTTCTTCTCGCCGGTCAGCCGGGCCACGCATTTCGCCAGTGCCACGGTGCCGGTGTCGAAGGGCTTCAGCTCGAAGGCGCCCAGCGGGCCGTTCCAGACCAGGGTCGCGCACCCGGCGACTTCCTTTTCGTAGAGCGCGATCGACTTCGGTCCGACGTCGAGGATCATCTGGTCGTCGGGGCAGGCGTTGGCGTCGACGACCTTGCTGGCGGCGCCCGCCTTGAACTCGCCGGCAACGACGACATCGACCGGCAGCAGCACCGCGCACTTGGCGGCCTTGGCTTTTTCGAGGATCTCGCGCGCCGTGGCACCCAGGTCCTTCTCGGACAGCGACTTGCCGACGGCGATGCCCTGCGCCTGCAAGAAGGTATTGGCCATGCCGCCGCCGATGATCAGCTTGTCGACCTTGCCCACGAGATTGCCGAGCAGGTCGAGCTTGGTCGAGACCTTGGCGCCGCCGACGACGGCGCAGACCGGCTTCTTCGGCGTGCCCAGCGCGCTGTTGAGATGTTCGAGCTCGGCCTGCATCAGCCGACCGGCGGCAGCGGGAAGGCGGTTGGCGATGCCCTCGGTCGAGGCGTGCGCGCGATGCGCCGCCGAGAAGGCATCGTTGATGTAGATGTCGCCCAGCGCCGAGAGTTTGTCGATGAAGCCCGCCTCGTTCTTCTCTTCTTCCTTGTGGAAGCGCAGGTTCTCGAGCAGCAGCACGTCGCCGTTCTTCAGCGCCCGCACCGCCGCTTCGGCCACGTCACCGATGCAATCGTCGGCGAAGGCGACGGGCTTGCCGATCGCCTTGGCCAGCGGCTCGAGGAGAGGCCTGAGCGACATCTCGGGCACGCGCTTGCCGTCGGGCCGGCCGAAGTGACTGAGCACGATCACCTTCGCGCCCTTGTCGGCGAGTTCCTTGAGCGTGGGCGCGGCGCGCTCGATGCGTGTGGCATCGGTCACCTGGCCGTTCTTCATCGGCACGTTGAGGTCGACGCGCACGAGGACGCGTTTGCCGGACACGGCGAGGCTGTCGATGGTCTTGAAGGTCAATTGGGGCATGTCGGCCTACTAGCGTTTCCGGATGACGAATACCAGTACCTCGCCCTCGCGCGAGGTCGAGACAAGCTCATGGCCCGTCTGTTTGCAGTAGGAGGGAAAATCGCTCTCCGACGCAGGATCGGTCGCGCGTACGGTGAGTTCGCCGCCCACCGGAAGCTCGCGCATCTTGCGGTTGGCGCGCAGCACGGGGAGTGGGCAGAGCAGCCCCGTCGCGTCGTATTCGATCCTGTCGGTCATTCGAGGAAGCCGGGCCCGCCGCGCTGCTTCAGTTCAAGCCCTGCATCCTTGCCGAGGGCCGCCGCGTCCCTGGCCGCACCCTTGCGCTCCGTCGCGATCGCCTGCGAGCCGTCGGGCTTCAGGATCAGCCCGCGCAAGTGCAGCGAACCGTCAGCGCCCAGCGTCGCATGACCCGCGATGGGCGTGCGGCACGAGCCGTCGAGAACGGCCAGCATCGCATGCTCGGCGGCGACGCAGGTCGCGGTCGGCGCGTGGTCGATTTTCGCCAGCCAGCCGCGCGTCGGCGCATCGTCGCTCCGGCATTCGATGCAGACCGCGCCCTGGCCGACGGCAGGCAGCATCTCCTCTTCGGAGATCGGCGCGCCGACCTTCAGGCCGAGGCGCTTCAGGCCCGCCATCGCGAGCAGCGTCGCGTCGACGATGCCCGACGCCTGCTTGGCCAGGCGCGTGTCGACATTACCGCGGAAGTTCACGACCTGCAGGTCGGGCCGCAGATGCAGGAGCTGCGCCTTGCGCCGCAGCGCCGCCGAGCCGATCACCGCGCCCTTCTTGAGGTCGGCGATTCGCGTGACGTCGCCCGCGATCAGCACGTCGCGCACATCCTCGCGCGGCAGGAAGGCCGAGATCGCCAGCCCAGCCGGCTGGGCGGTCGGCATGTCCTTCATGCTGTGCACGGCGGCGTCGATCCGGTTGCCCAGAAGCGCTTCCTCGATCTCCTTCACGAACAGGCCCTTGCCGCCGGCTTCCGACAGCGGCCGGTCCTGGATGGCGTCGCCGGTCGTCTTGATGACCACGATTTCGATAGCGCCGGGCGCACCGAGTTCCGGCACGGCGGCTGCGAGTGCATCGCGCACCAGGCCGGTCTGGACCAGCGCCAGTTTGCTGCCGCGCGTTCCGATCCGAAGGAGAGGAGGAGCCATGGCGCTGCTCTAGCGTAGGTCGGCAGCGAAGGCTAGAACGCACGGATGCGTGTCCTGGGCATCGAAACGAGCTGCGACGAGACGGCGGTGGCCATCGTCGAGGCGGCGGCGGACGACCGGCCCGTTGGCCGGATCCTCGCGAACGTCGTCTACAGCCAGCTGACCGAGCACCGCCGCTTCGGGGGCGTCGTGCCGGAGATCGCCGCACGCGCCCATCTCGAGCGGCTCGACGGGCTGGTGGCCGACGCGCTGGCCGAGGCGAAGCTCGGGCTCTCCGATCTCGACGGTATCGCGGCCACCGGCGGGCCGGGCCTGATCGGCGGCGTGATGGTGGGCGTGATGACGGCCAAGGCGATGGCGTTCGCGCACGACAAGCCGTTCCTCGCGGTCAATCACCTCGAAGGCCATGCGCTCTCCGTGCGCCTCACCGAAGAAGTCACTTTTCCTTATTTGCTGCTGCTGGTGTCGGGCGGTCATTGCCAGCTCCTGACCGTGCGCGGTCCTGGAGACTTCACACGGTTGGGCACCACGATCGACGATGCCGTCGGCGAGTGCTTCGACAAGACGGCCAAGCTTTTGAACCTCGGCTTTCCGGGCGGGCCGGCGGTCGAGAAGGCGGCGCTGGGCGGCGACCCTCAGCGCTTCCAGCTGCCGCGGCCGATGTGGCGCAAGCCGGGCTGCGACTTCTCTTTCTCCGGCCTCAAGACTGCGGTGCGGCAAACGATCGAGAAACTGCCGGCAGGCGATGCGAAGGCGATCTCCGATCTCTGTGCCTCCTTCCAGCGTACGGTGGGCGACGTGCTGGCCGACCGCTGCGCCAATGCGCTGGCCCGGGCGCCTGCAACGACGCTGGTTGTCGCGGGCGGTGTCGCGGCAAATCTGTATCTGCGTGGTCGCCTCGAAACCCTTGCCGCACAACACGGTGCGCGCCTTGTGGCGCCGCCCGTAAAACTCTGCACCGACAACGGCGCGATGATTGCCTGGGCCGGCCTCGAACGTCTGCGTCTCGGACAGACCGATCCGCTCGATTTCCGCCCCCGGCCGCGCTGGCCACTCGATATGGGTGTAGAGTCCCGGACATGAGCACCGTTCCCCACGTCGCCTCGCTGTTCGCCACGCCCGTGGTGACGCTCGACGTTGCCGATGGCGCTGCGATGAACGTCGACCTGCGCACCACGATAGAAGCGCGCGAGAAGATGCATCCCGGCACGCGCCACTCCAATCTCGGTGGCTGGCAGTCGGACTGGGAGATGGACCGCTGGGGCGGCGCCGCGGCGATCAAACTGCTGGCGATCGGGCGCAACACCGCCAACCGCATCACCAGCGACCGCCACGGCAATGCCGTGACGATCAACTGGCGCGCCAACATGTGGGCCAACGTCAACCGCGGCGGCCACGGCAACGAATTCCACTCCCATCCCGGCAGCTTCTGGTCGGGCGTCTACTATGTCGACGATGGCGGCAGCGACGCCGATCCAACCCTGGGCGGCGAGCTCGAATTCATGGATCCGCGCGGCCCCGGCCCCGCGATGTACGCGCCGCAGCTTGCCTTCGGCAGTGTGGGCCTGTCGGTCGGCGCCAACGAGGTCATCCGTCCCAAGTCTGGCCGTCTCGTGATGTTCCCGGCGTGGCTGCTGCACCAGGTGCGGCCTTACACCGGCACGGCGGTGCGCATCTCCATCGCCTTCAATCTCAGCCTGTGAGCGGTCACTCGCACATCGGCGTTGTCGGCGGCGGCGCCTTCGGCACGGCGCTCGCCTGTCTCGCGCGCCGCGCGGGCCGCGAGGTGACGCTATGGTCGCGCGATCCCGCGATCTCGAAGGCGATCGCGACCGAGCGCAAGAACGACATCTATCTTCCGGGCATTCCGCTCGAAGCGGGAATCGCCGCCGCGCCCGACCTCGGGGCGCTCGCCGGGTGCGACGCGCTACTGCTGGTGTGTCCGGCACAGGCCGTGCGCGCGCTGGCGGAAAAGCTGCCGGGAGAACAGCCGGTCGTGATCTGCGCCAAGGGCATCGAGGCGGGCAGCGGCCTGCTGATGCACGAGGTGCTGGCCGAGGTTCAGCCGCGCCGGCGCATCGCGCTGCTGTCGGGCCCGAGCTTTGCCGAGGAAGCCGTGCGCGGCCTGCCGACCGCGATCAGCATCGCCACCGTCGATCCCAATCTCGGGCGCGAGCTCGCGGCGACGTTGGCGTCGGGCGCGTTCCGCCCCTACTGGACGCATGATGTCCTCGGCGTGGCGCTGGGCGGCGCGGTGAAGAACGTGCTCGCGATCGCAGCCGGCATCGTCGAAGGCCGCGGCCTCGGCGCCAATGCAGCGGCCGCGCTGGTGACGCGCGGCTTCGCCGAGATGGCGCGCCTGGGACAGGCCATGGGTGCGGAGCTGGAGACGCTGACGGGCCTGAGCGGCTTGGGCGATCTCGCGCTCACCTGTTACGGGCCGCTCTCGCGCAATCGCTCGCTGGGGGCAGCGCTAGGCAAAGGCGTTTCGCTCGCCAAGTACATGGAGGGCCGCCGTCAGGTCGTCGAGGGCGAGGCCACGGCGCCGGCCGTGCTGCGCCGCGCCGCACGGCAGAACATCGAAATGCCGATATGCACCGCCGTCGATGCTATCCTCCACAAAGGCGCGGACCTCGACGATGCGATCCGTGCCTTGCTGGCGCGGCCGCTGAGACGCGAGGGCGAATAGCCCGCAAACGACAAGGGGAGTGACATGGCGCATTGGCTCATAAAGTCCGAGCCGTCGGTCTATTCGTGGGACATGTTCGTGAAGGACAAGAAGACGTCCTGGACCGGCGTGCGCAACGCCCAGGCCGCGATCAATCTCAAGGCGATGAAGGCCGGCGACCTCTGC
>CAIWTJ010000025.1 GCA_903915535.1 Enhydrobacter aerosaccus
AGCTCAAATGGCTAACCAGAACTTCAACGTCTTCAATCGCGCGGGCACCGCCGACCAGGCATTCGACGTCGGTCTGCGCGCGCACATGATCCGCGTCTACAACTACATGGCCTCGGGCCTGGCGTTGTCGGGCATCGTGGCTTTCGCGCTGTTCGCATCGCCGGAACTGCGTGGCATCTTCTTCGAAACGGGCCTGACCCGCGGCGGCAACGTCGCCATTGTCGGCCTGAACGCGCTGGGCTGGGTCGCGATCCTGGCTCCGATGGGTCTGCTCCTTCTCGTGGGCTTCCGCGCCGCGCAGATGAGCGTCGCCGGCGTCCAGGCCGTCTACTGGGCGGTCACAGCGTTGATGGGCGTCAGCCTCTCGCTGCTGCTGTTCCGCTATACCGGCGCTTCGGTGGCACGCACCTTCTTCGTGACGGCGGCCTCGTTCGGCGCGCTCAGCCTTTACGGCTACACGACCAAGCGTGATCTCACCGCGATGGGCAAGTTCCTGTTCATGGGCCTGGTCGGCATCGTGCTGGCGAGCCTGGTGAACATGTTCATGGGCTCGCAGGGTCTGAACTTCATCATCTCCATCCTGGGCGTGCTGATCTTCTCGGGCCTGATCGCCTACGACACCCAGAAGATCAAGGAGCAGTATGCCGAGGCCTGGGGCCGCGACGTCGCCGAGAAGGTCGCCGTCTTCGGCGCGCTCAGCCTCTACCTCGACTTCGTGAACCTGTTCCAGTTCCTCATGAGCTTCATGGGACAGAGCCGCGACTAATCCAGGTCGCTTAAGCATTAGCGAACGCCCGGGCGGAAGCGCCCGGGCGTTTTGCTATTCATTTCCCGACATGATCACCCGCCTTCGTTCCTTTTTCTCCGGCGATGCCGCCGCCGCCCTGCCGCTGCTGGGCGCGACCGTGCTGGCGCTGGTGCTGGCCAACTCGCCGTTCGGCACCTCCGTGCAGGGCGCGTTGCACGCCGTGCTCGGCGGCACGGTGCTGGGCCTCGATCTCGCCAAGACGGTCGAGCACTGGATCAACGACGGGCTGATGGTGATCTTCTTCCTGCTGGTCGGCATGGAGATCAAGCGCGAGGTCGTCGAGGGCGAGCTGGCGCAACTCTCCACGATCGCGCTGCCGGTCGCCGGGGCCGTGGGCGGCATCGTTCTGCCGGCCGCGATCTATGTCGCCTTCACCTGGCGCGACCCGGTGGCGCTGCACGGCTGGGCGATCCCCTCGGCGACCGACATCGCCTTCGCGGTCGCCGTGCTGTCGGCGCTCGGCAAGCGCGTGCCGCTCGGCCTGAAGCTTTTCCTGCTCACCCTGGCCATCGTCGACGATCTGGCCGCGATCCTGATCATCGCGATCTTCTATACGAGCGATCTGTCGGCCCTGTCGCTCGGTCTGGCCGCGGCCTGCCTGGGCGGGCTGCTGGCGCTCAATCTCGCGGGCGTGCGCCGGATGCTGCCCTATCTGCTGCTGGGCGCGGTGCTGTGGCTGTGCGTGCTGAAGTCGGGCGTGCACGCGACCCTGTCGGGCGTGGCGCTGGCCTTCCTGCTGCCGCTGAAAGGCGGCAGCGAACCGCGAGAGGAGCGCGGCTTCCTGAAGCTCGAGCATGCGCTCAAGCCCTGGGTGTCGTTTCTCGTGATGCCGGTGTTCGCCTTCGCCAATTCGGGCCTCGACCTGGCCGGCATCACCTCCAGCGTGATCGTGCATCCGGTGACGCTCGGCATCGTCGCGGGACTTTTTTTCGGCAAGCAGTTCGGCGTCTTCGCAGCGGCCTGGGCTCTGGTGCGTCTGGGCTGGGCGCGCCTGCCCGACGGCGCCAGCTGGGCGCAACTCTACGGCGTGAGCGCGTGCGCCGGCATCGGCTTCACCATGAGCCTGTTCATCGGCACGCTGGCCTTCGCGGGCGCGGGACTGGAGCCGATGGTGCGCCTGGGTGTCCTCGTCGCGTCGCTGTTGTCGGCGGCCGTGGGATACGCGGTGCTGCGCTTTGTTCCGCCCCTCAGCAATAATTTGCGGAATTGAAGCCCGCGCCCGGTGCGGGCGGCCAAGATTGCGCCGCGCCACCACCGGCCTATACTTTCGTTCATGCGGCGCACTTCCTACGAGCAGATGAACTGTTCGATCGCTTCGGCGCTCGAAGTGGTGGGCGAGCCGTGGACGCTGCTGATCGTGCGCGACGCTTTCTACGGCGTGCGCCGCTTCGACGACTTCCAGGAAAACCTCGGCATCGCGCGCAACGTGCTGACGGCGCGGCTGAAGAAGCTCGTCGAGGCCGGAGTGTTCCGCAAGACCGCCTATCGCCAGCGGCCACTGCGCCATGAATACCGCCTCACCGAAAAAGGCGCGGCGCTGTTCACCGTGATCGTCGGCCTCAAGCAGTGGGGCGATCGCTTCGGCGCCGCCGCCCGCGACGGCCGGCCGATGGACCTGGTGGATCGCGCCGATGGCCGCCCGCTCGAGCCGGTGCTGATCGACGGCACGACAGGCCAGCGCGTCGAACTCACCAACGTGCGCGCGGTCGCCGGCCCGGGTGCCGACCAGGGCACGCGCGATTTCTTCAGTCGATTGGCGCTCAACCGTCCGACAGGCCGCGAGAGTTAGAGGGCCATGACCTGGCGCGGTAATCCGCGACGGAGGGGGGGTCAGCCGCTAGTCTTCGTCGGAATCGAGCCGCTGTCCGTCGTGCAAATTTCTCGCGCGCTCGTCGGCGTCCTTGTCGGCTTTTTTCTCGGCGCGCGTTCGGCCGAAGCGGCGACGGTTGGCGTCGGCTTCCGTCTCCCGCTCGCGCCGCGCCCGGTCCTTGCGCGCCTGCTTGAGATTGATGATCTCTGCCAAAGAAACCTCGTCTTTTCTCTATGCCGCGCCGCCGGTCGATGCGCTAGTGTTTTGCGCCAAGCGATACACCGGAGAACACCATGAGCCCGTCCACGCGCAAGAAACTCCTGATCGGCGGCGGCGGCTTCTTTGGCGTGCTGATCGTGGCCCTGCTGGTCGCGCCCTCGTTCTTCGACCTCAACAAGTACAAGCCCGAGATCGTCTCTCAGGTGAAGAAGGCGACCGGCCGCGACCTCGTGCTGGATGGCCCGGTGACGCTCTCGTTGCTGCCGACGCCCACTGTCGGGGTGTCGCAGGTCCGGTTCGTGAACGTGCCGGGCTCCAAGAATGCCAACATGGTCGAGGTGAAGTCGATCGCGGTGAAACCGTCGCTGCTCGCGCTGCTGGGCGGCAATGTCGAGGTGAGCTCCGTCACCGTGGTCGAGCCCAAGATCGTTCTCGAGGTCAACGCCCAGGGTAAGCCGAACTGGGAGTTCGCGCCGTCGGTCGAGGAAGCCAAGCCCGCCGCGGCAAAACCCAGCTCGCCCAAGCCGCTGTCGCTCGGCAGCCTGGTGATCGAGAACGGCACGTTGCTGTTCAGCGACTCCAAGGCCGGCATCTCGATGGTGGCCGAGAAGGCCAACATCACCGCGTCGGTGGGCTCGCTCGAGGGGCCGTATTCACTGGCGGGCAGCGCGACCCTGAACGGCGCGCCCCTCAAGCTCGACCTTTCGGTCAGCGCCAAGGGCACCAACGGCTACGCGACGAACATCTCCCTCGAGGCCAACGGCAAGTTCGGCTTCAAGGGCACGTTGAGCGAGCTCGGCCCCAACGCGCGCTTGGGCGGCGTGGCGACGGTGTCGACCGACTCGCTGACCGGATTCATTGCCACGTTGATGGGCCTGGCGGGCCAGCCCGTGCCCGCTTTGCCGCCGCTGCTGGCCGGCAAGTTCAGCTTCGACGGCAGCATCGAGGCGTCGCAGGCCGAATTCGTCGCCCGGGATTTCAAGACGGTGCTAGGCGACAGCGCCGCGTCCGGCGCGCTTTCGGTCAAGCTCAAGCCCGCCCTCGTGATCGACGGCAAGCTGACGTCGTCCAAGCTCGATCTCGACAAGACGCTGGCCGGGCTCCAGCAGCCGGCAGCGAAGGCCGCGGCGACCAAGACCGCCGCGCCCGCACCGGCTCCCGCGGGCAAGGGCACGAGCATGCTCGATGGCGTCACGGCCAAATTCGCGCTCGATATCGGCGAGGTGACCTACAACAAGCAGGCCATCCGCAATGTCGCGCTCGAGATCGACGCCCACGGCGGCGCCGTCGCGGTGCCGCGCCTCGCCGCGACCCTGCCGGGAGAGATGGTCCTGCAGGCCAAGTCGACCATGGCGGGCGATCCGGCGCGGCCCACGGTCAGCGGCGATTTCAGCCTGACCGGCCCGAAGCTGCGCGACACGTTGAAATGGCTCGACGTCGACGTCTCCTCGGTGCCGGCCAACAAGCTCACCGCCGTCAGCCTCAAGGGCCGCATGGCGTCGTCGAACGGCAACGTGCAGGTCACGGACGCCGCCTTCCAGCTCGACGATCTCAAGGGGACCGGCGGCGTGCTGGTGACGTTCAGCGTGCCGCTCTCGGTCGTCACCCATCTCGAGATCGACACGCTCGATGTCGATTCCTTCATGCCCAAGCCCGGTGACGCCAAGAAGACGGCGCCGGCCTCGAAGCCTGCCGCGGCTGCCGCTGCGACTGCGCCCGCCGACGTCGCCGGCCCGTCGGTCGGCCTGAAGCTCAAGATCGCGAAGGTGCTCTACAACAAGGAGACGATCGGCGGCGTCGATGTCGACGTGGCGCTGCAGGGCAGCACGCTGAAGCTCAACCAGGCGGACGTCGCCAACCTGGGCGGCGCCCGGCTGGCGCTGCGCGGCAATGTCGCCAATTTCTCGGCGCCGGCGCCGCGGCCCGACATCGCCTTCAATTTCGACGCGCCGGACATCGACAAGGTGCTGAAGATCTTCGGCGGCTCGGCGACCGGCCTGGGCAAGGTGACGGCCAGCGGGGGCGTGGCGGGCACGCAGGAACTGATGAATCTGCGCGACCTCACGATCGCATCGGGCGGCGACACCGTGAAGATGACCGGCGTGATCTCGATGCCCGGCGCGTCGACCGGGACGCCGTCGTCGGTGGGCTACAAGGGCAGCTTCGCGCTCAACAGCCAGACGATCGAGTGCGCCGTCGACGTCAAGGTGGCGAACCGGCCGATGATCACCGTCGATCTCAAGGCGGGCACGCTCGATCTCGACAAGCTGCAGACGCGCGGCGCCGCGCCTGCCCGTCCGGCGGCGCCGGCACGGGGACAGCCGGCGGCCGCGTCCGCGGCGGGCACGCCGATCGATACGGCGCCGATGAGGGGCGCCGATGCCTCGGTGAAGCTGGTGGCCGCAACATTGATCAGTGGGCCGCTCAGGATCAACAACGCCGACCTGGCGGTTGCCCTGAAGGACGGCGTGCTGACGCTCCAGCACTTCAAGGGGTCGCTGTACGGCGGGGCGCTTGCCTTTTCGGGCACGATCGACGGCAGCAAGCCCGCGCTCGCCATCGCGCTGAAGGGCGACGCGAACAACATCTCCCTGGGCGAGATGCTGCGCGGCATGAACGGCAGCAACCAGTTCGGCAGCGCGGTCAAGGTGACGATCGACGGACAGTTGAGCGCCACCGGCATCGCCATCAACGGCGCCGGCTCGACGTCGGAACAGATCAAGAGCTCGCTCTCCGGCGGCGCCCAGCTGGGCGGTCACATCCTG
>CAIWTJ010000026.1 GCA_903915535.1 Enhydrobacter aerosaccus
CGGCTCGCTCGGATTCAGCGAGCCGGAGGCTCGCGGTCCGGAAGACGAAGACTAAGCTGCGACTTTGAGCCGATCCGCGCGCGACTTCATCAGCGGCTGGATGCGCTGGCCGAACTGCTCCATGCCGACCAGGAAATCGTCGAAGGTCAGCATGATGCCCTTGGTGGCGGGCACCGTGGCGCACTCGTCGAGCATCCGTGCCACCGAGGCGTAGGAGCCCACGATCGTGCCCATGTTGAAGTTGATCGCGCCTTCGGGCGCGGAGATCGCCTTGGCGGTGCCGCCTTCGGCGGCGTTTGGATCGGCGTCGGCCTGGCCCGACATCCACGACAGCGCGCCCATGTCGGCGCCGTCGTTGTAGAGTTTCCACTTGGCCATCGCCTTCTCGTCGGTCTCGTCGGCGATCACCATCATCAACACGTAGTTGCCGACGTCGCGGCCCGTCCTGGCGGCGGCCGCGGCCATCGCCTCGTTGGTCGGCGTGTGCGCGGTCGGCGTGTTCACGCCCTTGCCGAGGGTGAAGTTGTAGTTGCAGTAAGTTGCGCCGAACTCCATGCCGCGCGGGCTCTGGCCCGCACTGACGAGCTTGATCGGCGTCTGCGGACGCGGGCTGAGCTTGCAGTCCGTCATCTCGAAGAACTTGCCCTTGAAGTCGGACGTGCCCTTCTCCCAGAGCTCCTTCATCACCGTCACGAACTCGGTGCTGTAGTCGTAGCGGTAGCCGAAATACTCCTCGCCCGGCCACAGGCCCATCTGCGTGTACTCGTCTTTGGCCCAGCCCGAGACGATGTTGACGCCGAAGCGGCCGTTCGAGATCGAATCGATGGTCGAGGCCATGCGCGCGATGATCGCGGGCGGAATGGTCAGCACCGCGACCGACGCGTAGAGGCGGATGCGCTCGGTGACGGCGGCCAGGCCCGCCATCAGGGTGAAGGATTCCAGATTGTGATCCCAGAACTCGCTCTCGCCGCCGAAGCCGCGCAGCTTGATCATGGAGAGGGCGAAATCGAGCCCGTAATGCTCGGCGCGCTGCACGATCTTCTTGTTCAGCTCGAAGCTCGGCATGTACTGCGGCGAGGTCTTGGAGATCAGCCAGCCGTTGTTGCCGATCGGAATGAACACACCGATATCCATGACACCCTCCGGTTAAGCGGACAGGATCACCGAGCAATCAACGTGCCAGCCATGCGCACTCCCCCGCATGCCAGACGCTCCCGATCGCTATCGATGCGGCGCTAAAGAGTTCGGCCGAAAAAGTCTCCGATCTCCGCGTTGATCTGCCGATGCACCGCTGCCCGATCGACGCCTGGAGGGTCCCTGCAGAGTTCCGTTGCCTCGGCCTCGTGCGCTGGAGGGCATGGATCGGCGAAGATAAAGTGTCCGCCTGGTATGGTCCTTTGCAAAGGTGGATGGGGCAACGCCGCCGCAAGGGCGATGATGTTGCCTTCGGCCCCAAGATCGCTGCCCTCGGCGCGAAAGAGCAGCGTCGGCATGTCGACGGACGTCAAATCGCTGCGGCCGAAGAGCGCTCCCCAGGGCTCCAGCAGGGCGAGCGCCTTGATGGCGAGTGTGTCGGACGATTTCTTGCCGATCACCTTGGCGAGCGAGCCGTCGGTCGGTACGCCTTCGCAGGCTTTCCGATCGTCGATATGGTGACTGCAATATTCGGCGAGGTGAGCCAGATCAGGAACGGCGCCCGCTGCGATCAGTGACACCGCGCCGCCCCAGGAAAAGCCCATCATGCCAAGCCGATTCGAATCGGCATGGGGCCCGAAACGAGGATCGGCCAGCATCGCCTCCAACGCCTTGTGAACATGACGCGGTCGATCCTCAAGGGGGCGGTGGGCGCCGGGATGAAACGGCGCGACCACGATGAAGCCCGCGCGCGCGAGCGAACTCGCAAGGTCGGCATAGGGAAGCGGGCTTCCTCCGGCCTTGAGCGTCGCGCCGCCTCCGTGGGAAAACAAGACGATCGGAAAGCGGGCAACCGGAGCAATCGGTGCGTCGCGGGTGGCATCAACAACCCATGGACCATCCTTGAAAGGCGCCTCCGCAACATCCGTCGGATACGCTACCAGCGCCTCGAACCGGGCAGTGTCTTCCACCGTGATTCGCGCGGCACCCGCATGGAATTTCTGCGGAGACGTTTGGGCAATGGACGGTCCGGTCGCGCAGGCGGCGAGAACGACAAACGCCGCGACAGCGCATATCTTCGTCCGCACGGCGTCCCTCATTGCATCGCGCTGGCGGCCTGGGTGATGCGTCCCGAACCGCTGACGTGCGTGCGTAGCTGAGCCGGCCGCGTGAGCAGCCGCACGTCGCCCGCGCCGCTCACGGTGATGTCGGCGACCTCCTTGGGGGAGGCCTCGATGTTGCCGCTGCCGGCGACCTTGACCGTGAGCTGCTTGACGGCGAGCTCCCCCAGCTTCGCGCCGCCCGATCCGGAGATCGAGACGGTCAGGCGATCGACACTGCCCTGGGCGCGCAGGCTGCCGCTGCCGCTGATGCCGAGCACCAGGTCGGGCTGGCTGACGTTTTCCAGCAGCACCTTGCCGGAGCCCGACAATTGCATCTTGCGGAAGACCCGGCCGGGCAGGGTGATGTCGACCGTGCGCGATCCGGTGCCGTGACAGTTGAGCGTGATCCGGCCGCCCTGAACCTCGACGTTGGCCACGGCCTCGGGCGCGCCGCGGACGATCACCTCGTCACCCTCGCCGCCGCGATAGTGCACGGTGGCGAACCCGGCGATGTTCACCGTGTCGTCGCCGTCCCATTTCAGGCGGCGTTCCGTCGCCGTCGCGCCATGGGCGCTGCAGGATCCGACGGAGGAGAGGCCGAGGTCGACCATGCGCCGGAGCGGGCTGCCGCCGGTGGCGTAGGCCAGGGAGAGGCAGACGACGCCGACGCTCAATCCGCCGATGGCGGTCCAGGCCAGGGGCCTAACCATGGGCGGCTCCCGTCTCCGCGCGGTTGAGTAGCGCGTAGTGCAGGCGGGCGTACTTGCCCAGCAGGCGCACCACGTAGTCGATCGTCAGCAGCAGGAGGGCGCTGCCGCCGATGCCGAAGCCCAGCAGGCCGATGCCGCCCAAGGTGCGGCTCAGGAAATGCCCGGTCAGGACGTGATCCCAACTGAGGGCGCGGATCAACGTCACGATGCCCGCGAGGCTGAGGCCCAGCAGCGCGAAGCCCACGACGATCGCGAACAGCGCGAGACCGCCCAGCAGCGGCAGCAGGAAGATGAAATCGACGGCCATCAGCGCCACGAAGCCGAACAGCACGGCGAAGAAATTCGCCGGCGTGCGCGCGCTCTCCCAGCGGCGGAAGCCCGCCTCGGCGCGCAGCTCGCGCGCGAGACGCATCGGGTCGCCCAGCGCCGCGGCGATCTCGGCCTCGCTGCGGCCGGCGGCCATGCCGTCGGCGAAGTGGGCGGCATAGTCGGAGACCAGCTCGTCGATCTCCGAGGGCGGCAGGCCGGCCAGGCGCCGGCGCAACGTGTCGAGGAATTCGGTCTTGGTCATGCAGCGCCTCCAACGGCCCTTGTGACGTGTGAGCCGGGTTTTGCATCGGCCAGGATCCGCGCGACCGATGCGGTGAAGTCTGTCCAGTCGGCCTTTTGCGCCACGAGCGCGGCGCGGCCGGCCTTGGTGAGCTGGTAATATTTGCGCGGCGGGCCGCTGCTCGATTCCTCGAGATAGGTCGTGACCAGGCCGTCGGACTGCATGCGCCGCATCAGCGGGTAGATCGTGCCTTCGCCCATCCCGATCGCCTCGGCCAGCCGGCTCGCGATGTCGTAGGCGTAGCCGTCCTGCTGCGCGAGCAACGCCAGCACGCACATGTCGAGCACGCCTTTGCGCAATTGGACCTGCAGGGAGTCAGCCACCGACGTTCATCCTCGCTACAACGTATAACACTGTACCTTGTTAAGCAAGGTAGTGATTCGTCGGACCATTGTCCAGGGGGAGGGAGTGTGGGAATTCGGGAAGAATCGCCTGAAACACTTGTGCCATCGTCGTCCGACGCTTCCCGCCGCGTCGGGAAGGTTCGGGAAGGTCGGGAAACTAGCGCCGCCGCAGCGTGGTCGTGAGCACGAGTGTGGCGAGCAGGCCGAGGGCGGCCATCGTCATGACCGCGTCGCGCGGGCCGACCTGATCGGAGAGGAGGCCCGCGACCAGGATGCCGAGCGGGCCGGTGCCGATGCCCACGGTGACCATGCCCATGAGCCGCGAGCGCATCTCGGCCGGCGCCTCGGTCAGCACCAGGGTCGTCTGCATGTTGCCGAAGCCCGCGGTGCCGAAGCCGCCCACGATCAGGGCGAGCAGGCCCAGCCAATAGGAATTCGACAGCGCCATCACGATCAGCCCGACCATGAACAGGCTCGAACCGCCGGCGAAGGTGAGCTGGCGGTTCATGCGGATGAAGCCGCCGGCCAGCAGCAGGCCACCCATCAGCGCGCCGAGCGGCTCGCCTGCGGCCAGAAGGCCCACGAGGGCCGGCGAGACATGGAAGACGCCGCGGCCGAGCGGCGCCACCAGGCCCTGGTAGGCGAAGGCAAAGGCATTGGTGACGACGGTGATGCCGAAGACCAGCAGGATCACCGGATTGGTGCGCGCGTAGGTCCAGCCCTCGAGGATCTCGGCGGGGATGCGGGCCAGCGCGAGGCGGCGCGTCACCTGGCTGTGCGACAGACCCGCGAGCGCAAACGCGCCGCCGAACTGCACCAGCGCCGTCACCGTGTAGGCACCCTTCATGTGCAGCCACTGGAAGGCGAAGCCGCCCAGCAGCGGACCGATCATGCGCGTGGCGGCCGAGGTCACCGAGTCGAGCGCGATCGCCTGCACGATGCGCTGCGGCCCCGCGACTTCGCCCACCATGCGGCGGCGCGTCGACATCTCGGTCGTCCACATGATGCCGGACAGGAGATTGCCCAGCGCCACGTGCCACAGGTCGAGATGGCCGGTGGTGGCGAGCGTCGCGAGCACGGTGGAGATCGCGGCCGGCCCGACCAGCGCCAGCATCACGATCACCTTGCGGTTGACCGCCTCGGAGATCGCGCCCGCGAAGGCGCCGAGGAAGAATTGCGGCAGCTGGCGCGCCGCCACCACGCCCGTGACCGCGAGTGCCGAGTGCGTCACCTCGTAGGCGAACAGGGCGGAGGCCAGCATCTCGAGCCAGCGCATGGCATTGGCGAAGGCGCCGACCAGCCACAGCCGCAGGAAATCCGGCATGGCGAGCAGCTCGCGCAGCGCCTGGTTGCGCCCTGCGGTTTCCCCCGATGAATTCATTGGTCGCGACGCTAACCCCCTCGCTATCCTGCGGCAAAGAAGAATCACCGGAGGAAGGCGATGAAGCGCCGTCACTTGATGCTGGGCAGCCTTGCGTGTGCTGCGCCCTTCGTCGCGCGGGCGCAGCCGGCGTGGCCCGCCAAGCCTGTGCGCTTCATCGTGCCGTTCGCGCCGGGCGGCGGCACCGATTCGGTGAGCCGGCTGATCTGCGACCAGTTGAGCCGCACGTTCGGCCAGTCGTTCGTCATCGACAACAAGGGCGGCGCGGGCGGCAACATCGGCACCACCGAGCTCGCGCGCTCCGCGCCCGACGGCTACACGCTCGGCCTGATCTCGGTGGCCAGCCACACGCTCAATCCGATGCTTTACACGAAGTTGCCGTACGATCCCGACAGGGACCTGCTCGCGATCTCGCGCGTGGCGCTGCTCGCCAACCTTCTCGGTGTCACCAAGAGCATGCCGGTGAGCAACGTCGCGGAGCTGATTGCGCTCTGCAAGAAGGAGCCGGGCAAATACTCCTTCGCCTCCTCCGGTCCCGGCACGTCGCTGCATCTGAGCGGCGAACTGTTCAAGGCGATGGCCGACGTCGACATCATTCATGTGCCCTACAAGGGTGCCGGCGCCGTCTACAGCGACCTGATCTCGGGCACGGTGCACATGATGTTCGCCAACATGCCCTCGATGATCGGCCAGGTGCGCGGCGGCAAGGTGAAGGGCCTGGGCGTCACCTCGGCGGAGCGCTCGAAGGCGGCACCCGAGATTCCCGCGATCGCCGAGACGGTGCCGGGTTACGTCGCCACGTCCTGGTACGGAGTGGCAGCCCCCGCCGGTACGCCCGAGCCCATCGTGGCCAAGCTCGAAGGCGCCATCGCACAGGCGCTCGCCAATCCCGACATACAGAAGCGCTGGGTCGACGATCTCGGCCTCGACCTCCCGCCCGCGGGCCGCGCCGGCTTCGCGGAGTTCCTGGCCAACGATCGCAAGCAGTGGGCGCCGGCGGTGAAGATCTCCGGCGTGAAATTGGACTAGGTGTGGACGGATGACTTGACCCGGTCCCTGGGGCAGCCCTCATAAGCGTTACGGTCTGCCCAACGACGAGGTGATCGGTGACCGCTCTCAATCCTTCCGACGCCGCCCGGCGTCTCGGCGTTTCCGCCAAGGCGCTCCGTCTCTACGAACAGCGTGGCCTGGTCACGCCGATGCGCACCGCCGCCGGCTGGCGCGTCTACGGACCGGGCGAGATGTCCCGGCTCCGCGAGATCGTGGCGTTGCGGGCGCTCGGCCTCAGCCTCGGCGAGGTTGCGCGGGTGCTGGACGGCGACGCGGCAGTGCTCGACGCGGCGCTCGCCGCGCACCAGTCGACGCTCGAAGGCGGACTGGACCGCGTGCGCCGCGTGCGTGCCGAGCTCGCGGCCGGCAGGGCGCCGGTTGTGCGTGACCTGGCGCTGCTGACGAAGGCCCATGCGATCAGTGTCGCGTTCGACCTTCCCTGGCCATGGGGCGGCGAGCCCTTCGAGCTCGTCGACATCAGGCCGCTGACGCATATCGTAGGACCCCTCGGCAGCGGCAAGACGCGGCTCGCGATGCGCCTGGCCGAGACGCTGCCCGATGCGGTGTTCATCGGCCTCGATCGACCGCCATTGGATGCCGGCCATTTGCAGGCCATGTTCGCAGCGCACAGCGGCAAGATTCTCGTCATCGACCTGCTGGAGCAGGGCCTGGATCAGGCGGCGCAGGAAACCGTGATCGCCTGGCTGCGTCGCCGCGCGCCCGATGCGAAGCCGATCTTCTTCCTGACGCGTTCGACGGCGATCCTCGACCTCGAGGCGGTCGGTCCGCACGAGGCGATCCTCTTCTGCCCCGCCAATCACAGCGTGCCGACGCTGGTCGCGCCATATCCGGGCGCGCCGGGCTACGAGGCCGTCGCGTCCTGTCTCGCCTCGCCCGAGGTGCGGGCGCGGACGGAAGGCGTCATCGCATGGCGAGGCGCAAAGCCATCAGCATGACGAGGATGGCGATCGAGATCGCGGCGCTGCCGACCGTCACCAGGCCGAGCGCGCGGGCGGGCGTGAGCTTGGCCATGTCGGCCGCGATCCAGAACAACGGATCGTTGAGATGGACGACGGCGATCGAACCGGCACCAACCGCGGCCGCCGCGAGCGCATGTCCGGTGGCCGTGTCGAGCCCCAGCGCCGGCAGCATCGGCTGGATCATGCCCGACGCCGTCAGCACCGCGGAAAGCGAGTTGCCTTGCATCGTTTTCACGATCGCGGCGGCGAGGAACGGCGCCAGCAGCCCAAGCCGCGGATCGAGCGCGTGCTCGGCCAGAAGCTCGGCCATGCCGGTCTCGTCGAGCACGCGCGCGAAGCCGCCGGCTGCGCCCACGGTCAGCAGCAACGGCGCCCAGCTTGTGCTGGCCAGCGCTTCGGGCTGCCAGCGCCGCGACAGCAGCACCGCCAGCGCAATCGCCAGCACCGCCAGGATCAACGGCTTGCTGATGCCGGTATAGAACTCGCGCGCGCCGCCCTTGCCGAGCGGCTCCGTCGGCATCTGCGCGATCGACTGCGCGATCAGCAGGGCGAGCGGCAGCAGGACCGCAAGCCAGCGCCATGCAGACAATGTCTTCGAGGGATCGGCGCGGCTGCTGCGAACCCAGAGGACCATCAGGACGATTGCGGCGATCGGGCCGCCAATCCAGAGCATGGTGCCGAGGTCGGCTTTCAGGACGGACATCGCCGCCACCGCGAGCGGCGAGGGCACGACCAGCGCCTGGACCGTGAGGATCGCCAGCACCAGCACCACGGCGCGGCCGGCGGGCTGGAGCAGGGCGAGCGCGCCGGCGGCCGATCCGCCCAACCCGCCGATCGCGCCCATCGCGACGGCGCCGGCGGCCCCCAGCGGGCGCGCGAGCAGCAGCGTACCCGCCAGGCTGCCCGCGACCACGAGCAGGCCGGTCTGCTCGAGCGCGCTCACGAAGCCCAGGCCGAAGGCCTTGCCGATCGACTGCCAGGTCATGTTGGCGGCCCAGCCATAGCCGACGACCACGATCATCAGGGCAAGGAAGGCAGGGAGCCGCAGGCGCTGGATCGCGAGCACGATCGCCACGATCGCGACTGGCAGAAGAAGGGCGGCAAGAATCATCGGTGGCGACTGTAGGGCTCTGCTAGTCTCGCGTCATGCGTCTGTTGTCGATCCTGTGGCTCTTCCTGTGCGCGCTCGCCCTGCCTGTATCGGCCCAGGCCCAGCTCGTGCGCATCGAGGGCAAGCGCTTCATCGCGCCCGACGGCCGCGTGCTGCACATCAAGGGCATCAGCCTCGGCAACTGGCTGATGCCGGAAGGCTACATGTTCAAGTTCGAGGTCGCCAAGGCGCCGCACCAGATCTACGGGGCCTTCGATCGCCTGCTGGGGCCCGAGAAGGCCACGGCCTTCTGGAAGCAGTATCGCGACACCTACATCGCCCGGGACGACATCCGGTTCATCGCCTCGGCGGGTTTCAACACCGTGCGCATTCCGCTGCACTGGAATCTGTTCATGTCGCCGGACGGCACGATGACGGGCGAGGGCTGGGCGCTGCTCGACCGCGTGCTGGGCTGGGTGAAGGAGGCGGGCTTGCTCGCGATCGTCGACCTGCACGCCGCTCCCGGCGGCCAGACCGGCATCAACCACGACGACGGGCCGGGCTATCCGCTGATGTTCTACGTGCCGCGCGACCGCGACCTCACGGTGAAGCTGTGGCAGGCGATCGCGCAGCGCTACGCGGGCAACCCGACGATCCTGGGCTACGATCTGCTGAACGAGCCGATCGCGCCCTACCACGAGATCGCCACGCTCAACCCGCGGCTCGAGCCGTTCTTCAAGCGCGTGACCGAAGCGATCCGTGCCGTCGATCCCGGCCGAATCGTGTTCCTGGCGGCGGGCCAGTGGAGCTCGAGCTTCGACATGTTCGGCCCGCCCTTCGCGCCCAACCTCGCCTACACGTACCATTCGTTCTGGGCGAGCACGAAGCGCGACTCGATCCAGCGCCATCTCAACTTCTCGGCGCGCTACGACGTGCCGCTGTTCCTGGGCGAGACCGGCGAACTCACCGACGACTGGAACGAGGGCTTCCGCAAGCTGCACGAGGCGCACGACATCGGCTGGTCGTTCTGGACCTACAAGAACCTCGACAGCCCCTCGACCGTCGTCTCGATCCCGCGTCCCGAAGGCTGGGACCAGATCGTGGCCTATGCCGACGGCCTGCGGCCCGACAAGCCATCGGACGCGTTGATCGACAAGGCGGTGGCGCAGTACCTCGCCGGCATGCCAATCACGCACGCCACCGTGCGCTGGAGCTATCTTGCTTCGCTCGGCCTTAGAGGCGCTCCTTAGCCGAGGCGTTGGTCGTAATAATCGGCGAGCGCCGTCAGGGCCGCGCCGCCGTCGCCGATGAAGCTCGGACCGTGCATGAGCGCGATCTTTGTGGGTTTGAGGGCGGCCAGTCGCCGCAAGGTCGGCGCAGCCAATGGCGTCGCAGGCATAAAGGGCACGGCCTTCTCGGTGGCGATCGCGGCGTCGACGATGTCGCCGGTCGTGGTCGCCTCGCAGGCCCCGGCCTGGGTGAAGAGGTCGCTGCTGAACAGGGTGCCGGTCGTCTCCTCGTAGATCAGGCCGGCATCCCAGTTGTGCGGCACGTGCGGCGTGTCGAGCCAGCGCACTTTCTTGCCGCCGAGGTCGATCACCTCGTCGTTCTTGAGCGTGCGCGGGCCGCGATTGGCCATGTCGGCCAGCCAGATGTTCACGCCGGTCTGGCCGTGTGCCGGCGTGGCGTTGGGCGCGGCGGCCAGCCACTCGTTCAGCGCGCCGGATTCATCACCCTCGACATGGCTGCAGGTCGTCCAGCGCAGCTTCTCCAGCGGGATCACGCTCGCCACCGCCTTCGAGATCAGCGGGAACATGGCACGATGGCCGTAGTGGAAGAGCAGTGGCTCGTCGGCGTCGATCAGGAACTGGTTGAAGGTGAAGCCGGTCGGGCCGATCTGCGGCACGAAGGTCGACAGGCGATAGATCCTGTCGGCGATCTCCGTGACGCCGGTCTTCATTACTTGTCCGACTTCTTGTCGGTGTCCGGTCCGGACAGCATCGGCATGCCGCCGGCGCCGTCGCCCAGCAGGCCCGCCTTGGCGTAGACGCCGAGCTTGGTGCGCGTGTCGGAGATGTCCATGTTGCGCATGGTGAGCTGGCCGATGCGGTCGGCGGCGGTGAAGGTGCCGGCCCCGCTTTCCATCGTCAGGCGGTCGGGATCGTAGGTCAGGTTCGGGCTGGTCGTGTCCATCAGCGAATAGTCGTTGCCGCGGCGCAGCTCGATCGTCACTTCGCCGGTCACGGCCTTCGCCACCCAGCGATGCGAAGTGTCGCGCAGCATCAGGCTCTGCGGATCGAACCAGCGGCCCTGATAGAGCAGCTTGCCGAGGCGGCGGCCGTTGGTGCGGTACTGCTCGATCGTGTCCTCGTTATGAATGCCCGTGACGAGACGCTCGTAGGCGATGTGCAGCAGCGCCATGCCGGGCGCCTCATAGATGCCGCGGCTCTTGGCCTCGATGATGCGGTTCTCGATCTGGTCGCACATGCCGAGGCCGTGCCGGCCGCCGATCACGTTGGCCTCGGTGAACAGCGCGAGCGAATCGGCGAACGTCTTGCCGTTCAGGGCGACCGGCTGTCCTTCCTCGAAGCGCACGGTCACCGTCTCGGCCGGGACCTTCACGTCGTCGCGCCAGAAGGCCACGCCCATGATCGGCTTCACGATGTTGATCGACGCGTTCAGGAACTCGAGATCCTTCGCCTCGTGCGTGGCGCCCAGGATGTTGCTGTCGGTCGAATAGGCCTTCTCGACGCTCGCCTTGAACTCGAACCCCGCCTTGGCCAGGTACTCGCTCATTTCCTTGCGACCGCCCAGCTCGTCGATGAACTTCTGGTCGAGCCACGGCTTATAGATGCGCAGGTTCGGGTTCGCGAGCAGGCCGTAGCGATAGAAGCGCTCGATGTCGTTGCCCTTGAAGGTGCTGCCGTCGCCCCAGATGTCGACGCCGTCCTCGCGCATCGCCACCACGAGCATCGTCCCCGTGACGGCGCGGCCGAGCGGCGTGGTGTTGAAGTAGGTCGCTCCGGCCGTGCTGATGTGGAACGCGCCGCACTGGATGGCGGCAATGCCCTCGGCCACGAGCTGGGCGCGGCAGTCGATCAGGCGCGCCTTCTCGGCGCCATAGGCCAGCGCCTTGCGCGGAATATCGTCGTAGTCGCTCTCGTCGGGCTGGCCGAGGTTGGCCGTATAGGCGCAGGGCTTGGCGCCCTTGGACTTCATCCAGTGCACGGCGGCGCTGGTATCGAGGCCGCCCGAGAAGGCGATACCGACCCGCTGGCCGACAGGAAGTTCGCTCAGAATGTTCGCGACCACGTCTGATACTCCGATGATTTTGCGCCGCCTGCTTAGCCTACTTTAGGACCTCAAGCAGCTTGGCATTGAAGGCTTCCGCGGCCTCATAGGCAACCCAGTGGCCGGCCCCTTTTATCTGGTGCATCTCGAAGCCGGGCTGCAGGGCGCTGAAAAGATCGATGCGCTCCTGGATATAGGGATAGGTGGTCGAATCGTATTCGCCCCAGATGCCGGTGAACGGCACCTTCACCTCGGGCAGCACCTTCGAGAGGGCGCCTGCGATGCCCATGTCGCGGCTGCGCGTTTTCGCGCGCGTGGTGTTCATGATCTGCATGTGAATGGCGACGCCGTCGACGTTCTTCGGGTCGTGCAGCATCAACAGCTCGAGATTGCGCCGCGCCTCGTCGGCCAGCACCTGCGGCGGCATGGTCTCCAGAAGCTTGAGCAGCTTCTCGGTCGGTTTGCGCGTGGCCTTGAGGCCACCCGCGCCCACGAACACGATGCGCCGGATGCGCTCGGGCATCAGGGTCGCAAGATGGCCCGACACCATGCCGCCGAACGAGAAGCCTGCGAGGAAGAAGCGCTCGCCCTCGGGCAGCAGCGCGCGCACGGCGTGATCGACGCAGTGCGTGACCGACCAGACGTCGCGTACGTCGTCCGGCGGATCGCTGTCGCCGAGGCCCGGCATGTCGGCGGCGTAGACGGTGAAGTGCTGCGACAGCGGCTGCACGTTGCGGATCCAATGGATCCACGAGCCCGAGCCGCCATGGAACAGCAGCAGCGCGGGCTTGCCGGAGTCCTTGCCCCAGACGTGCCACATCATCTTGCCGCCGTTGCCCATCGGCACGCGGATGGCGTCGGAAGTAGCGGCGACGCTTTCGATGTGTTCGAGAGCGGTGCGGCCGTCCGGCATGCGCGGGACGGCGGAGTAGTCGAGACTCATTTCTTCAACGCACCCAGCAGACGTTCGACAAACCCTGGCGCCTTCTTGCGGTCGATCCAGCGCAGCACCGTGACGAGATCGTTGTCGGGATCGATCCAGACGATGTGGCTGCCCCAGCCCAGCGCGAAGTAGCTACGCTCGGACGCGGCCGCGAACTGCCGGCGATCCGTATTGAGCCACCACATCAGCCCGTAGAAGGGCGCGACGGGGCAGGGCTTCACCAGCTCGTCGGTCCAGCCCTTGGGCAGGATCTGCGTTCCGTTCCAGACACCGCCCTTCGCGACGAGCAGACCCATCAGCGCGAGGTCGCGCGCGGAGATGATGAAGCCGCCGCCCCAATGGCCGCCGCCCGGCACCGAGAGCATCGGCTTGCCGTCGATCGTCACCGTCGAATTGCGGTAGCCGTCCCACGTCCAGCCGTTCGAACCGCCGATCGGATCCATGATGCGGCGCTTCAGCACCGACGGCAGCGGCTCCTTGAAGACGTGCAGCAGCGAGAGGCTGAGCCGGTTCACGCGCACGTCGTTGTATTCGTAGAAGCTGCCGGGCTTCTTCAGCGCGCGCCGCGTGCCCTTGGGCGCATCGGCGACGGCGAGGCCGACCACGCGGTTGTGATCGATGCGGTCCTCCTTGCCGAAGACGAATCCTTCCCACTCGCTGGTCTGTGTCAGCAGGTGGCGCCAGGTGATGTCCTTGTTCTGGTCGCTCTTGAAGCCGTCGTCGCTGACGTAGCCCGCGACCTTGTCGTCGAGGCTCTTGATCAGGCCGTCGCCCAGCGCAAGGCCCGCGAGCAACGCGAGGTAGCTCTTGGCCACGCTGAAGGTCATGTCGGCGCGGTTGGTGTCGCCCCATTCGGCGATCTGCTTGCCGCCCTGGTAGACGATCCCCGAGGCGCCGCCGCGCGGCGTCACCGGTCCCAGCACCTCGTTGTCGGGCGGTCCTTCGCCGGAATCGTAGGTCATCACAAACTGCCCGTCGGGCATGTACATGCTGGCCGGCCACTGGGATTCGGCCGCCTGGGCGAAGGCAATCGCGTCTTTCAGCTCGTTCATGCACGCAATCAACATTGGAGGCCGCCCCGGAGCAAGCGTAGAAAACATCATGCCCAACCCGACTTCGCTGACGATCCGCCGCCCCGACGACTGGCACGTCCATCTGCGCGACAACCAGATGCTCGCCGCCTGCGCCGTGCATACCGCGCGCCAATTTGCCCGCGCCATCATCATGCCGAACCTGGTGCCGCCGGTGACCAAGGTGGCGGAAGCCTCGGCCTATCGGGAGCGAATTCGCAGAGCGGTTCCGGCCGATCTGAGGTTCGAGCCGCTGATGACCTGCTACCTGACCGACGGTGCCGATCCGGTCGAGCTCGCGCGCGGCAAGGCCGAGGGCGTGTGGGTCGCGGCAAAGCTCTATCCCGCGCACGCCACGACCAATTCCGCGCACGGCGTCACCTCGATGGACAAGGTCGCCAAGGGCCTCGAGGCGATGGAGAAGGCCGGCATGCCGCTCCTGGTCCACGGCGAGGTCACCGATCCCGATGTCGACATCTTCGACCGCGAGGCCGTGTTCCTCGACAAGGTGCTGACGTCATTGGTCAAGCGCCATCCCGGTCTCAAGATCGTGCTCGAGCACATCACGACGAAAGAGGGTGTGGCTTTCGTCGAGGCCCATCCGAAACAATTGGGCGGCACGATCACGCCGCATCATCTCAGCTACAACCGCAACGCTCTCTTCAAGGGCGGCATCCGTCCGCACTTCTATTGCCTGCCGATCGCCAAGCGCGAGGAGCATCGGCTGGCGCTGCGTCGCGCGGCGACCTCGAACGGCGCGTCGTTCTTCCTCGGCACCGACACCGCGCCGCACACGACCGATACCAAAGAGTGCGCCTGCGGCTGCGCCGGTGTGTTCAACGCACCGGTGGCGATGCAGGTCTATGCCCAGGTCTTCGCCGAGGAGGGCAAGCTCGACCGGCTGGAGGCCTTCGCGTCCCTGAACGGCCCGCGCTTCTACGGGTTGCCGGCGAACGAGGAGCGCATCACCCTGCACGCCAGGCCGATGGACGTCCCCGACCGTGTCGAAGTACCGGGGGGCGGAAAGGACATCACCGTCTTCCATCCCGATACGCCGGTCGGCTGGTCGTTCTAGCGCCGCAGGTGCTATCGTCGGGCATGAGCAAACCCCGCATTCCCGCCGGTGCCGTCGTGCGCGGCACCGACAAAGGCTACGTCCACGGCGATCTCAAGCCCGGCCATGAGCGCCCGGTCGAGCAGATCGAGAAGACCTATCCCTACATGCGGCCGCGCGACGCCGCGACGCTGATCCTGGTGCGCATGAAGGGCAGGACGCCCGAAGTGCTGATGGGCTGCCGCGCGGCCAAGTCGGCCTTCATGCCCAACCGCTACGTCTTCCCGGGCGGCCGCGTCGATCCGGCGGATGCGCATATCCCGGTCGCCACGCCGCTCGACCGTCACGTCAAGGCCCGCCTCCTGAAGGCGGCATCACTGCAGCGCGCGCAGGCGCTGGGCGTCGCCGCGATACGCGAGACCTTCGAGGAGACCGGCCTCATTCTGGGCAAGCCGTTGAAGGGCGGTGCGCCGAAGAAGGACCATGGCGAGCACTGGAAGGGCTTTCTCGACAAGGGAATGGCGCCGGCGCTGGACTGTCTCGACCTGATCGCGCGCGCGGTGACGCCGCCCGGCCGGCCGCGGCGCTTCAATGCGCGCTTCTTCATGGCGCGCGCCGAAGATGCGACCGGCGAGATCCGCCATTCGAGCGAGATGGGCGACATTCGCTGGGTGAAGCTCGACGAGGCGCGCGAGCTGCCGTTGCCCACGATCACCGGTCTCATCCTGGGCGAGATCGGCCGGCTGGTGAAGGAACCGCCCGACCGCAAGAAGCAGCGCAAGATCCCGCTCTTCATCACGGTGCATCGCAAGCACCTCATGATCGAGGAGTAGAAAGTGGCGGCGCGCGCCGAAGTGACCGCGCCGTCCGTCGTCGGGACCGCCAGCCCGACCCTGCCGCCGCGCGGCGGCGTCCGCCTGCGCGCGCTCGTGCTGATGCGCTGGGCCGCCGTCGGCGGGCAGTTCTTCACGGCGTCCGTCGTCCACTGGGGACTGGGCTTCACGCTGCCGCTGCTGCCGGCCGGCGGCACGATCGCGCTGTCGGCGCTGCTCAATCTCGCGGTCAGCCTCGGCCGGCCCGCGTCCGCCCGCATCGACGACCGCGAGGCCACGATCTTCCTCGCCTTCGACGTGGTGCAGCTCGCGGTGCTGCTCTATCTCACCGGCGGTCTGATCAATCCGTTCGCGCTCTTGCTGCTGGCGCCGGTTGCGATCGGTGCCACCGTGCTCTCGCTGCTCAGCAACATCGCGCTCACCCTGCTCACGATCGTCAGCATCGGTGTGCTGGGCATCGTGCATCAGCCGTTGCCGTGGCTGGGACCGGCGCCGAATTTCCCGGAGATCTATCAGGCGGGCGTCTGGGCGGGCCTCACGCTCACGACCCTGCTGATCACGCTCTACGGCTGGCGGCTCGCGGAAGAGGGGCGGCAGATGAGCGACGCCCTGGCGGCGGCGCAGTCGGCGCTCGCGCAGGAGCAGCGCATGTCGTCGCTCGGGGCGCTCGCGGCGGCGGCCGCGCACGAGCTGGGGACGCCGCTCTCGACCATCGCGGTGGTCGCCAAGGAGATGTTGCGCGAGGTCGAGGTCGACGATCCGCTGCGCGAGGACGTCGAGTTGCTGTCCTCCGAGTCCGAGCGCTGCCGCTCGATCCTGGCACGCCTCTCCGTCGATCCGGCCGGCGACTTCTCGGAGTTCTACACGCTCGTGCCGCTGCCGGCGCTGATCGAGGCGGCGGCAGCGAACTATCGCTCCGACAACATCACCATCACCTTCGAGGCCGGGCCGATCGCCGAAGGCGCGCCGACCACCGCACCGATCCAGGTGCGCAGTCCCGAGATCATGCAGGGTGTGGGAAACATCGTGCAGAACGCGATCTCCTTTGCCCGCCGTGAAATCCATATCGCCACGCGCTGGACCACCGAATGGGCGGAGGTCGAGGTGTCGGACGACGGGCCGGGCTTTTCGGAAGCTCTGCTGGACGAGCTGGGAACCCCCTTCATTTCGACCCGGCAGGGCGAGGAAGGCCATATGGGACTGGGTGTTTTCATCGCCAAGACGCTGCTGGAGCGCACCGGCGCGACCGTCATTTTCGGCAACCGCCGTTCCGCTGAGGGCGGTGCCGCCGTGGCCGTGCGCTGGCCAAATCCCGTCTTCAAGGCTACATAGCCGCCAATGTGGAAGGAGTCCCCATGACCCAGGACACAGGCGCCAGCCGCCCGGTTTCTCCCGCGCTTGCGGGCACGACTGCCAGCAAGGAACGGACGCTGCTGATCGCCGACGACGACGCGGCGTTCCGCAACCGGATCGCGCGCGCGCTCGAACTGCGCGGCTTCATCGTCACGGCCGTGGGCTCGGTGGCCGAGGCGCTGGCGCAGACCGCGCGGCCGCCCGCCTTCGCGGTGCTCGATCTTCGTCTCGGCGACGGCAACGGGCTGGAACTCGTGCAGCCGCTGCGCCAGGCGCGGCCCGACATCCGCATCGTCGTGCTGACCGGCTACGGCAACATCGCGACCGCGGTGGCCGCCGTTAAGGAAGGCGCCGTCGACTATCTCGCCAAGCCCGCCGACGCCGATGCGATCGAGCAGGCGCTGAACGCGCACGGCCGCAAGCTGCCGCCGCCGCCCAGCAATCCGATGTCGGCCGACCGCGTGCGGTGGGAGCATATCCAGCGCGTGTTCGAGCAGTGCGACCGCAACGTCTCGGAGACGGCGCGTCGGCTGAACATGCATCGCCGCACCTTGCAGCGCATCCTGGGCAAGCACGCGCCCAAAGAGCATTAGTCTCCACTGCTGACGTTCCAACTGCTCCTGAACGCGCTGGCGCTGGGCATGGCCTATGCGCTGGTGGCGCTGGGCTTCGTGCTGGCGCTGAACGCTTCGGGTGCCGTGAACTTCGCGCATGGCGGCCTCGTCGTGCTGGGCGGTGCGGTCGCGGTGCTGGCCGATCTTTGGACGGGCCTCCCCGGGCCCCTTCTGCTGCCGCTGGTGATGCTCCTCCTCGGTGTCGCCGGCATCGTCACGGCGAGAGTGGCGATCGTGCCGCTGTTGCGCCGGCCGCCGGAAGCGACCTTCGTCGCCACCATCGCGCTGGCGGCGATCATCGAGCAAAGCCTGCTGCTCGCGATGGGCAATGCGCCGCGCACCGCGCCGCCGCTGGCCGGCAGCGGCGCGACCGAGATCGCGGGACTGAGCGTCGGCCGCCAGCCGCTTGCCATCGTGATCGTGGGCGCGCCGCTAATCGCGGCCGTCTGGTTCCTGCTCGAGCGCACCCAGGTCGGACGCCGCATGCGGGCCGTCGCGTCCGATCGCTATGCCGCGCGCGCCTCGGGCATCCCGGTCGATCGCTACATCGTTCTCTCCCTCGCGCTCGCCGGCGCTCTGGCCGGCGTCGCGGGGCAGTTGCTGGGGCACCAGTTCCTCGTCGTGCCGACTGAGGGCGGCGGGCACATGCTGCGCGCCTACATCGCCGTCGCGCTGGGCGGCTGGGGCAGCATTCCCGGCGCGCTGCTGGGCGCCTTGGGCATCGGGGTGTTCGAGACCCTGGTCTCGTCGTGGCTGGGCGATGCCTGGGCGTCCGCCGCGCTCTACGTCGCGGTGCTGGCCGTGCTCAGCCTTCGGCCACAAGGACTGTTCGGCGAGCCCGTGGGACGGCGGGCCTAGGCCGATGCGCTGGTACTGGATCGTCCTGCTGATCCTGCCGCCGCTGGCAGCATCCTTTCTGCTGCCGCCGTTCGGTCAGCGTCTCGTGACCCTGGTCGGCATCTACGCGCTGATGGGCGTGGGCTATCAGCGCGTGTTCGGCCAACTTGGCGCGCTCAATCTCGCGCAAGGCGCGCTGTTCGGCGTCGGCGCCTACGCGGTTGCGCTCGGCGCGCCGACACTGGGATCGTTTGCCTTCGCGGCCGCCGCACTGGCGGCAATCGTCGTCGCGGCAATCGCCGCGGTGCCGATCCTGCGCCTGCAATCGCACTACTTCGCGCTGGCGACGCTCGCGCTCGCGTCGCTGGTCAACCTCGTTGCGATCCATGCCGAGAGCCTTACCGGCGGCGCCAACGGGACCGTGGGCTTCGGCGCGTCGCTGCCGCGCGGCGTGCCGTTGCTGCTGGGCGTCTGGCTCTGCCTGGTCGCTGTCGTGCTGGCGCAGGCGTACTACTTCGCGGGCCGTCGGGGCGAAGCGGCACGGCTGATCCGCGAAGCGCCGCTGGTCGCGGCCACCCTCGGCATCGACGTGCCGCGCTGGCGCTTCGCGGCGTTCGTGCTGAGCGCTGCCGCGGCAGGGTTGGCGGGCGGCGGCGCGGCGGCGGTGAGCGGCGTCGTCTCGCCCGACGTGACGGGATTTCCGATCATGCTGCTGTGCCTCACGTCGGTCGTGCTGGGCGGGGCGCGCCATCCGATGGGGGCGGTCGTGGGTGCGGCGATCGCGGTCTGCCTGCCCGAACTGTTCCGCGAGCTGAATGGCGCATGGCTGCTGGCCTATGCGCTGGCCACGCTCGCCGTCGTTCTGTTCGCGCCGCAGGGCATCGCCGGCCTGATCGATCCCGCGCCGGCGCCCCTGCCGCCGCGGATGCCCGATCGCCTGATGCCCTCGACGAGCGGCCGTCATCTCGTCCTGCGCGACGTGAGCAAGAGCTTCGGTGGCGTGGAAGCGCTGTCCGGCGTGTCGTTCGCCGTCGCGCGCGGTGAGATCGTGGGCCTGATCGGGCCGAACGGCTCGGGCAAGACGACGGTGCTGAACGTGATCTCCGGCCTCGAGCGCGCCGATGGCGGAACGATCGAGCTCGACGGCCGGCCGCTCGAACGCCTGCCGCCGCATGTCATTGCCCGGAGGGGCATATTGCGCACCTTCCAGACGCCGTTGCCGGGGGAGAGCCGGTTGGCGGGCATCGCGCGCGCCGTCGCGAGCGGTGCCACCTTCCTGCTGTTCGACGAGCCGCTGGCCGGCGCCAATGCCGCGGAGCAGGCCGAACTCGTGGCCTTGCTCGGCCACCTGCGCACGGCAGGCTACGGCGTGCTGATCGTCGACCACGACACCGAGCTCCTGTCGAAGATCTGCGACCGCATGATTGCCCTCGATCGCGGCCGGGTGGTGGCGTGAGCGCGCCCGCGCTTTCCGTGGGCACGCTTTCGGTCGCGGCCGGCGAGATGGCGGTGCTGCCGGGCGAGGACAGCGCGGAGAAGACCGCGCTGCTGGAAACGATCATGGGCTTTCGCCCGGGTGCGGTGAGGCTGTTCGGAAGGGATGCCTCCGCTCTTGCCGTCGAGCAGAGGGTGCGGCTGGGCCTCGGCTATGTCCCGGCGGGACGGCGCGTCTTCGCGAGTCTGACGGTGCGCGAGAATATCGAGGCCGCGTCGTCGTTGCCGGCTCGCGAGAGGCGGCAGCGCGTGGCCGAGATGCTGGCGCTGTTTCCCATGCTGGCGGAGCGGCCCGACGCGCGGGCGTGGCTGCTGTCGGGCGGCCAGCAGCAGATGCTGGCACTCGCCCGCGCCATGGTCGACCGGCCGCGCCTGCTGCTGCTCGATCAGCCGACGCTGGGTCTTGCGACGGCTATCGCGAACGATGTGCGGCAGCGTCTCGAAGTTCTGGCGCAGAACGGCGTGGCGATCGTGATCGCCCCCTAATGTCCCACGTTTTTGGGACGCCTAAATCATTGTTCTGGAAGCGTTTTCCGACGTTTGTCCCGGAATTCGCCACCCCCTGATATCATTGATATCAATGATATCGTTGATATCAGAGGCGGGCCTCACGCCGTCTTGTTCTGGGCGTTCCAGTAGTGCTCGAGATTGGCGATCAGCGCCGGGCTGAAGTGGCAGTACGCCTGTTCGCGGGCATAGAGCGCGGCGTAGCGCCGGAACGTGTCGAGTGGCTCGACGGAAAAGCGGAGCGCGCGGCGGTTGCCGATGGCGCCGACCGCGCCCGAGCCGGTGATGCGCTCGGCCACGCGGTCGATGGTGGTCTCGATGTCCTCGGGCGGCACGACCTCGTCGCAGATCAGCCGGCCTTCTTCCGAATCGCACTCGAAGCGCCGCTCGTACATGATCGCCTGGCGTGCGAGACGATCGCCGACGAAGCGCGCCAGCCTGAGGTTGGCCATCGCGGGGATGATGCCCTCCTTGCGGGCGGGCAAGGTCATATAGGCGTCCTTCGCCGCAATGTTGAAATCGGTCGCCAGCAGGATCTGGCAGCCGCCGCCGATCGCGAAGGTCTCCACGGCCGAGATCCAGATCTTCTCGATCGAATCGCCCGACACTTCGTCCGGCGACACTTTCGGATAGGCGAGGCCGCGCGTCATCTTGTTCACGAATCCCAGGTCGCGGATCAGGAACCACAGGAACGGGATGCGGCCGTAATAGAGGTGCGTGAGGTTGATGCCGGCGTTGAACACGCGCCGGCCGGCGTACTTGCCCTCGGGCACGACGTCGCCACGCAGGACGGCGACCTTGCTTTGCGGATCGAGGATGCAGACGTCGGCGCCGATCTCGGTCGCGATCTGGGTCGACGTGTCCTCAGAATTCAGGAACCGCGGGTTGGCGAGCAGCAGGACGGCGGCCTTGCCGCGCCGCTCGACTTTGGCGCCGCCGAGATCGAGCTGGCCGTCGCGCAGGAACTTCGCCAGCGCTTCCGCCGACTCCTCGCGCGGCAGCAGCATCGCGTGGCAGAGATGCATGCCGGCCTCGGGATCGGCCAGCAGCTGGTTGCACAGGATGCCCTGATCGATCTCATGGCCTTCCTTCTCCGACTGGCGGAGCTGGGCTTCGGCGGCGACCTCGGCGCGGCTGGGCGCGAGGCCCGGCACCAGCTCGGCCGCGTCGTAGACGAGCTTCTCGATGCGCACGAACTTGCGGCGGTTGTCGGTCAGCCGGTCGTAGAGCGTGCGCGCATGGCGGCGCAGGAACATGAAGCGCGCGTCGCGGCTCGCCTGCTTGATGATGTCGGCGATGTCGGCCGCGGCGGGATCGCGCTGCGCCTTGGGCGGCAGCCGCTTCAACCGCGCATCGGCCTGCTGCCAGTAGGCCGAGAAGGCCGCCGCATCGGACGCGAAATCGCCGCCGGCCGCGACCGGCATCGCAACGACGGAATCCATGATGACGACGCTTCCTGCCTTAAGATTGTTGGAGCGGGCGACGGGATTTGAACCCGCGACCTACGGCTTGGGAATTTGGTGCTCCCCGCCCCGGTGAACACCCCAAACACGCTGATTTTCTTACGACTTGGCCTTCAGCGCATCTGCGTTAGGTGCACCGTAGGTGCGCTGTCAGCCGAAGAAGCCTACGGAACATATCAGAAAATAGCGTCCAGGGAATCAGTCAGGGGTTAGGTGGGGTGAAATTCTTACGCTTCCGGATTGGGCCTTTAGAGGCTCCTGGAGCGCTTCCTTTGGGGACAGGGGCAAGCCCCGCCACCTTTTGGCGAGTCGCTGTCTGGCGGTCGTGAAATGCCCGATAGGAGCCAACGGAGATTGAACAGTTACCGTTACATCTCGTTGCAGTCAGTTTACCGCAGCCGCGCCGTAACCTAAATAGCTGATCTCATAGGTTATCTCGATGCCGGCGAGAATTAGCTCGTAGTAGTCAAGCCCTGACAAAGCCTCTCTGCTAAGTGTTCACTTAGCGGCGTCTTTCGATGTTCTCGGATATCAAGCCAAATCCGCTGACTACGAATCAGAAGGCTAGGAGTTCGAATCTCTTCGGGCGCGCCATTTCTCTCAGTCTTAGTCTCTCCCTAGTCTCGGAAATCCCGATGATGCGGGCTTAGTTGTTACCACTACGAGAATGTCGGACCGCCGCTTGTTGGCCGGGGTCGCTCTCGAAAGAAAAACAAATCCTGTCCTTCGAGGAAGAGCTGCACGCGCTCGTCACTATGTACGACGAACGCTTCAAACTCCTTCGCCTCGCACTTCGAGTACTTCAATTTGAGGTGCCGAAGTTCCTTCATGTCACCCCGACCAGCTCCAACTTTTTCGGGCGGGATCGCGGCTCTATGTCCGCATTTCTTGCAGACCACTAACATCGGACGCCCCGAACCCGAGAGGTAATGGAGGTTGTCGACCTGCACAGCCATGAGAACAAAACTAGAACAACTCTGTTGTTCGCTCAATGCGCTTGCATTTGTATGGGCAGGAACTTGGTTGGAACGATTCAGCGACAACAAACGTTGACTCAGTATGTAGAGGCCTCGTCGGCAAAAAAAACAGGCAGGCAACGTCGCGTTACTTTTTTTGTCCCCGAGGGCTCTTGGGCGAAGTTTGTAGGGGATCACGCCAACACGGGACCTAGGTGGCCCCAGGCGGATGGAGGGCGTCGTGGCAGAGAAACTAAAATTGGGGAGCCAAGAAGCGGACGGCGTCACTGCTATCTATTGCCTTACCGCAGTTCGGATGATGAGGCTGTTTGCGTTTGTTCTGTTGTCGTGGCTGGCCCTAGAGCACCAAACCACGCTTCTTGATCTAACGATACGCGGTGTCGGTACAGTGCGTGATTCTTTTCGTACCTCACCTCCAGTACCCCTTCGTTCTGCAACTCGCGGAGACGGCGGCTAACATTTGACGGAGTGTATTTCGTTACCGTCATTACCATGCGCTGGATGTCGCCGCTGGCATGCCAACCTGGATGGGTCTTGAAGTATCGAGCGAGACGATCGTGTAGTGATAAGTGGGGGAGACGATGCTCAAGGGAATGTGGCGGCGCTATCTATTGCAGATCGGTTTGCCGTTTAGCTCTGACAGTTTCAAAGATCTTCAGCCATCAACGCTATCTCGGTGGCGAAGACGGCACTTCATCGGAATGGCCCTGACAACCATAGCGGCAATGATAGGCTTTGGGGTGTTAGGTAATCATCAACCAGCTTCTTCAATCATGGAAAAACCGTATGACGCTCTATGCGAGGCATTGATATTTGCGGCGTATTCTTATGCTGCAAACTTTGCTGGTTACTTCTTCTACGGCTTGCGATGCCGTGACCCATGGTCGTACGGAATACTGGAAGTGTTAGTCGGCATTATCATAGCGATGTATAGCGTCGCCCTTCTTACAGGAGGAGGGAACTCCTATGCTGGCGTCGTGTTCGCTGCCCTGGGTGCGATCTACATTATCGTGCGAGGCCTCGACAACATGTACCGCTCGATCAAGGAAGGCACGGAGGACAAGCGAGCCTGGAACCGAAATTTCTTCCTAAAGGACACCGACACGAAGCTTGGATGATACGGGAAAGCTGGGAAAACGAGTTGCCGACTCTCGCCCAGCCTAAAGGTATGCGCCGGGGAAGAGACACCATCCGATATCGTTTCCTTCGCGGGAGAGACTGACTGGATGGACCTCTGCCAGAAACCGACCTGACTTGCCTGTATCCCAGAGCAAAAGTCAGGCTGTACCCAAAGTTGTGTTAAATAGGGCTTATGAGACCGTTTCCATTCGCCACAACTATTGCCGCGCTGGTTGGAATTGCAGCGGGCATAGCGATCGCCCTTTATCCAAATGCCACGCGCGAACTGCATTGGGCGCTCTATGGAACTGTCGGTTTGGCAGTTGTCATTTTCATCGTGTCGACGGTCATTCACTTCCGAACGAATCCGGAAAGCGTTGCCCCTGCCGAGAGGACGCCTACGTCCGTGAGGAGCCAGACTGTGAGCGTAGATAGTAGTGCCTCGATCTTGGGCGACCACAATGCGGGAGCTACGGTGATTGGGCAGGTCCACATTCATCATCGGCCCTCCCTCGATCACCTGCCACCGATCGCGAGTCCATACGCAGCGCTTAAGCCCGATCTGTCCAAAGCGCCGTTCGACATGAACATGCGCGAGGCAATGCGTTGGAAGCTCGACAAGCTAGGTCGGCAAGCCACACCGGACGAGATGTGGGACGTGTTCAAAGAGTTTCGCGAAGTCGCCGTTCAAGAGCGATTGCAGGTGTGGGGGCGTCCCTCTGCCATTGCACCCGTTTTCGGGGTGTTTCGACCACACGAACGCATTCCAGCGAAATTCTGGACCGCACATGAATTCGATCCCACGGCATATATCACTGGCGACGATAAAGACGCGATCGTTGCTGCTACGTCTTGGGACGGCGTAACGCGTGTCCCAAAGCTGGAGACCTTCAAGTATCACGATATGCGCGTGTCGAAAGAGAACCTGGAAGGGATTTGGGGGCGGCTTCCAACAGATGATCCGAAGCCCGAAATAGAAATCACACTAGATAGCCAGGCAATCCACGAATACGGCACGAAGGATGCGAGCGGTAATACTCTGCCTGCGGCCATGGCCTATTTCGTGAACCTGAACAATTCAACTGGAAGGCTGATTCGGAGGTGCCAACTGATGTTTGGCCTGCGTATGGTCAAAGTATTGGCCCGACCAACGCACCATCACGCCGCCTCACGATGATAGTAAAGGCTTCCGACTCTACTGGCGGCGGCGGTCCCTAGTGAGGGCGTCTAGAAACCATTCAAGAGGGTACCGCTGACCATTGGGAGCCCCTCGTCGGGATCGTCCAGCAGAGACAGGATTCCGATGGCCAACGAAAAGGCGACGCTGAATAGCATGACGCCTGCTCCAAGCGCCCTGGTATTGCCGGCGTGACAGAACGCGATGGCAATCTGAGTCAACAGTCCGAACAGGAGCAGCGCGAAAAATTTCGAGTGCACGATGCGCGCCTTGTACAAGTCGGTCAGGTCTTCGCGGGCGGACCGGACCACGTTGAGGGACTGCAGGAAGGCCGCGTTGGCGACGGTATTACCCTTGAACGTCGCCGGATCAATCGCCAATCGGTAGAGCTTCTTCAGCGCCTCGCTGGGGAGAGGCTCCGCGCTGCCCGAGCGAGGCACCAGCTCCGCTCCATAGGCCGTGTGGCTGAGATAGCCACTTATGGCGTTGCGCACGTCGTATGCGTCGGAGTCGATACTTGCCGCGATGTACAGCATCACCTTCAGGCTCTTAGTCTCTTGGTGAAGAAGGACGTCCTTTTTCTCCTGTCGCTGCCACACCTCGGCGGCGAGCAGGCTCGCGAAAAGGGCGAAGAGAATGGCGACCGAGGAAAAATAGGGTCCGACGACGCCTCGGATCGTGAAACGGCTTCTGTCAAGGTGTAAAAAAAAGAAGCAAACCGCGACGCCCAGAAGTAAAGGTAGGACGGTCAGGCCGAGCTTGCTGGAGAGTTCCAATGCAGCAGCTTCTTCCATGGCTGCGCGGATGCCCCAGGCCAACGGGATCAAGACGGCGAGCCAGGCCAGAACCAGTTGCGCCCGGCCCTCGAGGACAGGCCGCGTGATAGCTGCCATCACCCGTGCTCCCCTGGCGAGGCGTGATGCCTTGAACTCACCGGGCCTATCAAAAGGTTACAGATTAACGCCACGAACATCATCCCTGCAGCCAAGTACAGTACCTGGGCGCTGCCAAGAGAAAAAGCTATCCCGCCCTCCACTTGTGGAGATCTCATGTGATTGATGACGGATGAAAGAATGACACCGACCGACCAGGCGGAGAGCACCCTGGCGTGGATGTACGTCATGTGTCGACTGCCGAACAGATCGGAGATGTAGGCCGGGATCATGGCGAAGCAGCCCCCGTAGATGCTTACCGCCAGTACATGGAGGACCACGAACAGCGTCAAGTTCGTCTGTCCGATCGCTGCGATGGACATGTAGAAGACTACGCCGAAGAACAGCAGCGCCGTGTAGGTATTCTGACGGCCGATAAAATCGGACGAGGCCGACCAAATCAGCCGTCCACCCATGTTGAACAGGCTGAGCAGGCCCACGTATCCAGCGGCGGCGGCGGTTGTGATGGCCTCGGGAAAGGTGTCGATAAGCTTGTCAGACGCATAAGCAAGCAATGTGATCCCGCCAGTGACATTTAGGCAGAGCAGTATCCAGAGGAGGTAGAACTGAGGCGTCTTCATCGCCTCACGGCCAGCGACGATGTTCTGTGTGCTGTGTTCGGTACCGACTGGGATTGCCACAGCATCATCCCGCGCTGCTGTCTCCGGTTGCCAGCCGGGAGGAGGAACTCGGATTGAGAACGCGCCAATGCTCATCGCGACGAAATAGATGACGCCCATCGCTATAAACGTCTCGCCCACTCCCGCCGAGGTCGGACTGCTGAAGAAGTCGATCAGGTTCTGGGAGAGGGGCGCGGCAATCATAGCTCCTCCTCCAAAGCCCATGATCGAAAGTCCCGACGCCAGGCCCCTCCTGTCGGGAAACCATTGTATGAGGGTCGAGACCGGCCCGATGTACCCCAGTCCGAGCCCGATGCCGCCCAATCCGCCGTAACCTAGGTAAAGCATCCACAGCTGATGGGTAAATACGCCGAGGGCGAACACGAGCAGCCCGCCGCCAAAGCAACAGGCCGCCAGGAACATCACGGCCCTTGGTCCCTGGCGATCGATCCAGCCGGCTCCAATTGTCGTGCTGAGACCGAGGACTGCGATAGCTACGACGAAGAGGGGAGACAGTTCCTGAAGCGACCAATCTTCGGCAGCGGCCGCGCGCACGCCGATGATGCGCGTGAGCGGCTCGCTGAACATCGACAGGGCGTAGACTTGCCCGATGCACAGATGGACGGCGAGGGCCACCGGCGGAATGAGCCATCGATTGAACTTGGGCGCTGCAATAGCACGCGTGTTGGCTAGGATATTCATCTGAGTCTCTTGTAAACCGACATTTCCTAGTAGGCTAGGGATCAGGTGTGGCCGATCGCCTCGCAGCGGGCAAGATGAAGTGACGGCGATAAGTCGCCTCCCAGCGTCCCTTCAGTGCTTGTTGTCGCCGCACGTGTTACTCGCTTTGGCGAGTGCATAATCGACGCCCTCGGAGAAACCTGCTTTCCGGTACCCCGCGCGTATGGCGGCAACCCTGTCGATAGCCTGTTTTTGCGTCACCGGATGGAGCACTGCTACAAGCGGCAGGGCCTTTTGAGCGCGCCCGGGCCCTGGCACGATGAAGGCTGCCAGTCCTGAGAATTCGAAAACTCCCGCCGCCACACTAGACCGCAAAGTCTTTCCGCTTCTCGCAGCGATCGTCGCTACCGACACCGTGAGCTGACACGCCACAATCATGAGCGTTTTCTCTTCGGTTGACGCGATTCGAATAAGACCATGCAATAGCGTTCATGCCGATCTTCATGACCATTTTGTTTTTAGCGCCGATGGCTCTAGCAGAATGGATCGGCTGGCGGATTGCGATGGCATTCTGGGCTGTGCTGTTCATCGGCAGTGCCATCATCAAGCTCTTCAGCATGGTGCTCTAGCCCATGTTCTGTACCCCTTCGTCGAGTACCGCGGTGGGAGTTGTTTACGCCGCCATTGCGTCGTGAACGGAGTTTGGGTTGCGCCAGTTCCAGGGCATCAGCTCATCGATCTTTTGGGCGGGATGACCGGCGATGCGGGCGAGGACGTCGGCCAGCCAGGCCTGGGGATCGACGTCGTTGAGCTTGGCGGTGACGATGAGGCTGTACATGAAGGCGGCACGGTCGCCGCCGCGATCGGAGCCGGCGAATAGCCAGGCTTTCCTGCCAAGGGCGATGCCACGCAGGGCTCGTTCGGCGGCATTGTTGCTGAGGCAGATGCGGCCGTCGTCGAGGAAGCGGGCGAAGGCGTGCCAACGCTTGAGCATGTAATCCATGGCGACGGCGACGTCGGCGTGGCGCGACAGCTTGCGGCGCTCCTCGCGCATCCATGCTTCGAGCGCGGCGACCAGCGGCGCGGCTTGTTCCCGGCGAGCGGCGAGCCGCCGATCGGCCGGCAGCCCGTTGATGGAGCGCTCGACCTCGAACAGGGCGTCGATCCGCCGGACGGCTTCCAGCGCAGTCGGCGAGATGGCTCCGGACGTGCTGCCGCGCGCCTTGCGTCGGGCATTTGCCTCGATATCGGCGAGGACGAAGAACTTGCGACGGGAATGGCTCCAGCACGCCGCTTCGAGGATGGGGCCCGGGCTTCGGCCGCCGGCGTAGAGCTTGCCATAACCGCTATAGGCGTCAGCCTGAAGGACGCCGGTCCAGGCGGCGAGATGCTGCCTTGGATGTTCGCCCGAGCGGTCGCGCGAGTAGAAGAACAGCGCCGCCGGCGGCGCCCGGCCGCCGAACGGGCGGTCGTCGCGGACGTAGGTCCAACATCGTGCCGTGACGGTCTTGCCCTTGGCCAGCACGGGCACCGTCGTGTCGTCGCCGTGTAGCCGCCCGGCGGCCAGGACGTGGGCGATGAGGCGCTCATGGATCGGCTGAAGGGCGGCGCAGCAGGCACCTACTTGGTCTGCCAGCGTCGACAGGCTCAAGGGCACGCCCTCGCGAGCGTAGCGTTCGGCCTGGCGGTTGAGCGGCTGATGCTGACCGTACTTCTCGAACAGGATCATCGCCAGCAGGCTGGGGCCGGCCCAGCCGCGGGGCACGACGTGGTACGGCGCCGGCGCCTGGCCGATGTTCTCGCAGTCGCGGCACGAGAACTTCTCGCGCACCGTCTGGATCACCTTCCACTGGCGGGGAATGACCTCCAGCGTCTCGGTGACGTCCTCTCCGAGCTTCGACAGGCGCGTGCCGCCACAGCAGGCGCAGGCCGTCGGCCCGGCAACGATCACCCGCTCGCGCGGCAGATGTTCGGGGAACGGCTTGCGTGCCGGGCGCTTGCGGGTGAAGGCCGCGACGGTCGTGGTCCTCGCCACCGCGTTCTCGGCGGCCAGCTCATCCTCGGTCGCCGTGGCTTCGAGTTCCTCGAGCTGCAGCTCGAGCTGGTCAAGCAGCCGGGCGCTGCGCTCGGAACGCTGGCCGAAGCGATCGCGGTTGAGCTTCTCGATCCACAGCTTGAGGTGGGCGATCAAAGCCTGGTCGTCGGCGACCTTGGCCCGCAGCGTGGCAGCTTCCGCCGTCACCGCCACGGCATGCGCACGCGCTGCGACGAGCAGCCGCTTCAGGCTCTCGGTATCATCGGGCAGGAGATCGATCGACGTCATCGTGTTTACACAAGAGCACAGACGCGGCGGCTTGTGGTGAACTCGATGCGTGCCGATTCAATCCGTCGCACCGGCGTTTGCGAAGCAAAGCGCCCTCAGCCCGCCAGCTCCGGCCGCCACGTTCGCTGCGGATGGCGCCAGTCGATCCCTTCGAGCAGATAGCCGAGCTGTCCGGGCGTGATCGTCACCACGCCATCCTTCGTCGATGGCCAGACGAAGCGTCCTCTCTCCAGGCGCTTGGCGTAGAGCGAGGCGCCCAGCCCGTCGTACCAGAAGATCTTGATCAGCTTGCCGCTCTTGCCCCGGAAGACGTAAAGATCGCCGGCATGCGGGTCGCGTTGCAGCGCCTGCTGGATGCGCAAGGCCAGAGAGTTCATGCCGCAGCGCATGTCCGTGTGACCGGCCGCGATCCACACTCGCACGCCTGACGGTACCGGGATCATCGCCGCGACAAAGCCTCGATCACGCGAGCCAACGCCGCCCCGTCGACCGTCCGATCCACGATGACCCGATCGCCGTCGACCAGCACGATCTCCATCGCGCCCGCTGGGGGCGGCGGCACGGGCGTCGAAGCTGCCTCGACTTCGGTGCCGATCACCGCCGGCACGAACCTGGTCGGCTCGTCCGCAGATACCGGCGCAACCCGCCCCATCACACGGCGCCACGAGAACAGCAGGTTCGCATTGAGGTCGTGACGCCGGGCCACCGCCGAAACCGAAGCCCCGCGCTCGTACGTCTCCGCTACGATCTGCCGCTTCTCGTCTTCAGGGCGCACCCGCCGCCGGCGTTTATCCGCAGAGACCGATCTCGAAACTGACATCTGCAATCGTGTCCATCAAGGTTAGCGGACACGGTCATCGTGCCCACGTACCCGCAATCTTCACGACCAGATCATCAGCGTACAGGCGGCCCACGCCGGAGGAATACCAAAGATCTCTTCACTTGGCTTTCCCGGACGAGAAAAGGTTAAGTCAGCTCGGTGATCGCGCTGATTGCTTTGCGATTCTCCACTGAAGAGAGCTCGTTCACCAACGAAGAAGTTCTGTACGATAGCCTGTGCGTTAGGCCCCTCGACACCGTTAGTCATACGTCCGGCCATGTAGTCGTTTAGATATCCCATAAGTATCAATGCACGATCTCGGATTGCGCTATTAAACGGCTCACGAACGAGCTTTGGATGCTGATAGACGGTGTCGGGGATCGCAAGCCGAGGGAATCTCTGGCGAGCAATCTCCACAAGCGACTGCCAAGAGTTTGCAGCAGGCGCTTGCGACAACGCTGATGAGGTAAGTCCCTGTACGGTCCAATAATTCTCAACGTCATATTTCCCCAACCGCTGTTCAGGCAGACCGTGGTCAACAGCGAGAGGTGACACTTCAAATGCACTAACGCCGATGAAGCTAAAGGCGGCGACAGCTTCTCCCGCCTTAGCCCGCCGAGCGGCTTCCCCTAGTCCACTGTCAGTGACGTACCAATCACGGTACTCGAAATAGTCGTCAGCCTCGCTCAATCGATCTTCGTCAACGAATGGCCCCGTGCGATCAAGCCAAATCAGGACGTTACTGAGCAAATCGCGATCTCGTGCTTGTTGGACCGCCTGCCGAAGGGTTAGGCCTCGCCCAACGTGGCGGTCAAGAAGCGTCCGAGTTGAACGGAGACCATTCCTGAGGGTTTCAATTGAAGCTCGTGCAGAAATCAGGTCGCGCAAGATGACTGCGAAGGCGGCTCCATCTTCAAACTGGGCCTGCAATGATATGTCATTGACGTACCAACGCATTCCTCACTTCCAGCCCGAAAGGACCGACAAGTCGTTGTCGGATTGATCGAAAAATCCTTTGGGCCAATCATTGATTCGTCCAGCCCGATCTATCGTCGGCGATACCACCCCGTGCGTATCTCTGGTTGCTCCCGCAAAAAAATGTATCTCTAAATCGGTGTGAGCAATGATTTGATCCTTCACCGCGAGGCGCACACCATTGAGAAGGTGGTCGCTGTGCGTCTCGACTAAAACTTGCACCCCGGCGGCCGCAAAATGAGCCAAGAGCCGTCCCATTTGTGACTGGGCCGATGGATGCAGGTGTGCCTCCGGGCTATCAATCACAACTATTTGCCCAGCGTCTGCAGCGAGAAGAGAAACAAGGATCGGAAAGGCATAAGTTAGGCCATAGCCGATGTTCGCGGGACGTCGCCAAGATCCTGTGTCGAATAAGCGGAACTGCAGACTTAGCCGTGATACTTGCGGGAGCAATTGCACATTCGCTTGGGCGCCAGGGAAGAGACTACCTATCCACGCGTCGAGCTGCTTACGGAATGATGTTGCCTGTTCCTGTGGATGCCGTTTCTCAGCAGATACCTCGCTGTCCACGAACTTATCGTACCAATACGCAGCAAAGCGCCCATCGGTTCCAACGTCAGTGAATCCCAGACCGCTCTCACTCGGAATTGGAAACGCATCCGCAGTGCCTTCCCGAACGGCACTTAGATATACAAGCCTGGCAAGTGCTGCCCTCACGTCCACTGGTTCTGTGAGCGCCAATGCACCCTGCGAGAGTTCGCGAGAGCGATCATCCATCACGGACAAGAATCGATCGCCCGAGCGAGCCGCCAGATGCCAAATCACTTCGTCCAAGTCACCGTCGACCTTGAATTCAACTCTAGACGCGTCTGCGTTAGATGGGAGTACGTCGCCCACGGTGCCGAGCTGTACAAAGGACCCGTTCAACGGGAACGATAGTGGCCGCGCCGAATGTCGTAGCACTTGTGACAAAAGAAGAAGTGATTGTAGCGCGGTCGACTTACCGCCCCCGTTGAATCCAGTCAGCAGCGTGAGTTTCCCAAGTGGCAGACGCAGATTCGCGAAGCACTTAAAATTCTGGATTTCCAGAGAAGTGATCATAGCGGAACAGCCTTGCCTACGGCGGCCTTCATAGCCGCGAAACGGTTCCGTACTGCGAGGGTGCTATTTGTAGAATAAGTGATCGATCGAACAAAATCAGCATCGTCAAAGAGTGACACGACGGCGTCGTGCAAACGCTGTTCTACCCTTGCCGACAATGAGGCGTCTAAGAACGCGACCATCGTGACGGCACAAACCTCAAACAGCGATATGTTTATTACGGTTCGGCCCGGACTTGGATCCGTGGACGCGAGTGACTTTCGAAACGCATGGTCACCGAATAGTTTGCGGTTTAGGGCCATCACACTGTCAAACGACTGGCGCAATTTCTTTCGCTCGCGATCGCTCAAGCTTGCGAGTTTGTTTAGGCCATCGGCCAGAAATCCATCCATGTCTCCGGTAGTGTACCGCTGAGGTCCCAATAAGTTGAAAGCACAGAAGCGATTGATGGCTTCTCTATCTCGCATGGTCTTAGGGTTTAGGGTTTGACCGGTAGCAGACCGAAAGGCATCGCCCTCGGCTGCTTCCTTAAGCCAAATAGTTGCGGCCCCATTATATAAGGCGTTGCGCATTTGCTGGCGCGTTAGCGGCTCGCCACTATTAACACGCTCAAATATGTCCAAGCGGGCACGCTCTGGAGCTTTCGCGTCGAGGATATACATTGTTAGCTGAGTGTCTTGGACGCGTTCCTGCAAATTTAGTGGTAGATCCGAGAAGTTCTTTCCTTCAAGGGCGTGCGATCCTGTACGATTTTCGCCGCTTGCAAGCCCACTAAGTCTGAATTGGTTTCCAAGAAAACGCGCAAATGTGGTCAAACGTTGAAGACCGTCCACCACGATGATGCGTCCGTCCGGTGCTTCCGCCACATAAAAGACGGGTAACGGAATACGCATGATGCAGCTTTCGATCAGTTTTGATTGCTTTTGGTTCGGCCACACGAAGTCGCGTTGGAAATCAGGGTCAAGAACATAGCGTTTATGTTCGATCCGCTTTACCACCTCAGACACGGATCGCGTTTCGGTGCGAACAAAAACAGCGTCAAGCGGATAATCGCCCCAGCCGTCGCTGGCTCCATCCTCAATCCCTTCGACCTCTGGGTCATTGATGGACGAATTCGGACCTGAATTGCTCATGGTAGAAGAATCGCTCCGTGGCCGTATTCTCTAGCCAGCTCGCTTTGATGAGGCGCCGCTCTCAACCGCTAGATTGAAGACAGTGACGGGTCCATCCCGGGGGATGGACCTGCCGCAAGGTAGTCGGTCAGTGAGGGGGAAGCCAGAGAGACGGTAGTGCCCTAATTTGAGATCCGGCTCGTTCGGTTACTTTGGTCGATCAGGGCGCACTATGCCGGCGGCGAGCACGCGATGATGCAAGCCGAGAAGGCCGATATATTTGGCACGTCAAAGGCTCTAGCGTTGATCGCACCGACGGCGGAACTGCGTCCCGCGGCCGAGCTGCGCGAACGGCTGGAGAAGATCAGGGCGGCCCAAGACTAAGGCGCACCTACGGGTCAACAATCGAGCAAAATTGCTCCAGGCGGAGAGTACACCTCTCTTCCTAGGATAAGTTGGTCCGAGCCCCGCGCGTCGCTGTAATCGCCGTATAACGCGTTTGGCAGGTCCTCCATTCTTAGGGAGCTTGAGCCCTCCATTTTTTAGAAATGCAGCTGCTTCTAGCTGCGTATTAGTAAATTGTCTTTTTGTAAGCTGCATATACTTAATAGAGTGAAGTCGGAATTTCCGTCTCCTTAATGTCTGAGTTTCCGACTTCTTGATGTCGGAAATTCCGGCATCTGAAATGCCGTCACCTCTTGCGTTTCACTCTGATGTTGACCTCGTAAATGTTGGTCTTGCCCTGGCCCCGGCGGACGATCTTGAGATAGCCCTTGTTCGCTAGCTCATTGATGCAGATGTTCGCGGTGTCTCGTGAGATGCCGATGTCGGATGCCAGTCGTTCTTGACCTGGAAAACAATAGCCATCGCCCCATGCGTATTTCAACAACATCGCATAGACGAGCTTGGCGTTTCCGCTGATGTCCTTGTTCGTAAGGATAACGGTCGGAACTTGAACGAATCCGTATTGCGTAACGGGATCGGCGCCGCGAAGAATAATCGTTCTCTCTTTGAGCACGTCGGAGATGTGAACCACTTCTCGATACGGGTGGGACTTCACACTCCAAATTATATATCCCGAACGTCATCTTCGCCCGTTGGCATGTGGGGATAGCTCTCTTGGGGAGCGTCGATCGAAAGCCGCTCTTCTAGTCGACCGAGTTCGCGACTCTGTTCTGAAATCTTGGTCGTGTAATTCCAAAACATTTGAAATTGATCTTGCTTCTCTTTTTGCAACATGCCGATGAAGGCCTCGCGTGCCTTCAATTCCCCTTTCATCATCGCCAGTTCGTCTTTCAATTTTTCCGCCTCTTCCGACTCGATCGGCGGCGTTCCGCTGTTCTCAGGAGTGGCGTCCGCCGATGTGCGCTCTTGCGCGCTTGAGCGCGTTGGAGCGTGCTGAAGCGCGCTGCGGCGTGCGCCGAATGAAGACGACGCCAAGAGATCGCGCATCTGCACAAACTCTTGAATGCGATCCTCGGTCGATTGTTCGTTGACCAGATATTTCGGGCCAAGTTCACCGGGCACGGTGATGCAATTGAGCGTGCCGCTTTTGCAGTATGTTTGGATAGTCCGCTCGGCGCGGGGGACACCAGCGTCGGCAAAGCGAACGACAACATCCGCAATGGTTAGCGTGTGCGTTAGTTGCGGCGTCGGCGCGGCGCCCGACGGCGGCGTTGGTGTTGTATCTTCCATATGTCCGCAGTGTACCGCGCGCTGCGCAACGCGCCCAACGTGCTGCTGTGGATGGCCGGGCAATCTCGGCTAATCCGCGGGCGCGTGCGGTTGTTGATTCACGCCCCCATGATCACGGAAAGACAAGAAGAATGCCCACATCTATCGACGGCCCGCCGCGGAAGCCTCTTCGTAACATTGGCTCCCAGGAGTAAGCTGTGTCCGGCTCGGAAATCGATTAGGACGGCCGAGTAGAGTAAATGGGTCGAGGCAGCAAAAGGCGGGGTCGGAAGCTAGGACCTTCTCAATAAAATCCTGTGAGCGTATTAATGAGCAGATATCTACTTGGAGTTGAATAATGAGGCTGCGTTCCGAACATCTCGCTCAGAACATCCTACCGTTTAAGCGGCAGCCGAAATCCGTGATCGAATGCAAAGACAATCTTAAATTTATGCGCGCTCTCGAAAATGAGAGCATGCATTTGATCATTACGTCACCGCCGTACAATCTCGGGAAAGAATACGAAAAGAAAACTCCGAACGACGTCTACATCGAGCAACAGGCAGCCACGATCGCCGAGGCCGTTCGCTTGCTGCATCCCAAGGGATCGATCTGTTGGCAAGTTGGGAATTATGTCGATGGTGGTGAGGTCTACCCGCTCGACATTCTTCTCTATCAAAAATTCAAAGATCATGGGCTGCAATTGCGGAACAGAATCATCTGGACGTTTGGTCACGGCCTGCATTGTCAAAAGCGCTTCTCTGGCCGATACGAAACCATCATGTGGTTTACGAAGACGGAGGACTACACCTTCAATCTAGATCCCGTTCGCGTTCCGTCGAAGTACCCCGAAAAGAAACATTTCAAAGGACCGAAGCGCGGCACATTCTCAGGGAACCCCCTTGGTAAGAACCCTTCGGATATTTGGGAAATCCCGAACGTCAAAGCCAATCATGTCGAGAAAACAGATCATCCTTGTCAATTTCCCATTGGATTGGTTGAACGGCTGGTCCTATGTCTGACGAATTCGGGAGATTCCGTTCTCGATCCCTATCTAGGCGTTGGCTCATCCGCGATAGCTGCGCTCAAGAATGATCGCAGCGCCTACGGCTGCGACAATGTCTCCGAGTATGTGGCAATAGCAAAGAGGCGCGTTGCCGAGTTTCAGTCGGGCACGCTCCGTACGCGTCCGATGAACAAGCCGATCTATCAGCCACCTATGAAAGACGACGAATGAAATTCGTTGAAGCCTTTTCCTTGCACAATGCGGACGTTGAATGGAAACGCCGCGATTTGGAGGAATGGCTTACTGATCTTTTCGAAGTTCCGAACATCGCGATTGCGCCCGGATGTACGGGTCTCATCCGCACTCATCTCCGCGACGAATTGACGAATGCTGGCTGGTCTTATGACGTGAGGATCGATCCTGAATTCGATGTGACGGTCACAGGCATGTTCCGAGATATGGCCTTTCAAATTCAGACCGGAAATATTAGCCGGGCCATGTACGATCTTTGGAAACTTCAATTCCTCTATTCCCAACGGAAAATAGCGGTAGCCGCTCTCGCTGTGCCAACAAGAGATGCCGCTGCAACCATCGGCTCGAATATTGCCCAGGTTGATCGAGTTTGGCGCGAGCTTCAGCTTTTCGACCGAATTATAACAGTGCCGCTATTGCTCGTGTCTTTCGAATAGGGGGAGAGAATGCCCAATGAATACCGTGTCTCGGTAAAGCCGCAGCATGAGCGAAAGGAATTTATCACCGCGCAGGTAGCAACCGCGAAAGTTGGCTCTCATACAAGCTACGACGTGTACGAAGGAACTGCGGCAACACTCCCGATCATTCTGTTACCGCTAGACCTGCCTCTCTATCGTATGGCGAACGGCCGGACTCAAACGCACCAGCTCGCGTACATCGCGACGAATGGCAAATCACAGGACTTTTTCCAATCGGGCGAAGAGAACGAAACTGCGCAGCAGATACAGCATGAAATATTGCGGAAGCTGGCACTAAAGGAGTCGGATTCGATTACGTCCATCATGGATGAGCTCGAACGAACGAAACAAACGGATCCGCTGCTCATTACGCCGGCTGGCGTTATCGTAAACGGCAATCGCCGATTGACCGCGATGCGCGAACTACACAATAGCAGGCCCGCGGACTTTCCGAGCTTTGCCAATGTGCAATGCGCCGTGTTGCCGACGTTGACGCCTGAGCAGGTGGATGATCTGGAAATTCGTCTCCAGATGACACCAGAAACCAAGCTGCCCTATGGCTGGATTGATGAATGCCTTAAAATACACAAGCAAACTATTGCTAAGCGCAAGGAAGAGGACATTGCCCGTGTCATGCGCAAGAAGAAGGCGGACATAACCCGGGCGTTGAGTGCGTTGAATTACGCCGAGATATATCTTCGCGATTGGAAAAAGAAGCCGCAAGACTACAGTTTGGTCGAAGCCGGCGAGCAATTCTTTAATGACCTCGTGACGAGACTTCGCGGCAAGGACGGGCCCTTGCTCGAAGCGAATATGAGAATGGCGTGGATTCTCTTCGACAACAGGTTGAGCCTTGGCGGCCGTATTTATGATTTCAATAAAATACTAGGAGAGCGAGCGCCGGAAGTTTTGACGAATCTCTCGGACCGGATAGAGATCGAGCCTGCAACAAGCCCAGCGCCGACGGCCGGCGGTGACGATCTCGACGTCGACCTAGGCGAAGAAGAAGTCGTCGGAACGCCCTATAGCGATCTTATTGCAGCCTTGGACGATGAAAATCGTCGTGAAGAGATATCCGATGCCCTTCGAGCGGTTTGCCAAACGCTCATTGATGCGAAGCGGACGGCCCAAGAGGGTAACAGTGCCGTGAGCGCCATCCGCGACGCAAATACCCGTCTCGCGGAGGTCGATTTCACGAAAGCCGATCCGAAGACATACGATGGTATTGAACGACAACTTGATGAAATAGTCCGGCGCGCAACTGAGCTTAAAGAGAAGCTCAGCGCGTATCGGACGAGTACTACGACGCCGTTAGTGCAAGAGCCCTCCAAGTGAATGATGCTCCGGTCACAGTTGCGATTGGCTATGATGCCGGGCGGCTTACCGGAAAGCTCAAGCTGGACGGCGCTCCGCATAATGCTGTCTGGACGCGACTAGAACAGTTCGCGATTAGCTCGGGTGCAGAGTACGAGCTTACAGGCACCACGATCGAACTTCCTTGGCCGGCCATTCTGAATTTGGTGCGTGAGTTCGGCCGTCAGCAGCGGTCGTTGAATTTTCGCTTTCGTCCCGAAGAGGGCGAAGCGAAGCAACGAATTGAACAATTCATACAACAGTACCGCAGAGTGCAAGCTGCTCGCGGTACGAATGCCCTATCGATATCTAAGGAAGAGATAGTTACACGGCTCGATGCCGCGGGTTTTACGAAGCGCACGCTGACGGACTTTCAGCTTCGTGACCTTCAACGCCTACTCTCCTTAGAAAACGGAGCGAACTTCTCGGTGCCTGGAGCCGGTAAGACTACGGTCACGCTTGCGCTTCACATTCTTACCCGGAAAGCCGGGCAGCATATTTTGGTCATTGGACCAAAAGCGGCCTTCCCAGCATGGAGGGAGGTCGTCGACGATTGCGTCGTGGCAGATGCTCCTAATAATAATGCAGAAGCCTTCACTGTCCTTGCGGGACTTTCAGCGGAAAAGGTCGATGAGGCCGTCAGGTCTAGCGCAACGCGTTTTCTCATCAATTACGACATGATGATCCAGATGCCGGAAGTCATCACCGCTTACTTGGCGCGACAGCCCGTGCATCTCGTCTTAGATGAGGCGCACAGAATGAAGGCAGGCACGCGCTCTCAGCGTGGCGCGCTGTTGCTAAATGTGGCGTCGCTGCCAATTCGGAAGGATATCCTCACGGGTACGCCGATGCCCCAGCAGCCTTCCGATATTCAATCTCAGCTTGATTTTCTTTGGCCGGGCGCGGGCTTAGGTCTTCAGATCCAGCGTGGATTGGCACCTCGTGACGTTCTCGGTGACTTGTATGTGCGGACGACAAAAAAAGATTTGGGGCTGCCAGCTCCGAAGCGCCGGTTCATTAAGGTCCCCATGGCCGAGGGACAGATGGCGCTGTATAGCATTGTTCGCGATGAAGCGCTTCGCCAATTCAGCTCCTTACGCCTAGATCGGAAAGTGGACCTGATTGGCGCTAAAAGATCGGTGATGCGTCTTCTGCAACTCTCTGCGAATCCGGTGCTTGCTCTTCGATCTATTACCCAAGATGCCATTGGATTGGACTCCGGCATAGTTGCCGCTGTGATCGCCGAAGGCGCATCCGCAAAAATGAGAGAGGTGGCTGATCTTGCTCGTGAACTCGCACGCGCCGGTCGCAAGACGGTCATTTGGACGATTTTTACAAATACTATTCATCAAATGGAGACGCTGCTCGCCGATCTGAATCCGGTCTTGCTATATGGCCTCGTGCCCAGTGGTGAACCAACCGATCCGAATTCGCGAGAGGGTCGGATCAAGCGATTTCACGATGATCCAGAATGCATGGTCATGATCGCAAATCCTGCCGCCGCTGGTGAAGGGATTAGCCTCCACAAGATATGCCACGATGCGATCTATATTGATCGAAGCTACGTGACGACGCACTTCCTCCAATCGATCGATCGTATTCACCGGTTAGGTCTGCCGGCGGGCGTCGAGACGAACATTCATATTTTTCAAACCATGACGCCCAAAGGTCTCGGCTCCATTGACCACTCGGTCAGTCGCCGCCTCGCTCAAAAACTGCGTGCTATGCAGGTGCTCCTGGATGACGAAGATCTCCATCAAATTGCGTTAGATGAAGAGAACGCAGACGATCCCGTGGATTACGATGTTGATGCCCAGGATATTATCGACCTCATCGAGCAGCTAGAAGGCAGGGCGGCGTTCGATGAGGAGGACGCGGAGTAGGGGCCCCTATGACGGCACAACGACATCTCACGATGAGTGCCCTGGGTGCCGCTATTGCCATCCGTCGATATCTCCAAAATCATCCGGATGCGAGTGCCGATGCAGCGGCGCTCGCGATCAAACGAAGTGATGCGGACTTCATGAGCAGCGATTTCGAGTCAGCGCTCGAACTGCACGAAATTCTTCCGATTCATTTAGTCTTTGAGACTTATCACGACAACCTGAGGGAATGCCTAGAATTCCTCCTTCTCAAGCATCGGCCTTGGTGGATCCAAGCAATCCCCTATGGACGAGAGCGTGTTGCTTCGGCGATTGGTGAAGGCAATGATGAAGGAAGGGATGAGTTGCAATCGCTGAAGGCGGCGGGCCTGTATGCCGATCCCGTCTCTGAGGTAGCAGTTCAATGGTGGGATCGACTAGCGCGCGCCGTTCGGTCTGAACTTGATGACCGCCTTCTCCTCCAGGGTAGGGCGGCGGAACGTCTCTCGCTAGAGTATGAGCGTGCTCGCCTAAATTCCCTCGGCATCCCTAAAATGCCCCGCTGGACGTCGATTGAAGACAACGGGGCTGGATTCGACATTCATTCGTACGATGTCGGCGCGTTTGAGCCGATTAGTCGATTGATCGAGGTGAAGTCGTCGACGCGAACTCCGCTGAGGATCATTCTATCAAAGAACGAATGGGCCGCGGCCCTACGGTACGGCGACAGTTACATCTTCCATATTTGGGAATTGCCCGCGAAGAGGCTCGTAGAGAAAACCGTAAAGGAGATTGCCGGTCATATTCCCGTCGATCGGGGCGAAGGCGCATGGTTGAACGTCGAAATAGAGATTTAGCGGGGGCTATGGTCCAGCCTGTATCAGAGTTGATTACGTGGCTGGATGGCGACGAAGGGAAGAGTCGCCCATATCGCGCACGCCGCCTCGCGCGCTTGCTCGAGGTAGTCACAATCCCGTCGAATGGCATCATGTTTTGGGGCGGTTCAAACTCAGCTCAATGTTTTACTGAGCTGCGATTAGCGTTCATTCACGGGCTCTACTTAGCAACCGTGCTTTTGGCTCTTGCTTTCATTGAGCAGGAAATCGCTGGGCTTCTACACGCTGCTGGATGGGATGGCGCTCAAAGCTCGCCCCTGGAAAAGTTGCTACGAAAAGCCCGCCAACAATCAGTGATAACGGAAGGGGAGTACAAATCATTCGAACGCTTGCGGGTAGTTCGCAACGCTTACGCCCATTTCCGTCACTTTAATCACCCAACGGCCTGGCACAATCGCGCTTTGTCGGCGGAGACAGACCTTGATGGAATACTCGAAGCTGACGTTGATGGCGCAATTCAAGCTCTGGGCACTTTTATAACCAGACAATCGGGATCGTAGGATTGCTTATTGTAGGGACGGTGGCGTTTCTGAAGCCACGGTAACGGAGAAGCCAGTCATCTAAATGTGCCACGGCACGATGACCGTAGAGGCGAGCGCACATTGACCGCAGCTGCGGGCGCACTCGCTTGATATGCCGAACAAGATGCCAGCGAGTCGATCTCGACACGCTTCATCGGCAGTTCGACCCATCATTTCGGGCCGTTTCTATTGCCTGTTCGCGCAATCTTCGCGAATCCTTGGCACGGCCGCGAATTAAGGTGCATGAGAATCCGGGGCTAGCCGGCGAGAATGCGCCCCTTGGCATCCACCCTACAGGGTGCTTGCAGCGTCGCCCCTAGGTTTTTCTCAAAAAGCTTCCCAGGTGCATGTGCACCTTCTCGATCATGGTGACACTCAAAGAGCCAAGTAACCATTGGCGCATTGGGACTTGTCCCGTATCGCCAGTTTAGCTCGGTGTTAATTCGCCAGCTTTGACCGTTGAGCGCGTGCGCGACTTTCTTTGGCACGAATACCATCAGAAGTTTCTGCTGTTCTTCCCTCGTTAGTTCAGGAAAATTCGCCGTTCCTGCGTTTATCTGGTCAAACAGCTTCGCGCCCAAGAATGTTTTAGACCTGTCCCGAAAAAGCTCATGGCGATTGAAGTTGTCCTCCAGGAACGTTTGGACGTCGGAGCAAATCGGCTGAGGCCAGTTTATTCCCCCATTCAGCGTCAGACATAGACACCAGTCTTTGCGTGGTCGGGCTCCGTGAAGGGCGCCTAATTTCTTTATCCACGAGAAGACCGCAAATGGATCACCACCGCTCGGTTCTTGAGGCCGGAGTTCCATGTTGAAATCTAAGTTCACTATCCGCGCCCGACAGTACCTCTCGTGTTTGCCGGTGGGAAATCGAGTATCATCCTCACCCTGTAGAAAGTGCTCGAATGGTTGTTCTATGACATCTAGTCCCGGAAAACGGGCGACCAGTTCTACCGTAGCATTTGGGTTCGCTTCGACAGCCACCACCTTGCCTAGAGAAGAAGCGCTAATGCTTCCAGTTTCGGTCAATTCGATTACGCCGCTGGCTGCCAGCAATGAAATGTCTCTCCCCTCAGCGCCACATAGTGTCAAATATAATGGTTTGTCATCGCTATCATATTTTGCAGCGTAGGCTTGAACCTTGTTTGCCCAAGCTTGCCGGATAGCACTTTTGTCCGGCCGATCTGCGTTCATTGCCGCATCAACTGCGCGCAGCGTTTTCTTTTTAGTCATGTAAGATTATTGCCGCAGTCGACGCGTTAGTTCGTCAAGAAAGCGGCCCATTTGCCGACGATCGAGGACTTCCTTCGCCGCCTGTATCACCACTTCATAAAGTTCGGAAATTTGGTAGCGCTTCAGCAACTGATCGCGCTCGGTGGGACGTTTGGCTGTTCGTGCCCACGCTCGCTTGAGATTAGAGGCAACCTTAGGCCCAAGCACTGAAGCGGATTCGCTTACAGTGAGGGCCAAGTTCTTTGCCTGCTTTTGCACCTCGCTGTCGCGCCGTATGTCGCTCTCGACAGAATAGATATTCTTGCGCGCGCGGGAAAAAACCTTCCGAAGCGCTTCATGAATCGTTGTTCTTAACTCCACGTAAGCAGGGTGAGTTTCACGTAGCGTGCTGCGATCGATGTTCATTGCCTCTTCGAGGCGATCGTCAGCCCAGACTTCTCCGGATACCCATCTCTGGATAAGCGAAAACTCGCTTTGGGGGAAACCTAGAAACGAAGAGTCATATTCGCCGACACCAGCGTTTCTGACTCTTATCATTACGCCTTGCAGTTCGATGGGGCGCACGATCCCATGCTGCGCATAAAAATAGCCGCGGGCAGAGACATTCTTGCCAACATGCTTAAAAGGAACAATGAGTGAGCGTCCATGAGGTGAAAAGACAATCGGTTTCCGAAGCTCCGTGTTGTCATAAGAAACCGAAAAATCTAATTTCTTAACCGCTTTCTCAAAACTGGCTACTCGTTTCCTGAAACGCGCTGGCATCCAGTTCGCGTGATACTGAACGGGAACATTCAGCGCCACTCGCAGCATTGTCTCGGAATAGGTGTCGAAGTCCTTCCAGGTCTTCAGTTCGGGCTTTTTTAACTCTGTTTCGACGGATTTGGCGTTGAGACCATACAGAGATCGAGCGTCTCTATTTTTTACTTGGGCGCGCGCTCCCGCGAGAATGCCTTTGGCTCCGCCCTTAACACCTCGAAGAAATAACCTAGTGTAATGATCGGCCTTCGCTGTTTCTGTGACCGTGCCTTCATAGCCGGCCTTGAATATGCCGCCGGGCCTGCGCCTCTGTTCAATGGGCTTCTTGAGTTCGCTGAAGTCGATTGTGACGTGTAAGAGGTCGGCACTTCCGGCTTTGGTCGAGAATAGCTCAATGACTTCGCAAAGTTCGTTCGCGGCAATAAACCCAATGCCGATTTTCCCAACTTTTGGTCTTCCCGACTTCGTCGCTTCGGAACCATCTCGTTTGTGCGATTCACTAATACGGCTAAAGTGGCTGACGAATTCTTCTCGCGTCATGCCAGATCCATCATCCTCAATGATGATACGATCCGCGTCAGGCTTTACATAAATGCGAACGGTAGACGCATCCGCATCGTACGCGTTGTTGACTAATTCTTTGAGGCAAGCCGCGGGATTGCGATATAGCCCCGAACTCAGATAGTCGATGATTCGTGCGGCAACGGTAATCTCGCCAGTGAACTTAGTCCCCTCGCCAGGCATCGCTATTGTCGCGCAATTCGCGAGAAGGAATTATCAGCTTGGGCCACACGCAATCATAACTCGCTCAAGACGGTAACCACAACCTGACGATGAACGAAAAATGGCAGGCTTAGCGATGATTATAAATTGTAGAGCGGGCAACGTTGAAACGCTCCGCGATCTCGCCGACCGTCAATTCTCCAGTTCGAAGCAGGGCACGCACGGTCTTGATGTCTTTCGGGGTGAGGGATGACCGGCGTCCACCTTTGCGGCCACGGGCTCGCGCTGCCGTTAGCCCCGCAAGTGTTCGTTCTCGTATGAGATTGCGCTCGAACTCAGCAAGTGAAGCGAACACATGAAAGACAAGTCGTCCCGACGAAGATGATGTGTCTATTTTTTCGGTGATGCTCGCGAAACCGATCTTCTTGTTTTCGAGCGCCGTTACCGTGTGGATGAGGGTAGCCAAGTTGCGGCCGAGTCGATCGAGGCGCCAAACGTAGAGGGTGTCTCCAGGACGAATCGCTATGAGACAGGCTTCAAGTTGAGGGCGAGCTGCGTTCTTCCCACTGGCTTGTTCTTGATAGATGACCTTACAGCCAACGCGCTTAAGCGCATCGAGTTGTAGGTCGAGCGTCTGATCGTCTGTGCTTACTCGCGCGTATCCGATCTTCACTGTGTCTAGATTCTATCACGGGGTAGCCTTTGGCAGACATTGATACCTGGATAAGTTGTTGGACACCGAATCGGTTCTTTAGGGTGGTTTCCGTGGGAAATTGCGGTTGTCCAACAAACGGAGGTTTATTAGACGTTCGAACACGTGATAGCTTCAACTGTCGATTGAAGTTCAACAGAGGCTAGCATGGCACACACATCCGCACTCGGTCGCTTCGAGGAAAACAAAAAGGATGTGGACTGGCTACTAGAGATTCACCAAGACCTCGCGGGCAACGCACCTGGGGCGCAAGTGGGGTGTGGAGGTTCTGAATAAGTCAGCGGTTGTGTTGACCAGCGCGATTTGGGAAGCGTACGTCGAGGATGTCATCGGTGAGGCTATAGAGCATATCGCGTTGCGCTTGACCGATCCTGACAAGTTACCAGTAAACCTCAAAAAGCAATTGCCACGCAGATCAAATCTGACAAGCATGAGCTTTCGCCGTGGACGTTGGCGAGTATTCTAGCATGTCGAACGAGCGGCAGAGGACGTGATGAAAAAGCCGGAACCGACGGACCAGCAACGTATGTCAATTGCACTGCGAGCGGGTGCCTACGTGCGATGGGTTGAATTGCGCAAGCAACGAACGCCGAGCCACGACGAACGCGGTGAATGGATTGCTGGACTGCTTGATGGGGAAGATCTGTCGAGCATCGATAACGAGGTTCATATAATCGACTCGATTTCATTGACGCTCGATCCCGGTGGGGTAGAGGCATTTGCGAAATCGATTAAGTACTTTGAAACGCTCGACGAGGTCGACGCAAAGTACAACGCGCTGCAAAAGAAAAGCCCCGGATGAGCCGGGGCAGTGCAGGTTTATTCCTCCTTCCTCTACGGGTCGCTCGGTTGCGGGTGCTTCACGAAACGCGCTCGCAAACTCCATCGATGATCTTGTGGAGTTCTGCGGTTGCTCTCGGGTTCTCCGAGACTTTGCCGGTGAGAGCGAAGGTCGCGGCATTGAATAGACGCCAGCCGCTCTTGTCGCCCCAATCATGCGAAGGCTCTTCCCACTGGTGAAGAACGTCCGCGATCTTCTGCACGCCGATGACTTGGTTGCGGTACATCTGCATGATGGCCTGGTCCGCGCGTTGGTCGGACAGCATGGTTGCCCGATAGCATTCGAACTGCCGGTGCTGGCTCTCGCGTTGGATGGCGAGCGGTTCGATGATCTCCCCGATAAGGCCAGGAAGGTCGCGCTTCAGGTTCGAGGTGTGCTTGCGCTTGATGACGTGATCGCCGGAGAAGGCGAGGTTGTCACAAACGAACGTGCGCGAGCCAAAGCTAACGCCGACC
>CAIWTJ010000027.1 GCA_903915535.1 Enhydrobacter aerosaccus
ACCATATTCCCCATGGCTGCGAGGACGAGACCGGCGATCGCACGTTGCAGGAGCGCGCGCGCTGGCTGAAGCACTGCGACTTCTTCGTCGGCCTGTCCAGCGGACTGTCGTGGCTGGCGTGGGCGGCGGGCTGTCCGGTCGTCATGATCAGCGGCTTTACCCATCCGCTGAACGAATTCGAGACGCCCTATCGCGTGATCAACTATCACACCTGCAACGGCTGCTGGAACGATCAGCACATCCGCTTCGACCACAAGGACTTCCTGTGGTGTCCCCGGCACAAGGACACACCCCGCCAATTCGAATGCACCCGGCTGATCACGGTCGACCAAGTCAGGGCGACGATCCGGACAATTCCGCAATTTGCCAAGCGGGAAAAGCAGGCGGCGGGCGCGACAGCCCGATAGGGCGCGACTGCCGGCCGGCCGCGCTTGGGATCAATATCGTGGAATTTGGCGTGTCCATGGCGCCAATTTACCGACCCACCGTATCGTCAATATGTCGCCGCCGACGCTTCTATATCGGAACGGCCGCGGAACACGGTCGACCGTCCGGACGGAAAAACAACCTGCCAGTGCAAGCATTCGAGAGCCGTGCCGGGCCGCTTACGCTGCTTGCTCGAGGGTCGAGGCGACGTCGCGCGTGGTGACGCGGCGCAGGTCGCGCACCTTGGTGGTGTCGAACGGCCGCGCGCGATGCATGGTGCAGCGATTGTCCCAGATCACGAGGTCGCCCTGGCGCCAGCGGTGCGCATGCACGAACGGCGGCTTCACCGCATGTTCCATCAGGTCCATCAGCAGCAGGCGGCCGTCGGGGATCGGCATGCCCTCGATGTGCGAGGCGTGGGCGGCGAGATAGAGCGTCTTGCGGTGCGAGCCCGGATGCGTGCGCACCAGCCGCTGCGGCACCGGCGGCAGGCTCGCCAGTTCCTCGGGCGTGTATTTGGTGACGTCGAGCTGGCCGCGCGAATGAAAGATCGAATGCATCGCCACGAGTCCTTCGAGGCTTTTCTTCGTCGCCGCGTCGAGCGCATCGTAGGCCGCGCGCATATCGGCGAATTCCGTGTCTCCGCCTTCGTCGGGCACGACATGGGCGTAGAGCATCGAGAGCGCGCCCGGGATCGCACGGAACGAGGCGTCCGTGTGCCACAGGCGATTGGCCAGCCAGTCGAGGCGGCGGCGCGCGTTCACGTCGAGCACCTTGCCGTCGCCGTCGAGGTTGGAGATGTCGGCGATCTCGGTGCGCTCGAGGCGATGCTTGATGCTCTGGTGGCGCGCGCGCTGCGCCGAGGAATGGATCGGGCCGAAATGTCCGGCGAACTCGATCTGCTGCGCATCGGTCAGTTTCTGATCGTGGAAGACCACGACCGCATAGCGGTTGATCGCCTCCTCGATGGCATCGCGATCGGCGGGCTTCAGCGGCTGCGCAAGGTCGATGCCGGAGATTTCGCAGACGAAGTCGGACCTATTTGGCGCTGATTGGGTTGGCGTGACTGTGATGCTCATGGCCGCCTCCTGCGGCTATAGTGGCCGCGTCCGCCATTTTCCCCCAGGAATCGCCATGCCGCAAACATACAAGCTCGCCCTGCTCGACGATTATCAGAAGGTAGCCATGCGCATGGCGGATTGGGACCGCCTGAAGAAGCGCGGCGTCGAGATCACGGTGTTCAACGACGCCTTCAAGTCGCTGGATGATGCAGCGCAGCAACTGGCGCCGTTCGACATGCTCTGCCTGCTGCGCGAGCGCACGGCGTTTCCGCGCGCGCTGATCGAGAAACTGCCGAACCTGAAATTCATGGTCCTGACCGGCGCGCGGGCGGCGAGCCTCGACGACAAGGCGGCGGCCGAGCGTGGCATCCCGATCTCGACGACGCCGGGCGGCGCCTCGAACGCGCCGACCGCGGAGCTGGGCTGGGCGCTGCTGATGATGTGCGCCCGCGATCTCGCCAAGGCCGAGAAGCTGGCGCGCGCCGGCAAGTGGCACGACGGCATCGAGCAGATGGTGGTGCTGGAAGGCTCGCGCCTCGGCATCCTGGGTCTGGGCAAGCTCGGCAGCCGCGCCGCCGCCTATGGCAAGGCCTTCGGCATGGACGTCGTGGCCTGGAGCCATAACCTCACGCCCGAGAAGGCGGCGGCGGTGGGCGTGAAGTATGTGAGCAAGGACGAGCTGCTCGCGACTTCCGACTTCGTGTCGATCCATCTCGCTCTGTCCGACCGCACGCGGGGCCTGATCGGCGCGGCCGATCTCGCCAAGATGAAGAAGAGCGCGATCCTGGTGAACACCTCGCGCGGCCCGATCGTCGACGAAGCCGCCCTGATCGCGGCGCTGAAGAACCGTACCATCGCCCATGCCGGCCTCGACGTTTACGACAAGGAGCCGATGTCGGCCGACCATCCCTTCACCAAGCTCGAGAACATCACGCTGATTCCGCACCTGGGCTACGTCGTCGAGGACGCCTATCGTCACTTTTATGGCGGTGCGGTGAAGGACATCGAGGCCTGGCTCGACGGCAGCCCGATCAACGTGCTCAACGCCGATGCGCTGAAGAAAAAGTAGCGGGCGATGTCGATTCGCGGGCCTGAGGAACGTCAGTGAGGTGACGGAGGCTTCCGTCACCACCCAGAGGAGATCGACATGGCTCAATTTCTGCTGATGCTGCACCAGGCTCCGAGTTACAATTCCGACCTGCCGCGCGAGAAGATGATGGAGATGACCAGGCGCTACATGGCTTGGGCTGACCAACTGCGCCAAAGCGGCAAGATGGTCGGCGGCGAGAAGCTGACGGCCAGCGGCGGCCGCCAGCTGCGCATGACCGGCGGCAAAATGGTCGCAAGCGACGGTCCCTATGCCGAGGCCAAGGACGTGGTCGGCGGGTATTTCGTAATCGAGGCCAAGGACCTCGCCGAGGCCGAGGCGATCACCCGAGACTGCCCGCACTTCGAACTGGCGCCGACCAACTGGGCGGAGATCCGGCCGATCGAGGACATGGCCCAGGTCCGCGCCGCGGCGGGCTGAGGCTTTGAGCGAAAAAGTCCACCGGCTCGTCGATTCGCTAGCGCGCGATTCGGCGAGCCGGCTGGTCGCGGCCCTGGTACGGCGGCTCGGCGCCGGCCGGATCGGCGTCGCCGAGGATGCCGTGCAGCATGCCTTGATGCAGGCGCTGTCGCTCTGGCCCTTCAAGGGCACGCCCGAGCGGCCCGAGGCGTGGCTCGCGACCGTCGCCCGGAACCGCGCGCTCGACCTGCTGCGCAACGAAGCGCGCAACGGCGAGCTGGCGGGCGAGTTGATGCCGGCCGAACCGGTGAGCGCGGAGCACGAAGGTCGCTTCGACCGTGAGCTCAATGACGATGAATTGGCGCTCTTGTTCGCCGTCTGCCATCCGGCCCTGTCGCTGGAGATGCGCGTGACCTTCGCGCTCAAGACCGTGTGCGGCCTCACGGTGCCGCAGATCGCGGCCGGCCTGTTGAGCGAGCCGACGACCATCGCCCAGCGATTGGTGCGTGCGCGCAAGCAGCTCGAAGCCTCGAACGTCGCCATCGAGACACCGCCGCCCGACGTGCTGACCGATCGCGCGGAAGCCGTGCGCACTGCTTTGTTCCTGATGTTCAACGAAGGCTATTCGGCCTCCTCGGGCGAAGCGTTGGTCCAGCCGGAGTTCTGCGTCGAGGCCGTGCGTCTTTCCCGCGCGCTGGCGGCGCATCCGGTGACGCGCTCGCCCGCGAGCGATGCGCATGCCGCCTTGCTGGCGCTGACGGCCGCGCGCCTTCCGACACGGGTCGGCCCCGACGGTGTGGCGCAACTGCTCGAGGACCAGCCGCGCGAGCAATGGGATCGCGGCCTGATCGCGCTCGGTCTCGACCATCTCGACCGTTCCGCCCGCGGCCGCGAACTGACCGTGTGGCATCTGCGCGCCGAGATCGCGGCCGTGCATGCGCTGGCGGCAAGTGCTGCCGAAACCGACTGGCCGCGCATCGTGGCGATCTACGACCAGCTGCGCGCGATCGATCCGTCGCCCGTCGTCGAGCTGGCGCGCGCCGTGGCGCTCGGCCGCGCGCGCGGACCGGCGGAAGGACTGGCGGCCCTGCCGTTGCCCGACGGCAATCCGTACGGTCATGCGGCTATAGCGATTTTCCTTACGGAACTCGGGCGCACCGACGAGGCGCGAATTCATTTTGAGAAGGCGAGAAGTCTCGCGCGCACCGAGCCGGAGCGGCGTCTGCTCGAAAGAAGACTCAGGTCCTGAAGCGCAGCAGCAGGTGATTGACGCCGTTCAGCTTCACGTAGAGATCCTCGAACTGCGTATAAAAGTCTTCCCATTGCGGCAGGCCGCCTTGCGCACCGAGCGAGGTATAGATTTCCGCCACCGTCCGCCGCCCGTCGAACTGCGAGATGATGCGCGGTGCCAGTGCCGGCAGCTGCGCGCGCCACGGGAAGCCGTCGAGATTGGCGACGAGAGGCGCGCCGGGCTGCAGGCCGGCGGCGAGCTTGGCTGCATCCATGTCGCGCAGCACGGGGATGGCCGAGGTATCTTCCGGCCGCGCAACCGTGTCGAAGCCCGCGCGCGTCGCGTAGAAGATGTGCGTGCGGAGATTGCCGGCGAGACGCTCGGCGAAGGCGGCGCGCTCGACCAGCGGCAGCGAGCTCGCCTGGCGCGCGATCACCGGATCGCTCATGTAGGTGGCGGGCTCGTAGCGCACCGGTTCGAGGAAGGCCACGATCCGCAGGCCGGCGTCCGACGCCAGCGTGCCGATCTCGGGCACCGTGTAGGCGCGGTCGATGCTGTGCAGCAGCAGGTCGTAGAGACCCGCGTCGCCGCCGGTCACATGGTCATTGAGATAGGGATTGCGACGGAAGAGGTTGGTGGTCGGCAGGAAGCGGATCAGGCGCTTGGCCATGGCGATGCGATCCTCGGTCGCCATCGACTTGGGCGCCAAGGTGCGCAGGATCTCCTGCAGCGGATAGACGCCGGTGCGGCCGTACTGGCCGTAGAGCATGACGCCCATGCCGCCGTCGGGCTGCAGCACGCTCGCCAGCGCCTTCATGCCGGCCGACGGATCGGGCAGGTGGTGCAGCACGCCGGTGCAGTCGATGTAGTCGAACTGCCCGATGTTCATCGTCGGCAGGTCGAGCAGCGAGCCGGTCAGGAACTGGATGTTGCGCAGGCCCCGGGCCTTGGCGCGGGCCTCGCAGATCTCGCGCGAGGCCGAGGACAGGTCGAGGTAGACGATCTCGCCGGGGCAGCGCCGGTCGGCCAGCTGCTGGGCCAGCATGATGCAGGCGTCGCCCGTCCCGCCGCCCGCGACCAGGGCGCGGAATGGCCGGGTGAAGTTCAGCCGGCCGGAAAAGAGGTAGTGGTTGATCTCGAGGATATGGCTGGGCGTACCCGTGATCAGTCGAATCGCCTCGTCACGCGGATCGCGCGTGGGGTAGGGCAATTCTTCATATTGGGCGCGAACGCCATCCACGGGGGAAGGAACCGTCATTCTGGCCAAGGTTCATGCTACAAATCACCCGATCATGAAAGGCTATTTCGGCATCGGCGTGATGGGCGTCAGCAAGGCGATGAATGTCGGGACCCTGTTCCGCACCGCCCACGCCTTCGGCGCGTCCTTCGTCTTCACCGTCAACGCCCAGTACAACAGGCGGGAGGGCGGTCACAGCGACACCTCCGACACGCCGTTGTCGGTTCCGACCCATCATTTCAAGGATTTGCAGGACTTCCGCCTGCCCGTCGGCTGCCGGCTGGTGGGCATCGAGATCACCGAGGATGCGATCGAGCTGCCGAGCTTCCGGCACCCCCGCCAGGCCGCCTATATCCTGGGCGCCGAGCGGGAAGGACTGCCGCCCGACCTCCTGGAGCGCTGCGACCATATCATCAAGATTCCCATGCGCTTCTCGGTCAACCTGGGGATCGCGGGCGCCCTGGTCCTCTATGACCGGTTGATCAGCCTGGGCCGGCATGCGCCGCGGCCGGTGGCCGAGGGCGGCCCGACCGAGCCCGTCCCGGTGCCGGTGTTCGGCGACCCGATCTACAAGCGCAAGCACCGCAAGCGCTTGCGCGCGGCCGCCAAAACGACCACTTAAGCGCCGCATGGCGACCCTGCCGACAGAACCCCTGCAGATCACCGAGCCGGCTGCCCGGCGCGGCCGCAACGACCTGCGCCGCAACCTGGTCGGGCTCGCGCGCGACGAGCTGAAAAGCACGCTGGCCGAGGCCGGCCTCGAGCCGTTTCGTGCGCAGCAGATCTGGCACTGGATCTATTGGCACGGCGTCACCGACTTCGAGCGCATGACCAACGTCGCCAAGAAGACGCGCGACAAATTGAACGAGCTGTTCGTGATCGAGCGGCCGCAGATCGTGACCGAGCAGCGTTCGACCGACGGCACGCGCAAGTGGCTGCTGCGCTTCCCCGACGGCAACGAGGCCGAGACGGTCAACATACCGGAAGAGGATCGCGGCTCGGTCTGCGTGTCGAGCCAGGTCGGCTGCACGCTCACCTGCAGCTTCTGCCACACCGGCACGCAGCCCCTGGTGCGCAACCTCATGCCCGACGAGATCGTGGGCCAGTTCATGATCGCGCGCGACAGCTACAACGAGTGGCCGACGCCGACGCTCGAGACGCGCATGCTCTCCAACATCGTGATGATGGGCATGGGCGAGCCGCTCTACAATTTCGACAACGTCGTGACCGCGCTCAAGATCGCGATGGACGACCAGGGCATTGCGCTTTCGCGCCGGCGCATCACGCTCTCGACCTCGGGCGTCGTGCCGATGATCCCGAAGGTGGGCGAGGCGCTCGACGTCAACCTCGCGGTGTCTCTACACGCCGTGAGCGATGAGGTGCGCGACACGCTGGTACCGATCAACAGGAAATGGCCGATCGCCGAGTTGCTGAAGGCGTGCGCGGAGTATCCCGGCGCGCGCAACAGCCGGCGCATCACCTTCGAGTACGCGATGCTGAAGGGCGTGAACGACAGCGATGCCGACGCCCGAGAGCTGGTGCGCATCCTGAAGCCGGTCCACGCCAAGGTGAACCTGATCCCGTTCAATCCCTGGCCGGGCGCGCCCTACGAGTGCAGCTCGAACAATCGCATCCATCGCTTCGCCGAGATCGTGAACGACGGCGGCCTCAGCGCGCCGGTTCGCACGCCTCGCGGCCGCGACATCCACGCCGCCTGCGGCCAGCTCAAGAGCGAGAGCGTGCGCCAGCGCGGCGAGAAGGTCCTGCTCTAGGGGATGGGCGCTCCCGCCGACCTGATCCTCCACAATGCGGCGATCTATACCGCCGACGACGGCCGCTCCCGCGCGGAGGCGCTTGCCGTACGGGATGGGCTCATTGTTGCGGTGGGTCGTGCGATCGAGGTCGAGGCGCTGGGCGGCCCCGGCACGCGGCGCATCGATGCGCAGGGCCGGCACGTGCTGCCGGGCATCATCGATGTTCACAATCATCACCTGCGTGGTGGCCAGGCCGATCTCTACGAACTCAACATCCGGCCGAGCATGTCGCGGGACGAGGTCGTGGCGGCGGTGCGCCAGAAGGCGGCGCAAACACCGCGGGGCGACTGGATCTTCGGCGGCATCTGGGGCAGCCATCTGATCGGAGGTCTGTACGATCGCAGCGCGCGCGAGTCGCTCGATGCCGCCGCGCCCGATCATCCGGTGATGCTGCGCGACGACAGCCAGCACAATCGCTGGCTCAACAGTCGCGCGCTCGCGCTGGCCGGCATCGGCCACAATACGCCCGATCCGAAGGACGGCACGATCGTGCGCGACCCCGCGACAGGCGATGCGGTCGGGCTGCTGCTCGAGCGGGCGTGCGGCATGGTCGAGCAGGCGGTGGCGCAATCCATTCCCGATCTTTCCGACCGGAACATCAATTCGTGCCGCCGCGCGGTCGAGATCCTGAACGGCTACGGCGTGACCGCCTTCCAGGATGCCACCACTGTTGTGCCCTTCCTTAAGGCGCTTACCCGCCTCGACGCGCGGGGCAAGCTCAACGCCTGGTGCGTGGCCTCGCTGCCCGCGCAGGACACGCTGACTGGCGCGGGTGTCGTGGGCGATGCACTGTTTGCGTTGCGCGACCAATACCGCAGCCGTCATGTGCGTCCCGACTTCGTGAAACTGTTCATGGACGGCGTGCCGACCACGCGCACCGCCGCAATGCTGGCGCCCTACATCGCCGGTAAGGCGCACGGGTGCAGCTTCTGCGGCGAGGGACTGATCTCCAAGACCGAACTGGCGCGCTGGATCGACAAGGCCGAGCGGCTGGGCCTGTCGGTCAAGGTCCACTGCACCGGCGACGCCGCCGTGCGCGACACGCTCGATGCCGTCGAGATGGTGCGCACCGTCAACGGACCGGGCCGGCTGCACCAGATCGCACATGCGAGCTTCATCGATCCCGCCGACATCCCGCGGTTTCGCGCGCTCAATGTCGCCGCCGACCTGTCGCCGATCATCTGGTATCCCGGGCCGATCATGGACGCGATCCGCGCCGTCGTGCCGAAGGACCGCGCCGACCGCTATTGGCCCAACCGCGACCTGCACGAGGCCGGGGCCCTGTTGGCGGCGGGCTCGGACTGGCCAGTGATTTCCAATCCCGATCCCTGGCTCGGCATCGAGGGCATGATGACGCGCCGCGACCCCACCGGCCGCTTCGAGGGGACGTTGTGGCCCGAGCAGGCGCTCGATCTCGAGACAGTACTGGGCATCTATACGATCAATGCTGCCCGGGCGATGGGGCTGGGCGACGTCACCGGTTCGCTCGAGCCCGGCAAGTCGGCCGACTTCATCGTGATCGACCGTGACCTTTCCGTCACACGGCCCGAAGATGTGGCCGATACCAAAGTGCTGTCGACCTGGTTCGAAGGGCATTGCGTATACGAGAAGAGTTGAGGAGTAGCGGCATGAGGCACGGTGCGTCGATCGTTCTGTCGGTCTTGCTGATATCGGTCGGGTTAGCACCGCTCCACGCCGAGACCAAGGTCGCGGCGCCGGCCGCGCCTGTTCATCCGATGGACTCGCTCACGGCGGGCGAGATCGAGAAGGCCGTGCAGATGCTGAAGGCCTCCGGTCATTTCGGCGAGGGCAGCAAGCTCGTCTCGATCTCCCTGATCGAGAACGACAAGGCGGAGATACGAGCGTGGGCGCCGGGCAAGACTTTTGCGCGCAAAGCCTTCGCCGTCGTGACGTCGGGCGGCAAGCTTGCCGAGGCGCGGTTCGATCTCGACGCCGGCAAGCTCATGAGCTGGACGGCGGTCGACAACCGGCAAGCCGCCATCACCTTCGACGAGTTCATGGCCGCCGCGGAAATCGTGAAGGCCGACGCGGGCTGGCGTGCCGCCATGGCCAAGCGTGGCATCACGAGCTTCGACAATATCACCTGCTTCCCGCTGAGTGCGGGGCCCGTCGTCGATGCGGCCTTCGAGGGCCACCGTATCCTGAACGTCCCTTGCGTCGACAAGACGGGAGCGGAGAACAATCTCTGGGGCAAGCCGATCGAGAACCTGCTGGCGACTGTCGATCTCGCCACGGCCAAGGTGCTGGCGGTCAACGACTTCGGCGTGCTGCCCCCGCCGCTCGACACGCCGAGCCACAAGTTCGCGGATTCCGACAAGTCGCGGCCGACGCCCAGGCCGACCGACATCGTGGCGCCCGATGGCAGCAACGTCACCCTGGCGGACGGGTTGGTGCATTGGGACAAGTGGTCGTTCCATGTCCGTCTCGAGCCGCGGCTCGGCGCGGTGCTGTCGCTGATCCGCTACACCGACAAGGGTGGGCCGCGCGATATCGCCTATCAGATGTCGGCGAGCGAGATGTTCGTCCCCTACATGGACCCGGCGCCGACCTGGTCGTTCCGTGCCTATATGGACATCGGCGAATACGGCTTCGGCGTGCTTTCGACGCAATTGCGTCCCGGCCAGGATTGTCCGGCGAGCGGTCTCTTCCTCGACGCCACGATTGCCGACACCAAGGGCGCACCCATTGGCCTGCAGGGCGTGGTCTGCATCTTCGAGCGGCCCATGGGCGACCCGCTCTGGCGCCATGACGAGTCCTTCAACGGCTCCTACGAGGTGCGACCCAGTACCGAGCTGGTGGTGCGCATGGCTCCGGTCGTCGGCAACTACGACTATCTCGTCGACTATGTGTTCAGCCGCGCCGGCGACATCGACGTGCGCCTGGGGGCCTTCGGCATCGACGCGACCAAGGGTGTCGCGGCCGAGAAGCTTGGGGACCCGACGGCGGCGGCCGACACCGCCTACGGCACACTGGTCGCCAAGCGCCTGCTGGCGGTTAATCACGACCACTACATGGCCTTCCGCCTCGACATGGATGTCGACGGCACAGAGAACCGGCTGGTCGAGGATCGCATCGTGCCGCACCGGATCTCGAAGGACGGACCGCGGCGCAGCCTGTGGCAGGTCGAGAGCCACCCGATGGCGGTTGAAGGCCCGGTGACGACGCCGCTTGGCGCCGCGCAGTTCAGGATTGAAAACGTCTCCCGCAAGAATGCATTGGGCTATCCCACAGCCTACCAGATCGTGCCCGGCCACACGGATACCTCGATCCTGGCGCCCGACGATCCGGTCCAGGTGCGCGCTGCTTTCTCGGCTTACACGCTGTGGGCCAGTGCTTTTTCCGCGGACGAGAAGTTCGCGGCCGGCTCCTACCCGAACGAGAATGCCGAACAGGACGGGTTGGCGAAATGGGTGAAGGCCAAGCGACCGATCGACAACCGCGACCTCGTGCTCTGGTATGTCGTGGGCTTCCGCCATGTGCCGCGCGCGGAAGACTGGCCGGCCATGCCCGGCCTCTGGCACGGCTTTCGGCTTCGGCCCTTCAACTTCTTCGACAAGAGCCCCGCGCTCGACGTGCCGCCTAAATGAGGGTGCGCTGGCTTTGGCTCGCTCTTCTGGCTGCCTGCGTGGCACAGGCGCGGGCCGATCAACCCGGCCGTACACTTCTCTTCATGGCGGGGGATGAGTGGAGGAAAGCCCCGCGGAGCGAGAAGACCGCTCTCGCGGCCGACTTCATGCGTGTCTTCTGCGTCCGTCCGACGATGTCGCCGGCGCTCCTTGCCGACTGCCTGGACAGGAAAAGCGGTGCGTCTCTGTTCGACGATGCGATCGGTTGCGCGAGGGACCTTCAGGACTGATCGACAAGCGCGTACCGGCTCCAGGCGACGAAGGCTGCGGTGCCGAGAAGCGCCATCGGGAACGTCAGCCATCCGTGCAGCAGCAGCATGAACCACAAGCCGTGGATCAACTCCGCGATATTCGTCTCGCCCGTGGTGATCGACGCCACGCCGAAGATCAGCACATGGCTGATAACGACGACCAGCAGCGCCAGCAGGCTGTAGCCCAGCCAGCCGGGCTTGCTGCCGCCGCGATGGAACATCACCCAGCCGAGGCCGGCCACGATGCCGGTGGGAATGCTGAACGGCAGCAGGAACGTGATGGCCCGCATCGCCGGACGGGGACCGTCGAACATGCTGCCGCGGAAGGCGTCCCCGGACCCGAGGTTGGCGATCGCGAAAAAACCCACAAGGGCGATCGCCATGCAGAGGGCTGCCCAGAGGCCGTAGAAGAGTGCCGTGCGATTCATCGTAGCCTCAGGGCCGTGATGCTCGAGAGGAAGGCGCGTTCGCTGCCGTACACAGCGAGGCCGGCGTCATCGGCCCAGGCCGCGAAGCTGCCGTTTGCGTATTCGGCGTAGTACGGCTCGTGGAAATAGTGCGGGAAGAGATCGAGCAAGCCATCCCAGGGAGGATGATCGCCCTTCTGCAGAGAATCAACAATGACGACAAGTCCATCCGTCTTTACAACCCGCGCCATCTCGCGCAGGGCCTCGAGGCGCACGTCCTGCGGCAGCTCGTGCATCAGGAACGAGGAGAAGACGAGGTCGAGGCTGCGGTCCTCGAACGGCAATTTCTCCGCCGCGCCTTCGATCAGCTTCACCCGCGCCGTCTTGCCGACCAGGCGGCGCGCCTCGCCGAGATAGGGCGCGCTGAGATCGAGGCCGCTGAGCTTCATGCCGGGCCAGGCTTCGTGCACGGCGGCGAGCAGGCGTCCGGTGCCGCAGCCGACATCGAGACCGCGCACGTCGCGCTGGTTGCGGCCGGCCATCCAGCTGGCGATGGGACTGAGCGCCCGGCGGCGCATCACGTCGGCGGCGCCGGTGAACAGCACCTCGACCTGCGTGTCGTAGAGCGCGGCCGAATGGTCGGAGAGCCAGCCGTCGGTCTGGAAGTGAAAGTTCTGCCGGTAATAGGACGGCAACCCGTCGCCCTGCTCGCCGGGCGGCAATTCGTCGTCGAGCTGCCCGTGGCGGCGCGCATCGACCTGCGGCAGGTCGCGGAAATAGAGCAGGCTGCGGCGCAGGAATTCCGCCGGACCTCCGGGGAAATCTCGCGCCAGAGGCCGCGGCGCCGGGAACAGCCCGTCTGCGATGTCGCGCCACTCGCGCTCGAACACCGCGCGCATGTCGGTGGTCATCTCCTTGCGGTCCGGCGTCGGCCCGATGGGAAAGTCGGGCTTGGGCATCGGCTTCAGCATGCGCCGGCCCGCCGCATAGTGACCGGCATACCAGGCGACACGCGCGGCCTGGCGGGCGGCGTAGGACAGTCGATCGAGGGTGGACACCATTACTTTCA
>CAIWTJ010000028.1 GCA_903915535.1 Enhydrobacter aerosaccus
CGACATTCCGGTCGTCGGCCGCGCGCCCGACGTGCTGTCGCGGGTCGAGGCGGGCGACGCGATCATCGTCGACGGCGACAACGCGCAGGTGATGGTGCGCCCGGCGGAAGATGTCGTGCAGTCGATCCACGAGGCGATCGCCGCGCGCGCCGCGCGCCTGCAGCGCTACGCAGCCTTGCGCGATCTGCCGCCGGTGACGCGCAACCAGGTGCGCATCTCGCTCAACATGAACGCGGGCCTGCTGATCGACGTGCAGCACCTCGACGACACGGCGGCCGACGGCATCGGACTCTATCGCACCGAGATCCCGTTCATGGTCCGCTCGGAATTTCCCGACGTCGATTCGCAGGCGTGGCTCTACAGCCGCGTGCTCGATATTGCCGACGGCCGCCCGGTCACCTTTCGCACGCTCGATGTCGGCGGCGACAAGGTGCTGCCTTACGTCGGTTCGCTCGGCGACGACAATCCGGCCATGGGCTGGCGGGCGATCCGCATCGGTCTCGACCGGCCGGCCATGCTGCGCGGCCAGTTGCGGGCCCTGATCCAGGGGGCCAACGGCCGTCCTTTGTCGATCATGTTCCCCATGATTGCTGACGTGGGCGAGCTGAAGGGGGCCCGCGCGCTGCTGGAGCTCGAAATGGAGCGGGCCCGGCGTCGGGGGCAGGCTGTCCCGGAGCGATTGCGCGTTGGCGTTATGTTCGAGGTGCCGGCCCTGGCCTGGCAACTCGACAGCCTCCTGCCCCATGTCGATTTTGTTTCAATTGGTACGAACGACCTTCTGCAGTTTCTTTATGCAGCGGACCGCGGAAACAGCCGCCTGGCCGGACGCTACGACAGCTTGTCCCCAGCTTTGCTCAGGTTGCTACATTTTGTGGTCGAGAAGGCGCGCCCCGCGGGGGTCGATGTCTCCGTGTGCGGCGAGATGGCCGGCCGCCCGGTTGAAGCCCTGGCGCTGCTGGCCATCGGCGTGCGTTCGCTCTCGATGTCGCCGGGCTCCATCGGACCGGTGAAGGCCATGATCCGTTCTCTCGATCTCGATGAGGTGACGGACTTCGTAGGGTCTGCGTTGGCGCAGCCGGACCAGCCCTTGCGCGAGACGCTGCGCCTCTTCGCCGCCGACCACGCCATCGAAATTTAGCGCGATTCAGCGAATCTCTTTTGCCCTTGCAAAAGGCCTCTGGTAGGAGTTGGCGGCGAGGGGAAATATCAATGCCGGATCAGGTCGATTGGCGAGCGATGGAACGCGAGACCACACCAGGTCGCGCGGTTGGCCGTCTGCTGCGCGACCAACGCGAAGCCCGTGGCCTCAGTGTCGCGGACATCGAAAAGCAAATTCGTATTCGCCGCCACTATGTCGAGGCGCTCGAGTCGGGCCGATTTGACCTGTTGCCGGGTGCCGCCTACATCCCGGCCTTCCTCCGCGCCTACGCCGCACACGTCGGTCTCGAGCCCGAGAAGGTTCTGACGGCCTATCAGCTGTCCGGAGCGGTACCGATCAAGCGCCCGGTCGCGCTGCCGGCCGATTTCCCCATCGTCGAAAAGCGCGCGCCTATCGGCCTCGCCGTTCTCACCATCCTGCTCGTTGTTGGTGCCGGCTATGGCGTGTGGCACTACCTGCCGCGGCAGAGCACGGTGATCAGCGAAAAAGTTCCGCCGGTTCCCGATCGTCTCCTCGCGTCGCGTCCCGCGACGCCGGCCGCTCCGGCGAAGTCGACGAGCGAGACTCAGCAAGCCGCCGCGCCCGTCACTCTGCCGTCGCATGAAACGCGAGTCACGCCGTCGCTGCCGACCACGCATGCCGAGCCCGCGACCTTGCCCGCGCCGCCGGTGATCGTCACCGTTCCGGCGCCGCCCCCGGTCGTGATGTCGATTCCCTCTGCAGGCCAGGCGCAAGCTGCGCAGCCGCTGACGATCGATGCGCCGCGTCCTGAAGTGCAGGAAGCGACCGCACCGCCGCCGCCGGTCACCACTCCGGATGCCAACGTCATTCGCGCGCCGATGAAAATCGACACGCCGCTGATCCTGCGCAGCAACAGCTGGGTCGAGCTGCGCTCGCCGAGCGGCGACGTGCTGGCCCAGACCTATGTCCGGGCCGGTGAAAGCTATGTCGTGCCGGCAGGAATCGGCTACCGCGTCATCGACGCGCGCTGATCCACAGGGCGTCTCCCACGGCTGGATAAGCAGGCGTCGCGTCGCTACATTGGCGGCATGAGCATCCGTCCCTATCGCGACATCGTCCGCCGCAAGACCCGGCGCGTCATGGTCGGGTCCGTCCCGGTGGGCGACGGCGCGCCGATCAGCGTACAGACGATGACCAACACGCTGACGGCGGATGCCGACGCCACCATCGCCCAGATCAAGCGCTGCGAGGAGGCCGGCGTCGACATCGTCCGCGTGTCCTGCCCGGACGAGGACTCGACCAAGGCGCTGCATGCGATCGTGAAGGCCACGACCGTGCCGATCGTGGCCGACATCCATTTCCATTATAAGCGCGCGATCGAGGCGGCCGACGCGGGCGCCGCCTGCCTGCGCATCAATCCCGGCAATATCGGCAGCGCCGAGCGGGTCCGCGAGGTCATCAAGGCCGCCAAGGATCACGGCGTATCGATGCGCATCGGCGTCAACGCGGGGTCTCTCGAGAAGGACCTGCTCGAGAAATACGGCGAGCCCTGCCCGGAGGCGATGGTCGAGAGCGCACTCGATCACGCGCGCATCCTGCAGGATCACGACTTCCACAATTTCAAGATCAGCGTGAAGGCATCCGACGTCTTCCTCGCGGTCGCGGCCTATCAGCAGCTCTCCGAGGTCTGCGATTACCCGCTGCATGTCGGCGTCACCGAGGCAGGGGGCCTGCGCACCGGCACCGTGAAGTCGTCGATCGGCATGGGCTCGCTGCTGTGGGCCGGCATCGGCGACACGATCCGCGTCTCGCTGTCGGCGGAGCCGGAAGAAGAGGTGCGCGTCGGCTTCGAGATGCTGAAGGCGCTGAACCTGCGCCACCGCGGCGTCAACATCATCTCCTGCCCGTCCTGCGCGCGGCAGCAGTACGACGTGATCCGCACCGTCGAGGCGCTCGAAAAGCGCGTCTCGCACATCACCACGCCGATGACGGTGTCGGTGATCGGCTGCGTCGTGAACGGCCCGGGCGAGGCGCGCGAGACCGACATCGGCTTCACCGGCGGCGGCAACAACATCCATCAGGTCTATATCGCGGGCGTGCCGCATCACCGGCTGAAGGACGCCAGCGTCGTCGATCATCTCGTCGAGCTGATCGAGAAGAAGGCCGCCGAGATCGAGGCAGCCAAGATCAAAGTCGCCGCCGAGTAGCGGCATTCAAAGGCAATACCGTTGAGCAAGATGCAACCCGTGCGGGGAACGCACGATATTCTGCCGGACGAGTACCGGCGTTTCGCGCATGTCATCGACACCGCACGCGACGTGGCGCGTCTCTACGGCTATCGCGAGATGGCGACGCCGATCTTCGAATTCACCGAGCTGTTCGCGCGCGGCATCGGCGAGACGACTGACGTGGTCTCCAAGGAGATGTACACGTTCAAGGATCGCGGCGACGAATCGCTCACCTTGCGGCCGGAATACACCGCCGGCATCTGCCGCGCCTTCGTGTCGAACGGCGAGCTGACGCAGCAGCTGCCGCTCAAGATCTTCGCGGCTGGCCCGATGTTCCGCTACGAGCGGCCGCAGAAGGGCCGCCAGCGCCAGTTTCACCAGATCGACCTCGAGGTGCTGGGCGCGCCGGAGCCCGGCGCCGACATCGAGGTGATCTCGGTCGCCGCCGACATCCTCGAGCGGCTCGGCATCCTCGACCGCTGCACGCTCAAGCTCAATTCGTTGGGCGATCCGGAGAGCCGGACCGTCTATCGCAAGGTGCTGGTCGACTACTACTCGGCGCACACCGCGGATCTTTCCGAGGAGTCGCGCGACCGCCTGCAGCGCAATCCGCTGCGGATCCTCGACAGCAAGGACGAGGGCGACAAGGCGATCAATGCGAACGCCCCGAGCTTCGCCGATCATCTCAACCAGGCCAGCAGGGATTTCTTCAAGTCCGTGCAGGATGGCCTCGCCGCGGCCGGCGTGCCGTTCGAGGTCGATCCGGCGCTGGTGCGCGGTCTCGATTACTACACCCACACCGCCTTCGAGTTCGTGACCACGCATCTGGGAGCCCAGGGAACGGTGCTGGGCGGCGGTCGCTATGACGGGCTGATCGCCGAGCTGGGCGGGCCGCCGACCGCCGGCATCGGCTGGGCGGGCGGCATCGAGCGCCTGATGATGCTGTGCAACGAGCCCAAAGCGCTGCCGCGGCCCGTCGCCATCGCACCGCTGGGACCTGCCGCCGAGATCAAGGCGCTAGGCATCGCGCGCGCGTTGCGAAAGCAGGGCATCGCGGTCGAGCAGGAGTATCGCGGCAACATGAAGCGGCGCATGCAGCGTGCCAACAAGCTCCATGCGCGCGCGGCGATCATCATCGGCGACGACGAACTGGCGAGGGGCGTGGCCCAGCTCAAGGATCTCGACAGCGGCGAGCAGCGCGAGATCGCGCTCGATCGACTGGCCGACGCGTTGAAGGGCTGATCATGTCGTTGTTGCTCAAGCTCAACCAGATCGTGACCCGGCATGCCGAGCTGCAGGCGTCCTTGTCGGCGGGCACGCTCGATTCGCAGAAGTTCGTGGCGGCCTCGAAGGAATATGCCGAGCTCGAGCCCCTGGTCGCCGCAGTCAACGCCTGGCAGAAGGCCGAACGCGACCTCAAGGATACCGAGGCGATGGCCGCCGATCCCGACATGAAGGCGATGGCGGAGGAAGAGGCCGAGGCGCTCAAGAAGCAGATTCCCGTGCTCGAGCAGGCCGTGAAGAAAATGCTGCTGCCCAAGGACGCGGCTGACGAGAAGAACGCGATCCTCGAAATCCGCGCCGGCACCGGCGGCGACGAGGCCGCGCTCTTTGCCGCCGATCTCTTCCGCATGTACCAGCGCTACGCCGCCGAGCATAAGTGGAAGTTCGAGATCATGGAGCTCTCCGACACCGGCATCGGCGGCTACAAGGAAGCGATCGCCACGGTCACCGGCCGCAACGTCTTCGCGCGGCTCAAGTTCGAATCGGGCGTGCATCGCGTGCAGCGGGTGCCGGCGACCGAGGGCTCGGGCCGCATCCACACCTCGGCGGCCACGGTCGCGGTGCTGCCGGAAGCCGAGGACGTCGACATCAAGATCGACGAAAAAGACCTGCGGATCGACGTTTTCCGGTCGTCGGGGCCGGGCGGCCAGTCGGTCAACACGACGGACTCGGCGGTGCGCATCACGCACATCCCGACCGGCGTGGTGGTCAGCCAGCAGGACGAGAAGAGCCAGCACAAGAACAAGGCCAAGGCGATGAAGATCCTGCGCGCGCGTCTGTACGATGCCGAGCGCCAGCGCCTCGACGATCTGCGCTCCGCCGACCGCAAGGGCCAGGTGGGCTCGGGCGACCGCAGCGAACGCATCCGCACCTACAATTTCCCGCAGAGCCGGGTGACCGACCACCGCATCAACCTCACGCTCTACAATCTCGACGAGATACTCGAGGGGCGCGCGCTCGATCAGATCATCGATGCGCTGATCGCCGACGACGAGGCGTCGCGCCTGTCGGAGCTCGCCGCCTGAGTCTCACCTACGACGCGCTGCTGCGCGACACCGCTGTCGCGCTGACCGCGGCCGGCATCGACAACGTCCGTTTCGAAGCACGTCTTCTGCTGTCCCATGCGACCGGCCTGCCGACCGAGGCGCTGATCGTGCACGGCCGCGACCCCGCGCCGCCCGCGGTCGAGGAGAAGCTCAGGACCCTCACGGCGCGCCGCGTCCGGCGCGAGCCGATGGCGTACATCCTGGGCGAACGCGAGTTCTGGGGATTGCCGTTCAAGGTTTCGCCCGCGGTACTGGTGCCGCGGCCCGACAGCGAGACGGTGATCGAGGTGGCGCTGCCGCTGCTGGCCGATCGTACGCGCGCCTGGCGCCTGCTCGACCTTGGCCTGGGCTCGGGCTGCCTGCTGCTCACGCTCCTGAAAGAGCTGCCCAACGCGCACGGCGTCGGTCTCGATGTGTCGCGTGAGGCGCTCGCGGTGGCGCAAAGCAATGCCCAGGCCCTCGGCGTGGCCGACCGCGCGACGTTGCTGCACGGCGACTGGCGCGAGCCCGGCTGGACCGGGCCGCTCGGCGGTCCGTTCGATCTGGTGGTGTCCAACCCGCCGTATATCGAGGCCGGAACGATCGAAGGCCTGATGCCCGAGGTGGCGCGCTACGAGCCACGGCTTGCCCTCGATGGCGGGCCGGACGGTTTGGACCCGTATCGCCTGATCGCCACCGCGGCGCCTCAGTTGATGGTGCCAGGCGGGCACCTGGTGGTCGAAATCGGCGAGGGGCAAGCCATTGAAATCACGCGCATTTTCGAGGCTGCGGGCCTCCGCGTCACGGCACCGGTCAAGGATCTGGGCGGTATCGACCGCGTGCTACGAGCGACACATTAAATGGTTGGCAATCCTTCTCAATTGAGACTACGTTCCTTTCAGGCCCTTGGGGGGCCGCCGCCCGTCTAACGGGCATTCATCCCTCTCAAATTGAGCTGTGACGGCGCCCGCGAAGGGCAGAGGGTCGCAAAAACAACACCCGTCCGGCAGATAACTGGCCTTAGGTTAATGAGACCAAATAATCGTCAGCGTTCGCGCGGCGGCCGTAACGGCGGCGGCGGCGGCAACCACAATCAGCACAAGCAACAGCACAATCACAATCCGAACCGGCCGCCAAACCGGAATCAGATTTTTGACAGCAGCGGTCCGGACGTCCGCGTGCGCGGCAACGCGCATCAGGTCTACGACAAGTACCAGGCGCTGGCCCGCGAGGCCGCAGCCATGGGCGACCGCATCCAGGCCGAGGCCTATTGGCAATACGCCGATCACTACTTCCGCGTCATCCAGAGCCAGGGCGGTTTCGTGCCGCGCACCAACCAGTGGGGCGAAGGCGGCGAGGACGGCCAGCAGCAGAACCCGCAGCAGCAGCAAGAAGGCCAGGCCGGTCAGCCGCAGGCCAATGGCGCCAACGGGAGTGCCAACGGCGAGGCCTATCCGTCGAACGAACGCCAGCACGACGGACGGCAGAACGACGGCGGCCAGAATGACGGTCGCCAGAACGAGGGTCGCCAGAACGAGGGCCGCCAGAACGACAATCGGCAGGAAGGCCGGCAGCAGGACGGCCGCCAGCATGACGGTCGCCAGCGCGACTCGCGCCAGCAGGAGAGCCGCCAGCACGACGATCGCGGCGTCTCGCGCGAGGAGAGCGAACCGGGCCTCGGTGGCGTGGCATTCCTGCAAGGTGGCCGCAGCGCCCCCTCCAGCCAGGATCCGGCCATCGAAGAGCAGCCTGAAGTGCCGGAATTCCGGCCGTCGGGTCGTCGCGGCAGCTAAGCCCACCGCATGAGTCTGGGCGCGGGGCCTCGGCCCCGGCCTAGAGCGTCGATCTAGAGATGCAGCAGGGTCGGCGCGACGAAGCCGGCTACGGTCAGGACGGCGCCCACGATGCCGAGTCCGGCGGCTGCATACGCCAGAAACATCACCGATGTGACCGCGGCCGCCGACGCCAGCACGATCGCGAGCTGGAAGGACGCCGATCCGAATTCAAAATTGTGATACGCCGCGCGCGCTTTCTCGCGGCCTTTTTCATACTCCTTGGCGTGCGCCGCCAGCTCCTTGCGGCCCTCGTTGGTCGACGGCTCGCTCTCGTAGCGCTGCGCCGTCTCTTTCCACTTGTCGACCTGCGCCTTGACCGACGGCGGCATGTTGCCGGCATCCTTGTACTGGGCTTCCAATTCTTCCGCGGCGGTGCGGACCAGGGTCTGGCGCATGGTCTTGGCCTGGAAGAAATTCCAGGTGTTCGTGGCCTCGACGTGCTGGGTCAGCACCTCGGTCTGGGCGCTCTTGGCGCCGGTCTCGGCGATCGCAAGGCAGGCCGCCAGGATTGAGATCATGATGGCGAGGCCCTTGCTGGCGCCCTCGACCTGACCGTGTTCGGACATGAAAAACTCCTGATTTTATTGATTTGGATCACGGTCGACCGCCCCGTGGCCGGCCATGTTCACCTCGAAAAGCCGCACCCTCTGTCTGGTCTTGTACCGGCGTCCTGGCACCCTATATCGATCACAGGATGCCCGGATAGGGGTCCGCTCTTTCGCCTGCCGCTGGACGGGGGCGCAAAAGGAAGGGTTGAGTCATGAACCAAGAGAAATACACCGAGCGTATGCGCGGTTTCCTGCAAAGCGCCCAGATGCTGGCGCTGCGCGAAGGTCATCAGCGCTTCATTCCAGACCATCTTCTGAAAGTCCTGCTCGACGATCCCGAAGGCCTTGCGGCCAACCTGATCGGATCGGCGGGCGGCGATTCGCGCGCCGTGTACCGCGCGGTCGAAGCCAACCTCGCCAAGCAGCCCAAGGTCGAAGGCCAGGGCGCGGGCCAGATCTACATGGCGCCGGAGACAGCGCGCCTGTTCGACCAGGCCGAGGCGATTTCGGAGAAGGCGGGCGATTCCTTCGTGACCGTCGAGCGGCTGCTGATGGCGCTGGTTCTCGCCAAGGGTACCGACGCCGCCGACGCGCTCGCCAAGGGCAATGTGAAGGCCGCGCCGCTCGAGAAGGCGATTGCAGAACTGCGCAAGGGCCGTACCGCCGACAGCGCGTCGGCCGAAAGCGGCTACGACGCCCTCAAGAAGTACGCCCGCGATCTCACCCAGGCGGCGCGTGACGGCAAGCTCGACCCGGTGATCGGCCGCGACGAGGAGATCCGCCGCACCATCCAGGTGCTGAGCCGCCGTACCAAGAACAATCCCGTCCTGATCGGCGAGCCCGGCGTCGGCAAGACCGCGATCGCCGAAGGCCTGGCCCTGCGTATCGTCAACGACGACGTGCCCGAGTCCCTCAAGAACAAGAAGCTGATGTCGCTCGACCTCAGCTCGATGGTCGCGGGCGCCAAGTTCCGCGGCGAGTTCGAGGAGCGCCTCAAGGCCGTCCTGTCGGAGATCTCCTCTGCCGAAGGCGGGATCATCGTCTTCATCGACGAGCTGCACACGCTGATCGGCGCGGGCAAGGCCGACGGTGCGATGGACGCCTCGAACATGCTGAAGCCCGCGCTGGCGCGCGGCGAGCTGCACTGCGTGGGCGCCACGACGCTCGACGAGTATCGCAAGCACATCGAGAAGGACGCGGCCTTGGCCCGTCGCTTCCAGCCGGTCTTCGTGGCCGAGCCCACGGTCGAGGATACGATCTCGATCCTGCGCGGCCTCAAGGAGAAGTACGAGCTGCATCATGGCGTCGGTATCGCGGATTCCTGGATAGTGGCCGCGGCG
>CAIWTJ010000029.1 GCA_903915535.1 Enhydrobacter aerosaccus
GAGGCCGACGAAGAGAAGACGGCCGAGGCCGCCTGATCAATACAGTCGCGGCGGCCTTGAACCGGGCCGCCGTCGCTGCCACTTTCTACGGATGAATCACGAAAGGGCCACGCGATGACTCGCGACCGCGATCCGCTTGAAGTCTACAACAACTACTATGTTCCCATGGTCGTCGAGCAGTCGGCCCGCGGCGAGCGCGGCTACGACATCTGGTCGAGACTGCTGAAGGAGCGGATCGTGTTCCTGAACGGGCCGATCGAGGACAACGTGGCGGGCGTCATCTGCGCCCAGCTGCTCTATCTCGAGTCCGAGAACCCGACCAAGGACATCTCCTTCTACATCAACTCGCCGGGTGGCGTCGTGACGTCGGGCCTGGCGATCTACGACACCATGCAGTACGTGCGGCCGCAGATCTCGACCCTGGTGTTCGGCCAGGCGGCGTCGGCGGGCTCCCTGCTGCTGATGGCGGGTGCCAAGGGCAAGCGCTTCTCGCTGCCCAACTCGCGCATCATGATTCATCAGCCCTCCGGCGGAGCACAGGGCCAGGCGACGGATATCGAGATCCACGCCAAGGAAATCCTGCTGACCAGGGCACGGCTCAATCAACTCTATGTCCATCACACCGGGCGGACGATCGAGGAGATCCAGCACGGCATGGAGCGTGATCGCTTCTTCGCGCCCCTGGAGGCCAAGGAATTCGGCCTGATCGACGACGTCCTTGAAAATCGTCCCGTCCCGACCATTTCGGCCGCGGCATCCTGAGGGTCACCCGCGACCAATTGTTCCCCACTCGCGGTGCGACACACTACATTTTGATGTTGTCGCCATCCGTAAGGCGCGTTTAACATAGTCTTGCGTGCGGGCCCGCAAGGTCGCGGGCCGCCCAAGCGGAGGTACGTTGTAGACATGCCAGCCGCCAAATCAGGGGGCGACTCCCGGAATACGCTGTATTGCAGCTTTTGCGGGAAGAGCCAGCACGAGGTTCGTAAGCTCATTGCCGGCCCGACCGTGTTCATCTGCGATGAATGCGTCGAGCTCTGCATGGATATCATCCGCGAGGAGAGCAAGACCACGCTGGTTAAGTCGAAGGACGGCGTTCCGTCTCCGAAGGAGATCCGCCAGATCCTCGACGACTACGTGATCGGTCAGGATCGCGCCAAGCGCATCCTCGCGGTCGCGGTGCACAACCACTACAAGCGGCTCAGCCACGGCGGCAAGGCGAACGAAGTCGAGATCGCCAAGTCCAACATCATGCTCATTGGCCCAACGGGCTGCGGCAAGACCCTGCTCGCGCAGACGCTCGCACGCATGCTCGACGTGCCCTTCACGATGGCCGATGCCACGACGCTCACCGAAGCCGGCTACGTAGGCGAAGACGTCGAAAACATCATCCTGAAGCTGCTGCAGGCCGCCGACTACAACGTCGAACGCGCGCAGCGCGGTATCGTCTACATCGACGAAGTCGACAAGATCAGCCGCAAGTCCGACAACCCCTCGATCACGCGCGACGTGTCGGGTGAGGGCGTGCAGCAGGCGCTGCTCAAGATCATGGAAGGCACGGTTGCTTCTGTTCCCCCGCAGGGCGGCCGCAAGCATCCTCAGCAGGAGTTCCTGCAGGTCGACACGACCAATATCCTGTTCATCTGCGGCGGCGCCTTCTCGGGCCTCGACAAGATCATCTCGATGCGCCGCCAAGGTACGTCGATCGGCTTCGGCGCCGAAGTGCGCGGTCCGGAAGACCGCCGTACCGGCGAGATCCTGCGCGACCTCGAGCCGGAGGACCTGCTGCGCTATGGCCTGATCCCCGAGTTCGTCGGCCGCCTGCCGGTGGTCGCCACGCTCGAGGACCTGGACGAGGCCGCGCTGGTCGAGATCCTGACTCGTCCGAAGAACGCACTTGTGAAGCAGTACCAGCGGCTGTTCGACATGGAGAGCGTGAAGCTCAAGTTCTCCGACGATGCCCTGAAGGCGGTCGCCCAGAAGGCGATTCTGCGCAAGACCGGCGCCCGTGGCCTGCGCTCGATCCTCGAGATCGTGCTGCTGGATACGATGTACGACCTGCCATCGCTGGACGGGGTCGAAGAGGTCGTCATCAATCGGGAAGTCATCGAAGGCCGTGCCCAGCCGCTTTATGTGCACGGAGAGCGCAAAGAAGGCGTGGCGGCGGCCCCGGCGTGAGTTTTGCAGGGTCGATGGTGCCTGCCACCGGCCTTTTTCGGCGGGTCTTGAACCGAGACCTGTTCAAGCCAATCTTTGCAAGTGAGTGCACGTGGTCCTAGGCCGCCGGTCGCCAAGCTTGGGACCCCGGCTCGGGTACGCAGCAGCTCTAACAGCGTATTGCGAGGCATCCAAATGAACGCCCCCACCAAAGCGACTACTCCTGAAGGTACCGTCTATCCGGTTCTGCCGTTGCGCGACATCGTCGTGTTCCCGGGCATGATCGTCCCGCTCTTCGTCGGCCGCGAGAAGAGCGTGAAGGCGCTCGAAGAGGTCATGAAGGACGACAAACAGATCCTTCTGATCGCCCAGAAGAACGCGAGCCAGGACGATCCGGGCGCCGAGGACATCTACAACATCGGCACGCTCGGCACCGTGCTGCAGCTCCTGAAGTTGCCTGACGACACCGTGAAGGTGCTGGTGGAGGGCGGCAAGCGCGTGCGCATCACCGGCTACACCGACAAGCCCGAGTTCTTCGAGGCCCGCGCGGTAGAGATGGAGGAGGGCGCAGGCGATCCCGGCGAGCTGCAGGCCGCCGCGCGCACCGTGGTCTCGGAATTCGAGAACTACGTGAAGCTCAACAAGAAGGTCCCGCCGGAGGTTGTCGTCTCGATCAACAAGATCGAAGAGCCGGCCAAGCTCGCCGACGTGATCTCGGCCCATCTCGCCCTCAAGGTTGCCGAGAAGCAGCAGTTGCTCGAGCTCGACTCGGTCTCGAAGCGGCTTGAGCGGATCCTTGGCCTGATGGAAGGCGAGATCGGCGTCCTGCAGGTCGAGAAGAAGATCCGTAACCGCGTGAAGCGTCAGATGGAGAAGACGCAGCGCGAGTACTATCTCAACGAGCAGATGAAGGCGATCCAGAAGGAGCTTGGCGAGACCGAGGACGGTCGCGACGAGGTCTCCGAGCTGGAGAAGCGCATCAAGAAGACGCGTCTCAGCAAGGAGGCGCGCGAGAAGGCGCATGCCGAGCTGAAGAAGATCAAGACCATGAGCCCGATGTCGGCCGAGGCGACGGTGGTGCGCAACTACCTCGACTGGCTGCTGTCGATACCGTGGAGGAAGCCGACCAAGATCATCAAGGACCTGAAGTACGCCGAGGAGATCCTGAACGCGGACCATCATGGCCTCGAGAAGGTCAAGGAACGCATCCTGGAGTACCTCGCGGTGCAGCAGCGGGTCGACAAGATGAAGGGCCCGATCCTGTGCCTCGTCGGCCCGCCCGGCGTCGGCAAGACCTCGCTCGGCAAGTCGATCGCCAAGGCGACCGGTCGCAACTTCGTGCGCATGTCGCTGGGCGGCGTGCGGGACGAAGCCGAGATCCGCGGCCATCGCCGGACCTACATCGGCTCGCTGCCGGGCAAGGTCATCCAGAGCATGAAGAAGGCGAAGTCGTCGAACCCGCTCTTCCTGCTCGACGAGATCGACAAGCTCGGCGCGGATTTCCGCGGCGATCCGTCGTCGGCGCTGCTCGAGGTCCTCGATCCCGAACAGAACGCCGCGTTCAACGACCACTATCTCGAGGTGGATTACGACCTGTCGAACGTGATGTTCATCACCACGGCGAACTCGCTGCGCATGGCTCAGCCGCTGATGGACCGCATGGAGATCATCCGGCTGGCCGGCTACACCGAGGACGAGAAGATCGCCATCGCCCGCAAGCACTTGATCACCAAGCAGATCGAGGCGAACGGCCTGAAGGAAGGCGAGCTCGACATCCATGACGATGCCGTCCGCGATCTCGTGCGCTACTACACGCGCGAGGCGGGCGTTCGAAACCTGGAGCGCGAGATCGCCAACCTGGCACGCAAGGCCGTCAAGGAAATCCTCATGAAGGGGACTGGCAAGGTGAAGATCACCGCCAAGAACCTCGACAAGTTCGCCGGCGTCCGTCGCTTCCGCTACGGCGAGGCCGAGCTCGAGGATCTGGTCGGCATCACGACAGGTCTTGCCTGGACCGAGGTTGGCGGCGAGTTGCTGCAGATCGAGGCCGTGCTGGTCCCGGGCCGTGGACGGGTCACTGTCACCGGCAAGCTGGGCGATGTGATGCAGGAGTCGGTCACGGCGGCGAACGCCTACGTTCGCTCGCGCGCCTCTGGCTTCGGCATCAAGCAGGCCGTGTTCGAAAAGCGCGACATCCATGTGCACGTGCCGGAAGGCGCAACGCCCAAGGATGGTCCGTCGGCCGGTGTCGGCATGGTCACCTCGATCGTATCGGCGCTCACCGGCATTGCAGTCCGCAAGGATGTCGCCATGACCGGCGAGATCAGCCTGCGCGGCCGGGTCATGCCGATCGGCGGTCTCAAGGAGAAGCTGCTCGCGGCGTTGCGCGGCGGTCTCAAGACCGTGCTCATTCCCAAGGAGAATGAGCGCGATCTGCCGGAGATCCCCGACAACGTGAAGAAGGGCCTGGAGATCATCCCGGTTTCGACCGTCGATGAAGTCCTCGCCCGGGCGCTGGTGAAGCCGCTGGTGCCGATAGAGTGGACGAACGACCTGGAGCCGGTGGTCAAGAAGCCGGATGGCCCCGAAGCCGTCGTCGCGCACTAAGACGTTCGAAATTAC
>CAIWTJ010000030.1 GCA_903915535.1 Enhydrobacter aerosaccus
CGCCCTCGGTGTGGTAGTCGGGCTGGTAGCCCATCGTCCACGGGAAGTCCTTGGGCTTGCCCCACTTCGACGCGCCGGTGGCGACGAAGAGCTGCGGCACCTTCTTGGTGTTCATGTACTTCTGGATCGCCGTGTTGGACGGCGTGCCGAGCGTGTTGAAGCACAGCAGGACCTTGTCCTGCTCGACGAGTTGACGGGTCACCTCGACGCACTTGGCGGGGCTGTAGCCGTCGTCGAGCGTCACGAAGTTGATCTTGCGGCCGTTGATGCCGCCCTGATCGTTGACCATCTTCCAGTAGGCTTCGATGCCCTTGCCGATCACGCCGTAGGCGGAGGCCGGGCCGCTGTAGGGGCCGCTATGGCCGATCTTGATTTCCTTGTCGGTCGCGCCGTCGTCGTACTTCTTCTGCGCGAAAGCCGATGTCGATCCGGACATCAACGCGGCAGCCGACACGCCGCCGATAAACGTACGCCTATTGGTACTCACTTTGATTATTCCTCCCTTGTTGGATAGCGCCGGACTTTCTCCCGGAAACGCGGCCAAGTGAAGGCCAAAAACGCCCGACGCCCCCTTGTGTGAAATCGGCCGCAGCCGCGCCTCCGGCCCGCCCTGGCGCTTGATCCGGCTGTCTTCCCAAATCCCCGCCGACGGAACCCGCGCTCGGGTGGACGAGGTCTTTCGGCTCTGATCTCATGCCGGCATGGTCAGCCGGGAGGAGCTTTGATGAAGATCGAGAATCTCGGGCACATCGTCCTGAAGGTCCGCAACCGGGCACGCTCCGAAGCCTTCTATCACGGCGTGCTCGGCCTGCCTGTCGCGGCGCGCTCGGACAAGCTCAACATGACCTTCTTCAGCCTGGGCGCCACGCATCACGACCTGGCGATCGCCGAAGTGGGCGACGATGCCGCCCTGGCCACCCGTCACCAGACGGGACTGGCGCATGTCGCCTTCAAGATCGGCGACACGCTGGAGGCGCTGAAGCGGGCACGGCAGGAGCTCGAGGCCGCGGGCATCGCCTCCACCGCCATCGATCATATCGTCAGCAAGTCGCTGTACCTCGCCGACCCGGACGGCAACCGCATCGAGCTGTACGTCGACCAGTCGGACGTCTGGAAGCAGGATTCCCAGGCGGTGGCCTCGTCCGCGCCGATGACGCTCTAGGGCCCGTTCGGCCGCCCGCGAACAAAAAGGGCCGCCCGAATTCCGGACAGCCCTCTATGGAGGCGGACCTTAGGCGCAAAGAAACAGTCTGGCAACGTCGGGCGCATCGTAATAGATGACGTCCCCTTCGCCTTCCAAGGGGACAGAGATGATCGCGTGCGGACTGGATTTCGGAACGTCGAACTCGGCGATCGGCGTCATGCGCAACGGCGAAGCCGCGCTCGCGCCGGTCGAAGCGGGCAACACGCTGATGCCGAGCGCGGTGTTCTTCGACTACGAAACCAAGGGCCGTGTGCTGTTCGGCAACGAGGCGATCGAAGCCTACGTCGGACGGACCGAAGGCCGCCTGATCCGCGCGCTCAAGTCGATCCTGGGCTCTCCCCTGATCGACGAGGAAACCAGCCTGGGCGGCCGCAAGGTGCCGCTCACGCACGTCGTCGAGATCCTGGTGCGGCATCTCAAGGACAAAGCCGAGGCCTTCGCCGGCCAGGAGATCACGCGCGTCGTGCACGGCCGGCCGGTGCGCTTCGTCGACGATGACGACAGGGCGGACGCGCGCGCCCAGGCGGTGCTCGAGGCCATTGCCAGGCGTGCGGGCTTTCGCGACGTGGCCTTCGTGTACGAGCCGATCGCGGCCGCCCACCACTACGAGCAGACCATACAAAGCGAGGAGCTGTCGCTGATCGCCGATATCGGCGGCGGCACGAGCGACTTTTCCCTCATCCGTGTCGGCCCGCAGCATCGCGGGCGCGCCGACCGCAGCAAGGACGTGCTCGCCACCGCGGGCGTGCGCGTGGGCGGCACCGACTTCGACACCGCGCTCAGCCTTGCCGCGGTGATGCCGCTGCTCGGCCTCGGCACGCGGCTCGTCGAGAAGAACCTGCCGATGCCGAACGCGATCTATCATCAGCTCGCCGCCTGGGCGACGATCAACTTTGCCTATACCTACAGGAACGAGCGCGAGGTCGCCGAGCTGGTCTCGCTCGCCTGCGAGCCGCAGAAAGTGGAACGCCTCCTGAAGGTGATGCGCCAGGGCCTGGGCCATCGCCTGGCGTTTGCCGTCGAAGACGCCAAGATTGCATTGAGCTCCCAGGACCGCACCGCCGTGCCGCTCGCGTTTCTTGAAGAAGGCCTCGCGGTCACGGCGCGGCGCCTGGCGTTCGACCGCGCCATCCGGGCCGGGACGGAGCGGCTCTACCGGGCGGCGGGCGATTGCATCAAGGCGGCGGGCCTGGGCGCCGCCGCGGTCGATACGATCTTCCTCACCGGCGGCTCGAGCCGCGTGCCGGCGGTGCGCGCGGCGATCGCACGGGCGGCGCCTTCCGCGCGTCTCGCCAGCGGGTCGGATCTCCTGTCCGTGGCCCTCGGATTGACGCAGATGGCCGGCGGCTAGCTGCTCTCGGCGTGCATGACCTCGCCGAACAGGTCCCAGGTCTCGCCCTTGAAGCGCTGAAGCTGGACGGCCTGGATCGGGTAGAAGTCGGTCGGGCTGGTGTTCACCGTGATGCCGGGCAGCAGCAACGGCACGCGGAAATTCTTGAAGCCCGCCGCCTGCTTCATGAGGTTGGCGCGGGTGAGCTCGCCGCCGCAGCGCTTGAGCGTCTCGGTCATCAGGAAGCTCACGCCATAGGCGTAGATGTGGTTGGCGTCGGCCTTGTTGGCTCCCGGCATCCACTTGTCCATCCACGCGCTCCACGCCTTCATCTCGGCGTTGTCGTTCCACTGCTTGTCCGTGGCGTCCATCAGATAGGCCGCCGTGATGATGCCCTGCGAATTGTCGTAGCCGGCGGGCTTCATCACCGCCGCCACCGACGCCGAGATGTTGTTGAGATAGTGCACCGGCTTCCAGTCGAGGTCGGCCGCCTTGCGGATGCCCTGTGCGGCGGCCTTCGGCCCGGAGAAGTTCATGAAGACGTTGGCGCCGGAATCCTTGAGCTGGATGATCTGGCTGTCGACCGTCGGATCGGTCGCCTCGAAGGTGACGGACTTCACGATGCGGCCGACGTCCTTGCCCAGTCCTTCCTTCAGGCCGCCGACATAGTCGCGGCCGTAATCGTCGTTCTGGCTCAGCACGCCGATCTTCGCGTCCTTGACGTTGGCCAGGCAATGGCGGGCGTAGATCACCGCCTCGGTGTGGTAGTCGGGCTGGTAGCCCATGGTCCACGGGAAGTTCGCGGGATCGCCCCACTTCGAGGCCCCGGTGGCGACGTAGAGCTGCGGCACCTTCCGGGTGTTCATGTACTTCTGGATCGCGTTGTTGCACGGCGTGCCGAGCGGCTGGAACAGCGCGAAGATCTTGTCGCTCTCGACCATCTGGCGCACCACCTCGACGGTCTTCGATGGCACGTACCCGTCATCCATCGAGATGAACCTGACCTTGCGGCCGTTGATGCCGCCTGCCTCGTTGACGCTCTTGAAATAGGTGTCGATCGTCTTGCCGATCGCGGCATAGGCGGAGGCCGGACCGCTGTAGGGATTGGTGTTTCCGATCCTGATCTCGGTATCCGTGACGCCGTCTTCGTATTTTTTCTGCGCGAACGCGGCCTTGCCGGAAAATGCCACTGCCGAAGCCCCGGCCACGAAGGTACGCCTGCTGGTCTTCATGCTTCGCTCCCTGTTGTCGGCTCACACGACGAAAACAAACGCGAACGCGGACGCTGGGATCGGGGTCAGCCGCGACGGAAGCGGCGGACCAGGATGTAGACGCCGCCCACGATGCCCTGCGGCATCAGGTACATCAGGATGATGAGCAGCAGTCCGAAGATCGTGTAGGCCGACAGGTCGAACTGCAGGCCGAGATCGTTCTTGATGAAGGTCGAGATCGCCTGGGCGGAATTGTCGACCAGGACGTAGAAGATGCCGCCGACCACCGAGCCGGTGAGCGAGCCGACGCCGCCCACGACCAGGCCGATCAGGAACTTGATCGACAGGAAGATGTTGAAGCTGTCGGGCGCCACGAAGGCGATCGCCGAGGCCGAGAGCGCGCCCGCGATGCCGGTGTAGGCGGCGCTGATGCCGAAGGTCACCGTCTTGTAGCGCGCGGTGTTGATGCCCATCGTGTCGGCGGCCATATAGTGGTCGCGGATCGCCATGATGGCGCGGCCGCTGCGGCTGTTCAGCATGTTGTTCGCCGCCCAGAACAGCACGACCATGGTGATCAGGCAGTAGTAATAGAGCCACTGGTCTTCGTTCAGCGGGATGTCGAACGGCACTTCCGGCTTGGACAGCACGATGCCCTGCACGCCGCCGGTGAGGTCCTCGAGCCACTTGTATTTCAGGATCTGCGGCACCGCGAGCGCCAGCGCGAAGGTGGCGAGCGCCAGATAGTGGCCCTCGAGCTTGAGCGCCGGCTGGCCGAACAGGAAGCCGACGACGAAGCAGACCACGGCCGCGATCGGCAGGGTCGCGTAATAAGGCACGTTCAGCTTGTCCATCAGGACCGCCGCCGTGTAGGCGCCGACCGCGTAGAAGGCGCCGTGCCCCAGCGAGATCTGGCCGTTGAAGCCGGTCAGAAGGTTGAGGCCGAGCACCGCGATCGCGGCGATGATCATCGTGCTGACGAGGAACAGGCGGTAGTTCGAGACGATCTCGGGCAGGATCGGCTGGAGAAGCGGCACGGCAAAGGCGAGCGCGAGGACGACCCACAGCCATTTCTTCGGGAATGACGGCATGTCAGACCCTCTTCACGACGACGCGGCCGAACAGGCCGGCGGGCTTAACCGTCAGCACGAAGATCACGATGATCAGCGCCACGGTGAGCTTCTCGCCATTGCCGATGATGTAGATGCCGGTCGTCTTCTCGATCATGTTGCCGGCGTAGGCGACCAGGTTCTCGAGGACGCCCACGATGAAGCCGCCGACCACCGCGCCGCCGGGATTGCCGATGCCGCCGATCAGCGCGCTCGCGAAGGCGTAGAGCAGGATGCCGCTCATCATGTTGGGGTCGAGGTAGACGATGTGCGCCACCATCATGCCGGCCACGGAGCCCACCGCGGCGGCAAGGCCCCAGCCCAGCGCCAGCATCCAGTCGACGCGGACGCCGACCAGGCGGGCCATCTGCGGGTTCTGGGCGGCGGCGCGCATGGCAAGGCCGAGCGGCGTGTAGCGGAAGAAGAGGAAGAGCAGCGTCAGCACGATCAGGGTGACGATCACGACGCCCAGCTGGTGCGGCCCGATGACGCCCGCGATGCCGAAGGTCGCCTTGGGGAACGGCGACGGATATTCCTTGATCAGGTAGCTCCAGATCGCGCCCGCCATCGAGTTGCAGATCGCCAGCAGGCCGATGAAGACCACGACGACGGAGAGCACCGGCGCGTTATGCAGAGGTCTCAGGATCGCCCGCTCGATGACGACGCCCAGGACGAACGAGATCGCGATCGTCAGGACGAACGCAATCCAGAAATCCACGCCCCAGTTCATCAGCTGCCAGCTGATGTAAGTGCTGAACATCGCCATCTCGCCCTGCGCGAAGTTGAGATGGTCGGTCGAGACGTAGATCATCACCAGGGCAAGCGCCACGCAGGCGTAGATCGCGCCGTTGGCGAGGCCCGATGCGATCTGCTCGAGGAGCTGTTGCATTGCCGGGCTCCTCAGTAGCCAAGGTAGGATTTGCGGATGGTCTCGTCGTTCTTCACGACGCTCGCCTTGTCGGACATCACGACGTTGCCGGTCTCGAGCACGTAGGCATAGTCGGCGAGATCGAGGGCGAGTGCCGCATTCTGTTCGACCAGGAGGATGCTCACCTTTTCCTCCTCGTTGATGCGCTTGAGGATGCGGAAGATCTCGACCACGATCAGCGGCGCCAGGCCGAACGACGGTTCGTCGAGCAGCATCAGGCGCGGCTTCAGCATCAGCGCGCGGGCGATCGCCAGCATCTGCTGCTCGCCGCCCGACAGAGTGCCGGCCTGCTGGGTGATGCGCTCCTTGAGCCGCGGGAAATAGGAGAAGACGCGCTCGCGCTCGGCGGCGACCGCCTCCTTGTCGTTGCGCGTGTAGGCGGCAATGCGCAGGTTCTCGTCGACAGTGAGCGAGGTGAAGGTGCCCCGTCCCTCGGGCACGTGCGCGATGCGGCGGCGCACGATCTCCTCCGTGGCCTTGCCCATGATGTCTTCGCCGGCAAAACGGATCGTGCCCTCGGTGCGCACCATGTTGCAAAGCGCGCGCAGCGTCGTGGTCTTGCCCGCGCCGTTGGCGCCCAGCAGCGTCGTGATGCCGCCTTCGGCGATGTCGAAGCCCAGGTCGTAGAGCACCTGGGTCTTGCCGTAGAAGGCCTTGAGGCCCTTCACTTCGAGAAGGGCTGCCATCACGAGGTCCCCAGGTAGGCGCGGATCACTTCCGGGTCGCGCTGCACCTCGGCGGGCGTGCCGTCGGCGATCTTCTTGCCGAAGTCGATGGCCACGACCTTGTCCGACACCGACATGACCAGGCTCATGTGATGCTCGACCAAGAGCACCGTGACGTTCTGGGTGTCGCGCACGCGCTTGATCTGGGCCTTCAAGGTCTCGACTTCCTCGTGATTGAGGCCGGCGGCCGGCTCGTCGAGCAGCAGCAGCTTGGGGCTCGACGCGAGCGCACGCGCCAGTTCCACCCGCTTGCGGATCGGAAACGGCAGCGGGCCCGCCATTGCATGAGTGAAGGGCACGAGGTCCATGAACTCGATCAGCTCGTGCGCGCGCTTGGCGATCTGCGCCTCTTCCGGCGCGACCTTGGGCAGGCGCAGGGCATTCTCGAAGAAGCTGGTCGAGCTGCGGCTGTGGCAGCCGACCTTCACGTTGTCGAGCACCGTCAGGCGATCGAACAGGGCCACGTTCTGGAAAGTGCGGCCGATGCCGATGGTCGGGATGTCGTGGCGCGGCCGCTTCAGGATCGACTGGCCCTCGAACAGCACGTCGCCGCCATTGGGCGTGTAGAGGCGACTGAGGCAGTTGAAGAGCGTCGTCTTGCCGGCGCCGTTCGGGCCGATCAGGCCGGCCACCTGGCCCGGAAACACGTCGAACGACACACCGTCGAGCGCGACGATGCCGCCGAAGCGGACGGATACGTCACGCACGCTCAGCAGGGGAGTCGAGCGGGTTTGAATCGATCCTGTCATGATCACGCTGGTTTCGCGGCGGGCATAAACAACAGGCCCAATCCGCGAAATTACCCTTGCCTCCCAAGTACTTGTGGCCCTTCTATGGAGCCGACTTATTTCGCACGATGACCCATCCAGCCGCAGGACGCAACCCAAATGCCGCCACGCCACTCTTTCGGCGCGATTGCATCGCAGGATGCTATGGTCGGACAGCCCGTTGACAGGACACGCCTCCCCGCCGATACGAACTCCCCTCCTCAAACACGTAAGCCCTCGCCAATGAATCGCCTCCTCTCTTCGATCCTGGTCGCTGCAGCCGCTGTGACGCTCCCCGCCTCGGCACAGACTCCGCCTGCCAAGCCTGCTCCGGCCACGCCCGCACCTGCGCCGGCTCAGGCAACGCCCGCACCCAGCACGACGCCCCAGGCGGCGCCCAACGCGCCGGTGCCGCTGCCGACCTGGTTCCACGAGATCGACACCGCCAACAAGGGCGAGGTCACACGCGCGGACTTCCTCAAGTACCGCATGAAGACCTTCGACCAGCTCGACACAAAGAAGGCCGGAAAGCTCTCGGTCGATGAATTCCTCAAGGTCGCAGAGCCGCCGTTCTCGAGCGATATGCCCAACGGCATGCCGCTGGCCGAACGCCAGGCCCGGGCCCGCGCCGAATTCGAGAATCTCGACACCAACCGCGACGGCTTCGTCGAGCGTGCCGAGGCCGAGGCGCTCGTTCATGCGGAGTTCAACCAGTACGACACGGACCGCGACAACAAGGTCACCGAACCCGAACTGCGCCTGATCGTGCAGCGCTCGATGCAGCGCGAGGCCGCCGAGCGCCAGCAGGCGGAATTGCGCCGCCGCCAGGGCCTGGTGGCGATCAACGACTTCATCGACATGCAGCTGCGCAGCGTCGATCAGCTCGACAAGAACAACGACGGCAAGGTGACGCAGCAGGAATACGCCACCGTCGCCGGCCCCGCCGACGGACCGCAGGCCCAGGGCCTGCCGCCGTTCGAACTGCGCCGCAAGATCGCGATGATGAAATTCGCCGAGATCGACACCAACAAGGACGGCGTGCTCGACAGGGTCGAGCTCACCGCCCACGCCGTCGAGCAGTTCCTGCAGATGGACCTGAACAAGGATCGCTTCCTGAACGAGGAAGAATTCAAGAAGGCCCAGGAAGCCGAAACGGCCAAGCTGCGCGCCACGATCCAGACGCTGATGCCGGCCCAGCCCGTACAGCCGCGCCCCGCTCCCGCCCAGCCGCGTCCGGCCCAGCCGCAGCAGCAGGCCCCGGGCGGCCTGGCCCCCGGCCTGCCGCAAGGCACGCGGTAGAAGCCCTCGCTGCTCGGGCGTTCGAATAGTCGACGCGTCGGCTACTCGACCGTCACGCTCTTGGCGAGATTGCGCGGCTGGTCGACGTCGGTGCCCTTGGCCACCGCGGTGTAGTACGCCAGCAGCTGCACCGGCACGGTGTAGAGAATCGGCGCCACCACGGGATCGACGGCCGGCAACACGATCGACGCCGCCGCGTGACTGCCCAGACGTGCATTGCCGGCCTGATCGCTCAGCAGCACCAGCTTGCCGCCGCGCGCCTTCACCTGCTCGAAGTTGGACGCGATCTTGTCGAAGATCGCGTCGGTCGGCGCCACCACGACCACCGGCACGCTCTCGTCGATCAGCGCGATCGGCCCGTGCTTCATCTCGCCGCCGGCATAGCCTTCGGCATGGATGTAGGAGATTTCCTTGAGCTTCAGCGCACCTTCCAGGGCGATCGGGAAGGACGAGCCGCGGCCCATGTAGAGCACGTCGCGCGCTTCGGCCAGGATCTCCTCGGAGATGCGCTTGTACAGCTCCTCCATGTTGACCGCTTCGTTGACCTGGGCGGGCAGCTCGATCAGCGCATGCGCCAGCCGCTCCTCGTCCTCGCGCGTGAGCACGCCGCGTGCGCGGCCCGCCGCGATCGCGGCCGACAGCAGCACGACAAGCTGCGTCGTGAAGGCCTTGGTCGAGGCAACGCCGATCTCGGGTCCCGCCAGGGTCGGCAGCACGACGTGCGACTCGCGCGCGATGGCGCTCTCGGGCACGTTCACGACTGACAGGATCGTCTGCTTCTGCGCCTTGGCGTAGCGAAGGGCGGCCAGGGTGTCGACCGTTTCGCCCGACTGCGACACGGCAATGCACACGCCGCCTTCGATCATCGGCGGCTCGCGGTAGCGCAGCTCGGAGGCGACCTCGGTCTCGACCGGCAGGCGCGCCAGCTTCTCGAACCAGTACTTGGCCACCATGCAGGCGTAGTAGGCCGTGCCACAGGCCGTCATGGTGATACGGCTCACCTTGTTCCAGTCGAACGGCAGCGCGGGAAGGCTGACCGAGCGCGTCGCGGGATCGAGATAGGTCTGAAGCGTGTCGCCGATCACCGTGGGCTGCTCGTAGATTTCCTTCAGCATGAAGTGGCGATGATTGCCCTTGCCCATCATCGCGCCCGAGATGCCGCTCTGGCGGATCTCGCGCTTCACTTCCTTCGTGCCCTGGAAGATCGTGGCGCCGTTGCCCGTCAGCACGACCCAGTCGTCGTCCTCGAGATAGGTCACGCGCTTGGTGAAAGGGGCGAGCGCCAGCGCGTCGGTACCGATGTACATCTCGCCGCCTTCACCGTAACCCACCGCCAGCGAGCTGCCGCGGCGCGCGCCCATCAGGATGTCGTGACGTCCGCTGAACAGCACGACCAGGGCAAAGGCACCGCGCAGGCGCGCCATCGCCTTGCCCATGGCCGCTTCCGGCGACATCTGCTGTTCGAGGTACGAGGTGAGAAGCTGCGCGACGACCTCGGTGTCGGTGTCGCTGTCGAAGCGCTTGCCCTCCGCCGTGAGCTCGTCCTTCAGTTCCTGGAAGTTCTCGATAATGCCGTTGTGGACGATGGCCACGCGGTCGGTGGCGATCGGATGCGCGTTTCGCTCCGACGGCTTGCCGTGGGTCGCCCAGCGCGTATGGCCGATTCCGATGATGCCCGGCAGAGGCTTGTCGGCCAGCCTGGCCTCGAGGTTGACGAGCTTGCCTTCGGCACGGCGGCGCTCGATATGGCCGTTCACGAGGGTGGCGACGCCCGCTGAGTCGTAGCCGCGGTATTCGAGCCGCTTCAGCGCGTCGATCAACAGAGGGGTGACGGGCGCCTTGCCGATGATTCCGATGATGCCGCACATGGGAGGAACTATCCGAGGAGGGGGGGCTATTTCTTGTTTTTGGCCCGCTTGGCTGCCGCCGCGCGGGAGGCCAGTTTCGCACGAAGCGCGGCCGCCCGCCCCTTCTTTGTGACCTGCCGGGCCCGCCCGAAGGCCACGGCGCCCGCCGGCACATCCTCTGAAATGACGCTTCCGGCGGTCACATTGGCACCCTTGCCGACCTTGACGGGCGCTATCAGTGAGCTGTTCGAGCCGATGAACACGTCGGTCCCCACCACCGTCCGGTACTTGCCGTAACCGTCGTAATTCACGGCGATCGTGCCGGCGCCGATGTTGCTGCCCGCGCCCACGTCGCTGTCGCCGAGATAGGCCAGGTGGTTGGCCTTGGCACCGCGGCCCATTTTCGTGGCCTTCAGCTCGACGAAGTTGCCGATATGGACGTCCTCGGCGATCTCCGATCCTGGGCGGATGCGGGCGAAGGGCCCGATAATCGCCCCTCGGCCGATGCGGCCGCCCTCGATATCGCAGAACGCCTTGATCTCGACATTGGACGCCACGGTCACGCCCGGGCCGAAGCGCACGTTGGGACCGATCGTGACGTCGGTGCCGAACTTCGTATCCGCGGCCAACCAGACCGTGCCGGGGTCGGTCATGGTGACGCCGGCCTCGAGGGCCGCCGCGCGCAGGCGCCACTGCAGCGACGTCTCCGCGACCGCGAGTTCCGAGCGCGAGTTGATGCCCTGGAATTCTTCCTCATCGCCTTCGACGGCGATGGCGAGATGGCCGAGCCGGCGCGCCACAGCGACCGCGTCGACCAGATAGTACTCTCTCTTCACGTTGTCGTTGCCGATGCCGGCCAGCAGCTTCGGCAGCAGTGCGCCGTCGAGGCACATCACGCCCGAATTGCAGAAATCGACGTCGCGCTCGGCGCCGACCGCGTCCTTGCTCTCGACGATCTTCTCCAGCTCGCCATCCTTCAGGATAAGGCGGCCGTAGGGCGTCGGATCGGCGGCGCGGAAGCCCAGCACCCCGACCGCAGCCTTTTCGGCGGCACAGGCCGCGAGTAAATTCCGCATCGTTGCCGTCGTCACCAGCGGCGCGTCCCCGAACACGACAAGCACCGGCCCGCGATGGCCTTTCAACTGGCCGAGCGCCGCTCTGGTCGCGTGTCCGGTGCCGAGGGGCTTTTCCTGCACGACGGTTGGATGCGGCGCAAATGCCGCCGCCACCGCCTTGGCGCCGGGCGCCACGACACCGATCACCTTTGCGGGCTTGAGGCGGGCGGCGGCTTCCAGCACGTGCCGAAGCATCGGCCAACCCGCGAGCGGATGCAGGACCTTCGGCAGCGCCGATTTCATCCGTGTTCCGGCCCCGGCCGCCAGAACCACCACAGCAACAGACGATTTCATGGCTGATCCGATGCCATGAGGCTGGCGGGCCCGCAAGGCGGATGTGCTAAGGAATGGCCATGAAAGACAGTGTTGACGCCCTTATTGCCGGCCGTTTCCAGACCGTGATCTACGACCTCGACGGCACCCTGATCGACAGCGCCAAGGACATGCAGGTCGCGGTGAGCAACGTGCTGGCCGACCACGGCCTGCCGGCGGTCACCGAGGACGATGTCCGTATCTTCATGGGCCAGGGCAGCAAGGTCACCATGGGCAAGGCCTTCGCAAAATACGGCAAGGCGCTGGATGATGCCGCCCTCACGGCCGTCACCCGGGAGTTCGTGCGCTATTACGAGGCCGATCCCATCAGCAATACCGTGGCCTTCGACGGTGTCATCGACGTCGTCGCCCGCTTCGCGTCGCTCGGCCTCCGGCAGGGCGTCTGCACCAACAAGTTCGAGAAACCCTCGCGGATGATCCTCGAGCACCTGAAGCTGATGCCACCGATCGCCGACGTGGCCGGCGCGGATACCTTTCCCGTCAGGAAGCCCGACCCCAGGCATATCCTGATGCTGGTCGAACGCATGGGCGGCGATCCGAAGAGCACCGTCATGATCGGCGATTCGATCCACGACGTCGAAGCGGCTCATGGCGCCGGGCTGCCGGCGGTTCTCGTCAGCTGGGGCTATACGGTGAAACCGGCGTCGGAACTGGGCGCGGAGGCCGTGATCGAGAAATTCGGGATGCTTCCCGGCGCGCTGGGGCAGCTCGCGTCCTAGGGCTGCTGGCGGGCAAACAGGGCGTTGAATCCCGAGAAGAATTCGCCCGTCGTCACGAGTTGATCGGTGTAGGTCGATACCAGATTGAACCGGAACGGTTCGAGGAAGGCCGCCACGGGCGCCAATGCGCCGCCGCCGATTCCCGCCTTCGGCAGGATGGTGTTGAATTCGAGATAGATGAAATCGACACGGCCGTCGCGGAACGTTTCCTGTGCGCCCTCGAGGACCTGCAGATCGAATCCCTCGGTGTCGATCTTGAGGAGATTGATCCGCTCGATAGCGCTCTCCTTTCGGACCTCGTCGAGCGTGCGGACCGTGCAACTCACCTTCTTCACCATCGGATCGTACTTCGACGCGAAGCGGACGGTGAACGGCGACTGAGGGCTGAGGCTGTTGAGGAGCGAGTCCCCCGGATAGGTGAACAGATCGAACGAGCCCGCCGTTGCGCCGAGTCCGATGTTGTGGGCTTTCACGCCCGGAAGGGCGGAGATATTCTTCTGCAGGATTTCGAAGGTCGTGGGCGTGGGCTCGAAGCAGACGATCTCCATCCCGGGCCACATCTTCTTCAACAGGCTGGCCGTCTGGCCGACATTCGCGCCGACGTCGAATGCCATCGCGAGATCGATCTTCCACTCGGCCGCAAGACGCCCGAGGTCGCGCCAGGGATCGAGCCCATAGGGCGCATTCTTGTATTTCTGCAAGCGATAGCCGAGACGACTAGCACCCGATTGCAGGACCCTGTCCAAGAACGAAACCATCGCCGCCGCCTCCCCGTTCTCTGACCTTATGACATTTTCGGCAGCGCTGCGCGGCTGGATCACGGCTCCGAGGCGGGTTAAGGTCATCGGCATAGCGATGACCAGCCCCGTCTTCTTCTGCTTCCACCCGAACAACTGGCCGTCGGACGAGGTGGTAGAGAACAAGTCGGGCGGAACCAACCACTACTTCATCAACACCGACTGGAACTGGGTCCTTCAAACCTATTTGCGGCTGCGCGAGCGCGGCCGGCCGGTGGTGCTGGCCAAAGAGCTGCCGCAGGAGGGCATCATCGTGCTTTGCAGCGGCACGGTGCCCCTCGCCTACAAGCCCGGTCCGCGACAATTTCTGGTCAGCATCAACGCCGACGAGGCGCCCGATGTCTTCGCGCAGATGCACATCACCCAGAACCGGATCCAGGCGCGCATCATGCCCGACAGCCATGACGTGCCGCATTGGCCACAGCCCGGACTGATGAAGCGGGATGAAAGCCGCGGAGCGTCCTTCTCCTCCCTGGCGTATTTCGGCGACGACAAGAACCTGGCCGCGGAGTTGCGCACGCCGCGTTGGTCGGAATTCCTCGCCAGCCGCGCCATTGCCTGGCATGTGCGCAACGCCGCCTCGCAACGCAACACGGACTTCACGGATATCGATGCGGTGATCGGGGTCCGCAGCTTCCAGCACTCTGGATATATCCGCAAACCCGGGTCGAAGCTGTTCAACGCCTGGATCGCCGGGGTGCCGGCGATTCTCGGCCGCGAACTCGCCTTTCGCGAACAGCGGCAGAGCGAGCTCGACTACATCGAGGTCGGCTCTTTCGACGAGACCTGTGCGGCCATCGATCGGCTGGCGGCCTCGCCCGCCCTGCGCCAGGCGATGATCGAAAACGGCCGGCGGCGGGCCGAGGAAATCTCGGTCGGGCGCATCACCGACCGCTGGGAAAAACTGCTGTTCGAGACGGCACAGGACGCCGCCCAGCGCTGGTTCGCGCGGTCGGCAGCGGGCCGCGAACGCTTCTTTTTTCGCTGCCTCCTCGAAAAAAAGGTGCGGGGCGCAAGCCACCGGATCCTGCGGGGAATCGGGCGGGAGCAATACGCCATTTGACGGCCAGCCAAACACGTCTTATACGCCCGCCCTTCGGGCGCGTAGCTCAGCGGGAGAGCACACCCTTCACACGGGTGGGGTCGTAGGTTCAATCCCTACCGCGCCCACCATTGCCCCGCGGGGATTCCTCCGGGTCGATGCCAATCGCATGAAACGCGTCCTCAAATTCCCAGGACCCAAGCCCAGAACAGGGAACGCTGTTCCCCAAGGGGACAAGGCGGTCGAGGCGATTTGCGCCGTCATCAGCCGAATCCCCAAAGGCTGGGTCGCGACCTACGGCCAGGTCGCCACCATGGCCGGCATGTCCAGACGCGCCCGTCTCGTCGGCCGCGTCCTCCAGCATCTCGACCCGAAGACACGGATTCCGTGGCACCGCGTCGTCAACGCCAAGGGCGAAATCTCGCACAGCCTGTCGCGCAATGGCGGTGACATTCTGCAACGTCGTCTGCTGGAAAAGGAAGGCATCGAGTTCGACGGCAAGGGCCGTCTGGATCTGGAGCGTTGCCGCTGGCGCGATTGACGCCCCTCAACGGGCAAGACTCGCGTAGAGGGTGCGCAAGCTATCGATCCTGACGGCGAAGGCATCGGGCGACACCGTCGCGGCGGGCCGCCCCCCGCGCCCCTCCAGAGGCGCAAGGATGCACTTCCGGAAAAGTCGTGATAGCTAACGGTCACTGTCATGACCAACGCCCTATCGCTCCGCCCCGGCGATCGCCTGCCCGACTTCTTCCTGCCGGGACTCGACGGCAAGCTGCGCAAATTCATCTGGTCGTTCACCGGCCAGCCGGTTGCGCTGGTCGCCATCGACGACCTGAAGGCCGTCGACACCGAGCCGTTCCAGGTCTTGCAGGGGGCATGCCAGGCGGCCTCGACCGTGCCTGTCGTCGTGTGCGGCAATCCGGTCGCGGCGGCCGGCGCGCCGTGGAAGAAACTCTGCGGGGCGGCGGACACGCTGCTGCTCTGCGACGCGGAGCGCAAGTTCCTGCCCGCCCTCTTGAGCGCGGGAAGCATCGGCTTCGGCCAGACCGTGATGCGCACACGCGTCGTGGTGCTCGACGCCAATCAGCGGGTCGCGGCGACCTTCGACACGCGCGCGCTGCCTGCCGCCGCCGAGGCGATCGGCGCGCTGGCCGACAGCGTGCGCAGCAACGGCGGCGCGGGCCAGGTGCTCACCACGCCCATGGCCCCTGTGCTGGTTCTGCCGCGCGTCCTCGAGCCGGACTTCTGTGCCCAGGTGATCCGCCTCTGGCAGAAGGGCGATCACAAGGACAGCGGCGTTTCGAGCCGTTACGGCAATGTGGGCGTGCTCGAGCTGAAGCGCACCGAGGACTACATGGTGAGCGAGCCCATGATGCAGAAGGCGATCTCCGATCGACTGGCCTTCCGCATCGGGCCCGAGCTCACCAAGGTCTTTGCCTTCGACCGCCAGTTCACCTTCGATGCCCACGTCGTGCTGTCCTACAGCGCCGACGGCCAGCATTTCTTCGGCGCCCATCGCGACAACGGCGCGCCGACCACCCAGGACCGCGCCTTCGCGGTGTCGCTCAATCTCAACGACGATTTCGAGGGCGGCGAACTGGTGTTTCCGGAATATTCCGGGGTGAAGGTGAGTCCGCCCGCCGGCGCGGCGGCGGTTTTCTCCTGCTCGGTGCTGCACCAGGCGCTGCCCGTGACGCGCGGCCGGCGCTTCGTTTTGACGACGTTCTTTCGCCAGAAGCAGTGATGCTGCGCGGGCTGGCGACAGCGGTGCTGCTCGTGCTGCCGGCCCTCGCCACGGCACAGCAGAAGGAATCGCGCGCGCACATGGAAGCGTGCCTGCGCTGGTCGCTGGCGGGCGACCGGTTCGTGACGCGCAACAGCTGCGACACGCCGATTTCGATCCTGTTCATGACGCTCTATGACGGCCACATCACCGAGAGGAATGTGACGCCGGGCGGCCTCTTCCAGTCCGATCCGGTCGATGCCGGCAGGACCGATGAAATGATGTTCTCGGCCTGTCCGGTGGGCTACCGGCCGAACGTGCGCTTCTCGACCGAGAATGCCGAGTCGATCCGGGTCAGCCTCTACAACTGCGTGCCGCCGGGAAAGCCCACCTCCTGAGCTACCCGTCCTGAACTATTCGGCCGCGACCGGTATCCAGCTCTTGGCCTCACCCGCGTAAGCCGCGCCCGGATTTCCATGCACCGTGGTGCGCCACATCATGCGTTGGTCGCCGGGTTCGTACCAGGTCGCGGCGTGGACCAGGCAGCGGTTGTCCCAGATCAGCATGTCGCCCTGCTCCCAGTGATGGGCATAGACGAAGCGGCGCTGGGTCATGTGCGACATCAGCTCGTCGACCAGCTTCGCGCCGTCCCCGTGCGGTCCCTTCTCCATGCCGACGAATGGACCGTCGAACCAATCCATCTGCCCACCCTCGCAGAGATAGAGGGACCGCTTGCCCGTGACCGGATGGACGCGCACCACCGGCTGGCGCTGCGAGCGCTCGTGAGGCTTGAAAGCGCGCGGCATCTCGCCGGCCAGCGCCGCGCGGCGCGAGCGCCCGGTGCCAGGCTGGGCATGCAGACCCTCGAGCTTCTCGACCTTGGCCTTCAACGCGGGAGAGAGAGCCTCGTAGGCGAGCGTGCCGTTGGCAAAGAGCGTCTGGCCTTGATCCTTCGCAACCGGTGTGGCCGCATAGAACAGCGAGATGTCGGGCGGCGGGCGGCGGTAGCTCTGGTCGGTGTGCCAGCCACCCTGATGCGGGTACTGCACCGGCAGCTTGCCGTCGGCGGCGACGGGAGGATTGGGTCGCGGCGGCGGCATCTTGCTGACCGGCGCCATGTTCGAGACCAGCAGGATCTCCGGCACCTTGGTGTGCACGGAGCTCAGGTTGGTGAGCGTGTGGCGATAGTCCTCGACCTCCGGCCCGAACACGCGGCTCAGCGTCACGAGCAGCGATGGATCGTCGTTGATCTCATGCAGTCCCTGCACCAGCAGCAATCCGCCATGGGCGGAGAGTGCGTCCGGCAACGCGGCCGGGTCCGCCTTCATCGCCGCGGCGAGAGCGCGCGCGCCTTTGCCGCTCTTCAGGGTGACGGTGGCGCCGAATGCCGCATCGTTCAGCGGTCCTTTGATGTCGAACTGGGTGCTCATGCGCGTTGTCCTCCCGCATAAGGATCGTTGACGCCGTCGAGCGGCCAGATCGGCCGACGCAGCTTCTTGAACTTCAGCCGTGAAATGTCGGGCGAGCATATGCCGCCGGAGTCGACCAGCACAATCTCCCGCGCGATCGGCCCGTAGGCCGCGCGGAAATGCTGGACGCTCTTCACCACCAGCACGCTCTTGGTCGTGGGGTCGATGCCCTGGCTGAGGAACACCTGGAGATCGATCGTCTGGACGCGGCTCGAGATCGTGACCACGTCGATGCCGCCGATGCGCAGCACCGCTGTCGGCCCCATTTGCGTCTCGACGCCGGCATTCATCGGCCCGTCGTTCCTGAAGGTGCCGTCGGAGAGCATCTTCACGACGGCCTTCGCCTTGACCGGCCTGCCCATCGACTCGTCGGTGAGGCCGCCCAGCTCGACATCGATCTCCGCGCCGACGCCCGCCTTCATCGCCTGCTGCACGGTCTTGGGATCGAAGATCGTGCCGAAGGCCACGTTCTCGATTCCGGCATCGAGCAGCGCCTGCAAGACAGGCGTCGTGTCGTTGTAACCACCGCCCCCGGGATTGTCGGTACCGTCGGCAATCACCAGCGGGCCCTTCTTGCCGGCGCCGGCCCTGGCGGCGGCGATGCCGTCGGCGATCGGGCGATAATCCGAAGAACTCTCGTCGCGCCGCTTCCATATCTCGTCGATCATCGCCTGCGCGATCGCCTTGGCGCGCGCTTCCTTGCCGGGCTCATGGCTCACGGCAACGGAGGGGCCCGTGTAGGGAATGTCCGACCAGGTAAAGCCCACCTGGATCGACACCACGTTGATGCCCTCTTCTTTTTCGTAGCCGTCGGCCTTCGCCAGCAACTCGCGCATCAGGCCGGGCTGGGTCGTGCGGCCGTGGTCGGCGCCCTCCAGCATCGCCGGCTGCAGCAACAGGCAGCGCGGCTTCTTCCTGCCCGCCATTGCCTCCTGCACCAGCGCGGCGGCCTGAACCGACCGCTCGTAGCCGTCGATGTGCGGATAGGTGCGGTAGCTCACCAGCGCGTTGGCGTTCGCGGCCATCCTGACCGTTGCATTGGCATGCAGGTCGAGTGTCGCTGCAATAGGTACGTCCGGGCCCACGATCGTGCGCAGCGCCTCGAGCAGCGCGCCTTCTGCATCGTCTTCGGTTTCCGTGACCATCGCGCCGTGCAGCGAGAGGCAGATGCCGTCGAGCTTGCCCGCCTTCTTCGCGGTGTCGAGGATGATGTCGCGGATGGTTTCCCACGTCGCCTTCGTCAGCGTGCCGGAGGGCGTCGCGTTGGCCGCCACAGCATAGACCGGCTCCCAGCCGTAGGTGGCGGCGGAGTCGATGTAGCCACCCATCTCGTTCTTCGTGCCCTTGAACTTCGGGATGATTGCCTCGCCTTCCACCAGGAAGCGGCGGCGATAGTCATCGAGTGTGGTCGGCAGTTTCGAGAAGGTATTGGTCTCGTGCATGAACTGCGCGAGCAGGACGCGGTACGCCATCTGTTACTCCTACAGCTTCGCCGTCTTCAGCCACTCGGCCTGGCCTTCCTCGCCCTCGACGCCCGTCGTCTCGAGGAAGCGGCAGACCATCATGTAGTAGCCGATCGTGAGCGTGAGCTCGACGACGGCACCGGGCGACAGGAAGGCCTGCACCGCCTTCAGGTTCTTGTCGGAGGCCTTTACGTTGCGCACCACGTCGTCGGCAAAGCGCAGCACCGCCTTCTCGTTGTCGTTGAAGGCCGGCGCCTCGGGCGTGGCGTCGCGCAGCGCGGCGATCTTGTCCTCGGTGACGCCCGCTTCGCGGCCGATGCGCTCGTGCTGGAAGACCTCGTAGGCCGCGCGGCTCAAGCGGCCGACCCGGATGATCGCGAGCTCGCGCAGCACGGGATCGAGCTCGCACCTGTAAAGCAGCGCGTTGCCCATCCGGATGAAGCCCTTGAGGCCCGCCTCGGAGTTGGCCAGCATGCGGTAGATGTTGAGATGCGGCTTCAGCTTGTCGAGGAACTCGGCGTGTTTGCCGGTGGCGTTCTCGACCTCGTAGTACGGCAGGCGCGGCATGTCGGTCCCCTTTTCCAGGGACACAGATTACCGCCGGCGACTAGCTACAGCCAGCCGCGCTTGACGAGCGGATTGAACCAGCGGCCCCACGGGCCGGTGAGCACGATCGGCTGCTCGAGCACGATCATCGCGATGCAGGGAACGCCGTCGTCGACATCGGCGATCGGCTCGTGATCCTGGGCGCCCGGTCCGATCGCGAAATCGCCGACGCCGTAGCTGCCGGTGCTGTCGGTGAAGCCGCCGTGCATGACGGTCGTATATTCCAGGCCGTTGTGATGATGCTGCGGCAGGCCGCGGCCCGGCATCAGGCGCAGGATTTCCACACGGTGCGTGTCGCCCGGGAGGCGGACCGGAATGCTCTCGAAGCCGCCCAGCTGCTTGCGCCAGCGCGGCGCGCTGCCGAGGTAAGGCAGCAACGGCGCGGGCGCCCATTCGAAACCGGGAATCGCCTTGGGAGGCACGGGGGGCGCCTCGACCGGGGTGGAGTCGAGCGTCGCAAGGGCCCGCTGTAGTGCAAATTCATCGGGCGCGGGCGCCGGCTCACTGTCGAGCAGCGCGCCGCCCACTGCCTGAAAGTCCTGAACAGTACGCCAGGCCACCGGATTGAGCGCGACATGGAGCGCCACCGCGAGCGCCGGCCCTTCGGGCAGCGCGCCTGCGGCGTAGTCCAGCAGCAACTCTTCGGGAGCCAGGTGGCTCATTCTTCCTGTTCTTTCTCCAACACGTCCCGCAGCCGACCCAGAGCGAGACGAATGCGCGACTTCACTGTCCCCAGCGGTAGCTTCAACTCTTCGGCGATCGCCGTATGAGTCTTGTCCTCGAAGAAGGCCTTCTGGATGACAACCAGCTGGTCGGCAGACAGGCCGCCCAGCAGCTCCTTCACACGAGTATACGTCTGCCCCGCCAGGACGGATTTGTCGGCGTCCTCTTCTTCCGGCGAAAAGACGGTAAGCCAGTCTTCGGTTTCAATCGGCGGCCGTCCCGTCCGGCGCAGATGATCAATGCGCTTGTTGCGTGCAATCGTGTAAATCCAGGTCGCGGCTGCAGCGCGCGTGCGATCGAAGCTGGCGGCCTTGCGCCAGACCATGATCATCGCTTCCTGGGCCACTTCCTGGGCGGTTTCCGAATCGGAACCACCCCGCATCAGGAACGCCTTTACCCGCGGTCCATAGTGCCGGAACAGCGTGGCAAAGGCCGCCTTGTCCTGACGGGCCGCGATCGCCTGGATGAGGTCGGCAGCCTCGTCGGCGGTCAGCATCGCTTCACTTTTTTCAGGTCGGACGGCCTTGGGCGCCGAGATCCCAGAACAGGCCGGTCATCAGCCGCAGCCCGTCGCGCGCCACCGGCGCCAGAAGATGCTCGTTGGGCGCATGCTGCGAGCAGGCGGCGTAGGAGTGCGGCACCCACACGGTGGGCAGGCCCAGGATATCCGTGAACACCTCGTTCGGCAGCGAACCACCCAGGTTGGGCAGCATGTTGGGTTTCTGGCCCGCGGTCTTCTCGATCGAGGCCGAGGCGAATTTGGCCCACGGATTCTCCGGATCGAGGCGGGTCGCGCTCATGATCACGTCGCGCGCCTGCTCGACCTCGATCTGGCCGAAGCCGTGCTTCGCGAGATGACGCTTGAGCGCGGGAATGATGTCGTGCGGATCGGTACCGACGACGAAACGCAGCTGACAGTAGGCGATGGCGCTGGGCGGGATGGCGTTCACCGGCCGGTCGGGATTGCCCGTCTTGAAAGCCAGCACTTCGAACGAGTTCCAGCCGAACACGCGCTCGACCGGCGTCAGGCTCTTCTCGCCCCAATCCTCGTTGATCTCCGGCGCGCCTTCGCCCGCATCGACCACGGCATCGGCCAGCGCCGCGCGGATCGAATTGGTCAGCGTCTTTGGCCGCCACTCGGGCACCTTGATCTGGCCGCGCTCGTCGGTGATGCAGGCCAACGCGTGCGCCATGATGATGCCGGGGTTGGCCAGAAGCCCGCCCCAGTTGCCCGAATGATGCCCGCCCTCGCGCATGGTGAGCTTGAGGTTGAAGTTCAGCGTGCCGCGCGTGCCGCCGAAGATGGTTGGCCGGCGATGATCCAGGCGCGGGCCGTCCGAGCCGATCAGTGCATCGGCCTTGAGCGCCGCCTTGTTGGCCTTGCAGAAGTCGCCGAGACCAGGCGAGCCGGTCTCTTCGCCGGTCTCGATCAGGATCGTCGAGTTGAAGCCCAGCGAGCCGCGCTCCTGGAGCACGCAGGCAAGGGCTGCGATGTTGATCGTGTGCTGGCCCTTGTTGTCCGCAGTGCCGCGGCCATACATGCGATCGCCTTCGATCACGATGTTCCACGGCGACAGGCCCTCGCGCCATTGCTCCTCCTGGCCGCGGATCACGTCGCCGTGGCCATAGGTCAGGACCGTCGGCTTGGCGGGATCCTCGACCCGGCGGGCGATCAGGAACGGGCCGTATTCGGCGCGGGGATTGGGCTGGACCGTGCATTCGTAGCCCAGCTTGGTCAGCGACTCCGTCATCTCGCCAGACACATATTGCTGGAGGGCGGGCATGGAGCCCTCCTCCTGGCTGGTCGTGGGGATGGCGACGCGACGCTGAAGCTCCGCGAGGAAGCCGCCATCGTCGAAATACTTCTCTGCGCGCGCGATGGCGCCGTCTCTTGTTCCGCTCATGGCGTGTAAGCTAGCAACAACAACGCCCAAGGGCCACCGGAGGAATGATGTCGCAGACCGGACGAATCGTATTCGGCCAGATGGACGAAGTGATCTACGGCACGCCCGCCGACGTAGCGCTTGCGGACCTGGTGCAGCGCGCCGGGGCGCAGCGCGTCTTCCTGATGGTGAGCGGCACGCTGAACCGCGAGACCGACGAGATCGAGAAGATCCGCCGCGCGCTGGGCAACAAGTGTGTCGGCACCTTCGACAAGATGCCGGCGCACACGCCGCGCGCCGCCGTCATCGCCGCGGCAGAGCAGGCGCGCGCCGACGGAGCCGATCTCATTGTGACCCTGGGCGGCGGCTCGATCACCGACGCCGCCAAGGCCGTCCAGCTCTGCCTCGCCAACGATATTCGCGACACAGCCGCGCTCGATCGCATCAAGGCCCCCCTCCCCGTCGCGCCGCCCACGGTGCGGCAGATCTCGATTCCCACCACGCTCTCGGCGGGAGAATTCTCCCACATCTCCGGCGTCACCAACGAAGCCACCAAGACCAAGGAGATGTTTCGCCATCCGGGCGTGATGCCCAAAGCCGTCATCCTCGATCCGCACGTCACGCGGCACACCCCGATGTGGCTGTTCCTCTCCACCGGCATCCGCGCCCTCGATCATTGCGTCGAAGGCGTCTGCTCTAACGAGTCGAGTCCCTACGGCGATGCCCAGGCGCTGCACGGGCTCTCTCTGCTGGCGCGCGGCCTGCCCCGAGTGAAAGCCGATCCTGCCGACATGGCGGCGCGGCTGGATTGCCAGATCGGCGCGTGGCTCTCGATGGCGCCGCTCAGCGCCGGCGTGCCGATGGGCGCCAGCCACGGCATCGGCTACGTGCTGGGCGCCGTGTTCGACATTCCGCACGGTCACACCTCCTGCATCATGCTGCCGGCGGTGATGCGCTGGAACCGGTCGGCCAACGCCGCCAAGCAGGCGGCGGTCGCCGCTGCCATGGGCCATCCCGGCAAGGACGCGTCCGAGGTGCTGGACGCCTTCATCAGGGGCCTCGGCATGCCGCGCTCGCTGGCCGAAGTGAAGGTCGGCCGCGAAAATTTCGACCGCATCGCCACCCAGGCCATGGCCACGCCCTGGGTGCCGCGCAATCCGCGTCCTATCCCCGGCCCGGCCGAGGTCATGCAAATCCTGGAGCTGGCGGCCGGATAGTCCCGGAAGGCGACTGATCCCATTAAAGAAATGGAAAAAAATGGAAACTTCCCGTGACGTCCCGCCGGCTGCCGAATCAATATTGCTATTAACGCAATTATTTGCAAGCGCTAATTGCTAGGCATCGTCCTCGAAATCCTGCGCTCGATCTCCCAGCAGAAAGCGCGGGCCTGCGCCGGCCCGGCTGGCGCGGTCGCCGGGATTGTAAAGCCGGCACTTGGCCAGCGACAGGCATCCGCAACCGATGCAACCGTCGAGCAGGTCGCGTGTGCGCTCGAGGGTGGCGATCCGGCGCTGCAGCGCTCCCCGGATGCGGCGGCTGATCGCCTGCCAGTCGGCGCGCGTCGGGGACCGGCCCTTCGGCAGGGTCGCGAGCTCGGCGCCGATCTCGGACAGGCTGAGCCCAAGCTGCTGCGCGATTTGCGCGAACGAAAGCCGCCTTATGTCGGCGCGCAGGAAGCGGCGCTGGTTGCCGCTGCTGCGGATCGCCTTCACCAGGCCGCGCTCTTCGTAGAAGCGGATCGCCGAGACCGACATTCCCGTGCGCCGGGACAGGTCGCCGATCGACAGCAAAGAGGCAGGCGGCATGAACTCTCCATCGGGCTTGACCTCAAGTTAGCTTGAGGTTCTAGGCTCGGCAAACATTCTGGAGGAGAAACATCATGTCCAAGCCGCGCCTCGAGCACGTGAACGTCAACGTTGCCGATCCCGATCGCGCCGCCCGCCTGCTGGAGACGCTGTTCGATTGGCACGTGCGCTGGTCGGGTCCCGCCCGCGACGGCGGTCTCACGATCCATGTCGGAACGGACGACGACTACATCGCCCTCCACAGCGGGCGCGACGCGAACTTCGCCAAGGGCCATCCGTTCAATCACGTGGGCGTCGAAGTCGACGATCTCGATGCGACCGAGGCCAAGGTGCTGGCCGCCGGACTGAAACCGTTCGGCCACGACAGTTACGACCCCGGCAAACGCTTCTACTTCCTCGATCCGGACGGAATCGAATACGAGGTCGTGAGCTACCGCGCGCCCTAGATGTGCTGGATCTTGCTCTCGACGCCGATGATGTGACGGCCGACCATCTCGGCATGGATGAGCGCGGCCTGTTGATGCTGGCTGGCGCTCATGGCGTCGCGGAAGCGGCGCTCGAAGGGCTGGCTGTTGATGATCGCCACCGACCCCGCGCCGCGGAAGGCGGCCACCGACACGTCGGTCGCCTCGTTCATGCCGTAGGTGGTGGCCAGCCGGAGCTTCATGCGCTGGTCGACGGAGAGCGTGCCGGCGGCCGCCGCGGCGTAGACCTCGCCCAGCGCCTCGTGCAGGTAGGCGCGCGCGGAGGCGAGCTTGGCTTCCATGAAGGCCACGTCCCGCTGCACCCCGTTGTTCTCGGCCATGGAACCCTGCGCCAGCCGGCTCTTCTTGCCGCCCTGTGCAAGGCCGACATAGGCCTCGAACAGGCGTCGCGCGATGCCGAGCGCCACGCCGCAGAAGCCCGTCGCGTAGAGCAGCGTCGAGCCGATGACGTAGATCGGGCCCGGCTCACGCCGCTCCTCCCGCGCCTCGCGGTTGGGCGCTCGATCGTCCGGGATGAACAGGTCCTCCACGGAATAGCTGTCGCTGCCGGTGCCGCGCAGGCCGAGCACGTGCCAGTCGTCGATGATCTTGGCGTCGCTGCGGCGGAAGATGAAGCTGCGGTCGTCCTGTCGGCCATGGCGCATGTGCGGCGTGCCGTCGGGATTCTGGATCGCGCTGTGCGCGCCCAGCCAGCCGTCCGTGTGCCGTCCGCCGCTGGCGAAGCTCCAGGTGCCGGTGAGGCGATAGCCGCCCTCGACCCGCACCGCCCTGCTCTTGCCGTGCCGCGCGCCCCAGGCGAGCCCTGCGCTCGGCGTACCAAACACCGCCAGCGCGCTGTCATGCGGCATGGCTGCCGCCGAGGTCGCCGAGGAGACGTTCGACTGGTTGACGAACCAGGCGACGGAGGCGTCCGCATACCCCAGCGCCTCGGTCGTCTTGCAAAACTCCAACAGACCGATCTCCTGCCCGCCCAGGCTCCGGGGCAGCAGCAGCCGCAGCATGTCCTTGGCCGCCAGCGCCTCCACCACCTCTTGCGTCACCTCGCGGCGGCGGTCGATCTCCGGGCCGTGCGCGTCGAGCAGCGGCTGCAGGGCACGCGCCCGTTCCGAGGGACTGGCCGTGAGCACCGACTGAACGTGAGTATCCATGCGCCCATAGTGGGCAGCTTTCGCCCGACGTTCAATCGACTACAGGCGGCCTTTTCGCTTCGCGACCGCCTCGGCCAGCAGACAGAGGATTTCCCACATCATCGTGACACCGACCAATGCGGTGTTGCCGCTCATGTCGAACGGCGGCGAAACCTCGACCACGTCCCCGCCCACCAGATTGAGGCCACGCAGGCCGCGCAGCATGCGCTGCGCCTCGTGCGGCGTGTAGCCGCCGATCTCGGGCGTACCGGTGCCGGGGGCATAGGCGGGATCGAGGCCGTCGACGTCGAAGCTCACATAGGTCGGGCCGTCGCCCACGACCCGGCGGGCCTCGGCGATCACCTTCTCGACGCCGAGGTCGAAATACTCCTCGATCGTGATCACGCGCATGCCCTGGGCCACCGCCCAGTCGTTGTCGTCGCGGCTGTAGAGCGAACCGCGGATGCCGATCTGCACCACCCGTTTGGGATCGAGCAGCTTCTCCTCCACGGCGCGGCGGAACGGCGTGCCATGCGTGTACTTGTAGCCGCCGAAATAGGTGTCCCAGGTGTCGCTGTGGGCATCGAAATGCACCATGCCGAGCGGCGCCTGGCCCCGAGCGATGCCGCGCATGATCGGGAGCGTGATCAGGTGATCGCCGCCGGCCGACAGCGGCACGGTGCCCGCAGCGTGGAGCTTGGCGTAGAACTTCTCGATGCGCTCGAGCGAATCGTCGAGGCTCGCAGGGTTGACCGAGGCGTCGCCGAGATCGCCGCAGATCGCGAGCTCGTACGGGGCCACGCGCGTCACGTGATGGATGCGCCGCATCATGGTCGAGAGATCGCGCATCTGGCGCGGGCCGTGGCGCGCGCCCGGCCGGTTGGTCGTGCCGCCGTCCCACGGCACGCCGATCAAGCCGATCTCGAGCTGGGCCGGGTCGCGCTGCAGCGGCAGGCGCATGAAGGTCGCGATATCGCCGAAGCGCGGCGTCACCGTGCCGGAGACGGGCTGCGGGAACGCGTTCTTGCGCTCCGTCATGGCATCCTCTTACGGACCGCGAGCCTCCGGCTCGCCTCATGAGCGAGCCG